>JAQVSS010000100.1:11309-13213 GCA_028700415.1 Kiritimatiellia bacterium
AGACTGGTCCGATCCCCCGGCATCGTCTGCAGCATTCGCTCGAAAAACTCGATGGCCTCGTTCACTTTAGGATCCGGATTGCCCATACTGATTCTCCCTGTTTTCTGTAAGCAATATCCGTGCCGCCTCCCCGTATTTCCGTCCGGCCAAAATGCGAAAGTAGAATTGCCGGCCCGCACCGCCCGCCAGACCGTGTTGGCATCTTTCATGCTATAATAAATTGTCTCAGTGACTTTAACCCGTTAACCCCGTTTTCAAACCTGCCATGTCCCAACCGGTACATTACCCGAGTTTCCAAAGCGCGCTCCTGAAACGCGGCGTGTTGACAGAAGCGCACTTGACCAACGCCCTCGCCGAGGCGGGCAAGCTTCCGCTCGAGCGTTTTCTGGTGCAGAGCCGTCTCGTGTCGCCGGAGGTCTTCACGCTGACTGCGGCGGCCTATTTCAACATCCCCCCCATCACTTTGCCCCCGTCGCTCATCCTTCCCTCCGAACTTCTGGAACTGGGCTCGCCACAGCTCTGGATGCGCCTGAAGGCCGCGCCGCTCATCAAGCTTGGCAAACGGCTGACCGTCGCCTTCGGCGACCCCTTTGACCTTCTGGCACAGGAGGAGGTCGGCCGCGTCACACATCTTGAGATCGTCCCGCTCGTGGCCTTCGAGAAGGAAGTGATTGATGCCCTAGGCCGCGTCCAGACGCAAAAGGACGCGGAGAACCCCAATCTTGCCATGGAGAACATCATGAAGGTGCAGGACACCGACATCGAGTTCTCCAGCGAGCCCCAGAAGCAGGAGGAGAGCATCGACAAGGCGCTCGAGACCGCCGAGGAGGCTCCCGTCATCCGCATGGTGAACATGATGCTGGTCGAAGCGCTGCGCACCGGCGCCAGCGACATCCACTTCGAGGCCATGGAAAAAAGTTCCCGCCTGCGCTACCGCATCGACGGCGCCCTCATCGAACGCCCCAGCCCGCCGAAATCCCTCCACAACGCCATCGTCTCGCGCATCAAAATCATGTCCGACCTCGACATCGCCGAGCGCCGCAACCCGCAAGACGGGCGTTTCAAGGTCAAAGCCCTCAAAAAGGAGGTCGATATCCGCGTCAGCATCCTCCCGACCATCCACGGCGAGAAGGTCGTCATGCGGACTCTGGACAAGACGAACCTGGCCCCCAGCCTTGCCGCGCTCGGCCTCGACGACTTTGCCTTCAAGGCCATGAGGTTCGCGATCGAACAGCCCCACGGCATCATCCTCGTCACGGGGCCCACCGGCTCCGGGAAAACCACCACCCTCTATTCCTGCCTGCAAGACCTCAACCAGCCGGATGTCAACATCGTCACGGCCGAAGACCCCGTGGAATACCAGCTCTCCGGCGTCAACCAAGTCCACGTGAACCAGCAGACCGGCCTCACGTTCGCCTCTGTCCTGCGTTCGGTGCTGCGTCAAGACCCCGACATCGTGCTCGTCGGCGAGATCCGCGACGGCGAGACCGCGGACATCGCGGTCAAGGCCGCGCTCACCGGCCATCTGGTTCTCAGCACGCTTCACACCAACGACGCCTGCGGCGTGATCGCCCGCCTGATCGATATGGGCATCCCCCCCTTCCTGATCTCCTCGTCGCTGATCCTCGCCCAGGCGCAACGCCTTTTCCGCAAGCTCTGCCCGCTCTGCAAAAAACCGTGCGAGCTCGATCCGGACGTCCTCACCGCCAACCGCATCGACCCGTCGTTCTTCGAGGGCGCGACCATCTTCGAACCCGGCGGCTGCCTCAAATGCAACGGGACCGGCTACAAAGGCCGCGGCGCCATCATGGAAGTCCTGCCGATCTCGGACGCGATCCGTGCCGCGATCGGCAAGGGATCAGACTCCCCGGCGCTCCACGAAATCGCAGTCCACGAGGGCATGG
>JAQVSS010000007.1 GCA_028700415.1 Kiritimatiellia bacterium
ACGCGTGAACTCGCCGCGCAGATTGCGACGAGTACCGCCGCATACGGACGTTATTTGGGTCTCCCTTTCGCCGTTGTTTTTGGCGGGGTCAACCAGTATCCGCAGGTGAACGCGCTCGATCGCGGCGCTGTACTTGTTGTTGCCACACCGGGACGTTTACTCGACCTGATGGAACAGGGACATGTGTCGCTCGAACATGTCGAGGAGTTTGTGCTGGATGAGGCCGACCGCATGTTGGACATGGGGTTCTTGCCCGACATAAAGCGTATCCTTGCCAAATTGCCGGAAGAGAGGCACACGCAATTCTTCTCAGCTACGCTTTCTCCCGATGTAATGCGGCTAGCCATGTCAATGGTTAAGGATCCGGTTTCTATCACGATTTCTCCGGACAAGCCGATTGTCGATAAGATCAATCAGAAAATCATGTTCGTGGATAAGCCCAATAAAGACAGCCTTCTGATCCACTTGCTGAGCCATCACCCCGAAATGACGAAGGTGCTCGTTTTCGCGCGGACGCGCCGCGGTTCAGACCGTATCGAGCGCAAACTTCAACAGGCCGGTATCCGGACAGAGACTATCCATAGCGACAAGACGCAGCGGGCTCGAACCGACGCAATGAATGCTTTCCGCAACGGCCATGTCCGTGTATTAGTGGCTACAGACATTGCTTCACGCGGCATTGATGTGGACGGGATTACGCATGTCATCAATGTTGACCTGCCCGAAGAGACCGAATCGTATGTGCATCGTATCGGGCGCACGGCCCGTGCGGGTGCCGACGGGGCAGCGTTCTCATTTGTGAGTGCCGAAGAGCGGGGGTTGCTGCGGGCGATCGAACGTGTGATCAAAAAGAGTATCGAAATCGACAAAGATCACGAGTTTCATTCGGAAAGAGCGGAAAAGGCTGCGGGGAAAGGCAATTCCGATTCATTGCCCCGGCCGTCATGGGCGCAGGACAAGCGCCGTCCGGGCAGACAACATCCCGCCAACGCCGGTCATCCGCGCAGGTCCGGTGGCTTCCGCGGACGCACCCAACCGGATTTCCGTGTTCAAGGCGACAAAACACCCAGTCGCCATGAACATACGGCGCCATCGCGCCAAAATCAAGCCATGGGACAAGAACGCCTGCCCCAGGTCAAGGGGGGAGATGCCGACCATCCGAAACGCTCTTCCCATCCGCCGGCAGACACGCGCAAACCCGGAAGCGGTAAGCCGCATACCGGACATGGGCATCAGAACGAAGGCGGCAAGCCTAAGAAACGTTTTTCCCGGCCGCCGTGGATGACCTGATTAGAGGTCGGGTACCGGCAGGGAACCCGGCCGGTAAACTTGACTACGCGGATTCGATGATCCTGTTGGCATATTGTGTGGTGTCGCCCGTACGGATTAGTACAATCGCGTTCGGAACACGTTTTTTGAAGATGACATGGGGTTCACTGTCATGCGCCAACCCTTCCGATGCCGCACGGAACCGGTTCTGAGTTTCGGCGGCATTGTGCTTGAGAAACTCCTCCGCCATTGAAACTCGCCCGATGACGAAATTAGGCCGGATGGCGCATATCTCACGTCGGTAGAAATAGCGTTTTGCTGATTTGTGTTTGTGCATGCGACACAGGTGCGATGGTTTGCGGCGGCGGCGTTTTTCTGGTACAGTAATTCTAATTTGGGAAGAATAATGAAATGTGAAATGTGCCATCAGGTTGAGGCGGAGACGGTTGTCCACAAAACAATCGAGGGCGAAATCCTTGAACTGTTCGTGTGCCAAGAATGTGCACGGAGGGAATCTCGGCGTGATGTGCCGCATCCACCGCTCCCGCATGACAACGGGGAGGACGGGGTTTCGGCTGTGCCGCTGATGGGAATGATTCTCGATGCCGCTTTCGAGATTGTGGGTAAATCGATTAACCGTGAGGAGACTGCTTGTCCGGTGTGCGGAATCTCGAGGGGCGAATATCGTAAACGGTCGCGGCTGGGATGCCCGGCCTGTTACGAGGCTTTTTCAAAAGATCTGGAAGCCGCCATTTCAGATTTGCATCGTGCCACACAGCACACGGGCAAGACACCTGAGAAAGCCAAAGCGGCATGGCAACGTCAGCAACTTTTGAATGCGCTCGATGACGCGGTGAAGGGACAGCGGTACGAAGAAGCCATCATCCTGCGTGACCAACTCGGTAAACTAGGTGGCGACGAATCGGCGAAGGGGAGGCTGGCACCATGAGGATGACTCCCGATGTGGACGCCTCTGCGAGAAGAACGAAAACTGTGTCTGCTGGTGACATTGCGATGAGTTGCCGTGTACGGCTCGCGCGAAATCTGTCTGACGAACGGTTTCCGGACTGGGCGACTGAATGCGATCGTGAGCGCGTGTTTGCCAAGGTGCGTGCAGCGTTGGAAACCGAGAAGACCGGGGCGACTTTGGAACCGGTAGCCTCGTTCGATGCGCAGCATCTCGAAATGTTACGCGAAGCGCACCTGATCAGCAAAGATTTGTTGGAACACGCGGCAGGTGGCGGTATCGCCCGTTTGGAAAAAAGCCAGGTCTGTATGATGGTCAATGAAGAAGACCATTTGCGCATTCAAGGGTTCTCGTTCGGGCTCGATATGCAGACAGCATGGCAGCGGGCTGATCAGCTTGACACACTCTTGGAGCGCCAACTCAACTATGCGTGGTCGCCTCGTTTTGGATATCTGACCGCGTGTCCCAGCAACGTGGGCACGGGGTTGCGGGCAAGCGCCATGGTTCACTTGTTAGGGTTACGCCTGCTCGGCGAGCTTGAAGCAGTCGTGCGCGGTTTGGAACGGATGCGGCTTCTGGTGCGCGGGATCGGTGGCGAGGGTTCCGAAGCGGCTGGACAAATTTATCAGATTTCCAACATGGATGCGCTGGGCGTAAGCGAAGAAACGATTGTCCAGCGTGTGGCGCGTATTAGCGGTGAGGTTGTGCGGCAGGAACACAACGCTCGTGTACGATTGGTTCAAGAGATGCCGCTTGTGCTGATGGATTGTTTGGCGCGGTCGTTGAGTGTACTGCAAAACGCGCGGTTGCTGTCGACGGTGGAGGCGTTGGAGTTCCTGTCGGCGATGCGGTTAGGCGCAGCGCTGGGATTCTTTACGCGGCTGAAGGTGTTTGATATCGACAAGCTCATTTTGTTGATGCAACCAGGGCACATGCAACAGGGAATGAAAACATCCCTGATGTCCGAAGAGCGCGACGAGGTCCGTGCCGGATTTCTGAGTCGCAAGTTGGCGCATGTGAAGCTGAAAGGTTAGCTGTTATTTTTAAATGCCCGGATGGAGGAATAACCGACCTCATGGGTATGGGGTGTTTTCTGATAGAATGAGGCAAAAGTTATGAACGGATTCGGTAATTTCACTGCACGTGCGCAACGTGCAATTCAGTTGGCCGCCCGCGAGGCGGACCGGTTTAATCACCCGTATATTGGCACTGAACACCTCTTGCTGGGGTTGGTTGCATTAGGTGAAGGCGTGGCGGTCGAGGTGCTGGAAGAACTGGAAATAGCTCTTGATGATGTCCGCATTGCCGTGGAACGGATGGTCGGGCTCGGCGGAGAAATTAAAACCAAGGGGGAACTTCCGTACACACCGCGCACAAAGAAAGTTCTGCAACTGGCCGTCGCAGAGGCACATGCTATGCAGCAAGAATTGGCTGGCACTGAGCATCTGCTGCTGGCTCTACTGCGCGAGGGTGAAGGGGTTGCGGCCCAAGTCCTGCAATCGTTGAATGTGCGATTGGACGAGGTTGTGGACGGCATCCGGCGTTGCCTCGAGGGAATGGAAGAAGACGGGGGCGTGGATGACGACCCCTTGGGTGAAGGAACGCCGGATGACGCGCAACAGGGAAAGCATCATGACTTTCCGTCTGCGCAGCTGCCGGGTGAGGGGATCAAAAAAAGCGGAGGGGGCAAGGATCGTCCCAAAACGCCCGCGCTCAATGCCTTTGGACGCGACTTGACGGAACTCGCAAAAAAGGGAGAGCTGGATCCTGTGGTGGGACGCAAAACCGAGTTGCAGCGCGTCATCCAAATCTTGTGCCGCCGCTCAAAAAACAATGCGGTGTTGTTAGGCGAGGCGGGGGTAGGCAAGACGGCGGTGGTCGAAGGGTTGGCTCAAGTGATCGTTATGGGCGAGGTGCCTGAACGCATGCGCGACAAGCGTGTGATCGCGCTGGACATGGCGCTGCTGGTGGCGGGCACCAAATACCGCGGCCAGTTTGAGGAACGGATTAAAGCGGTGGTTGATGAGGTCCGGCGCGAAAAAAATATCGTCCTGTTTCTCGACGAGTTGCACACCATCGTGGGAGCGGGCGGTGCGGAAGGCGCCATGGATGCGGCGAACATTATCAAGCCTGCCTTGGCGCGGGGTGAATTGCAATGCATCGGTGCCACCACGCTGACCGAATACCGCTTGCACATCGAAAAGGATGGGGCGCTCGAGCGGCGTTTTCAGACGGTGCGTGTGGACGAGCCGACTATCGAGGAGACGGTCGCGATTCTCAAAGGCATTGCTCCGCGGTATGAGGCGCACCACAATGTGCTCTACGAGGCAGCAGCACTTGAAGCGGCGGCAAAGCTGACGGCCCGCTATCAGCCTGGACGGCAGTTGCCGGACAAGGCGATTGACGCGATTGACGAGTCGGGGGCACGGGTGCGGATGCAGGTGGCGGTACGTCCACCGGACGTGCGCGACTATGAGCAGCGTATTCGTGAACTCGGGAAGAAAAAAGATGTCGCGATCCGCGACCAACATTTCGAAGAGGCTGCGGCGCTGCGCGATGAGGAACGCAAAGCGAAACAGGAACTCGACACGACCGTTTCGACGTGGAAAGCAGAATATGCTGAAAAGGCGTTGCCCGTGACGGTGGACGATGTGACTGAGACGGTGGCGCATATCACCGGTGTGCCGATAAAGCGGATGAGCCAGACTGAACTGACCCGGATGCTGAATATCGAACAGGAATTGCAGCAAGCGGTGATAGGCCAAGAACCTGCGATTCAGGCCGTGTCACGCGCGCTGCGGCGTTCGCGGGCGGATCTTAAGGATCCAAAGCGGCCGATCGGATCGTTTATTTTCCTTGGTCCCACGGGTGTGGGCAAGACGCTTCTGGCAAAAGTCCTCGCGGAGAAAATGTTTGGCGACAATCAGGCACTGATCCAAATTGACATGTCAGAGTATATGGAGAAATTCACTGTCTCACGCCTGATCGGTTCACCCCCGGGTTATATCGGACATGAAGAGGGCGGACAACTCACCGAACGCGTGAGACGGAGACCCTACAGTGTGGTGTTGTTTGATGAGGTTGAGAAGGCTCATCCCGACGTCATGCACATGTTGCTGCAGATATTAGAGGAGGGGCGGCTTACTGACAGTTTGGGGCGACAAGTCGACTTTCGCAATACGGTGGTGATTTTAACCTCCAACCTTGGTTTCGACTATGAGAAGCAGGGGCAGGGGCTGGGCTTTGTACGCGAAAGCGAAAACGACGATTACGGCCGACTGCGTGACCGGATGATCAGCGCTGCAAAACTGGTGTTCAAGCCAGAGTTGCTCAACCGTTTCGATGATGTGATTGTTTTCAGGAAGCTGGCAAAAGCGGATGTGGTTCAAATCCTTGACATCGAGCTGGCCAAAGTGCGTCAACGTCTGGAGGCCAAGTCGATCCGTCTGGAACTCGCGGATTCAGCGACGGAATTTCTAGTTAATAAGGGGTTTGACCCTGCATTGGGCGCGCGTCCGCTGCGGCGAGCGGTAGAGCGTTTTTTAGAAGACCCCTTTGCGGAAGAACTGCTGCGCGGGATATTGACCGAAGGTGTGATTGATATAAGTTTAGGGGACGATAAACAAGGGTTAGTCTTCCGGATGCGGGGAGAACTGCCGTTGCGCACGCCGCATCCGGAGCCGTCCCGCGTCGAAACTTCACCGAAGGAGCCGGTGATTAAACAAGCCGCGAAAAAACCGGCAAGAAAACGAAACAAGTCCAGCTGAAACGTTAAGGAATTGCCGTTTCATGTGGGCGTCATGGGAGGGCTATGAGAAACACACACACACCTGCACGGTTTTGTCTAGAAGTTTCGCCCGCGCCCTGTGTGTTGGTTCTTTTTGGTGGAACAGGTGATCTTGCGCGCCGCAAACTTATCCCCTCGCTTTTTCAACTGCATACGCGCGAACTGTTGCATGCCACGTCGCGCATCGTGGGTTGCGGACGGACTGAACACGATGACGCGTCATTCCGTGATGTGGCCAGAAACACATTACCCTCGGCAAACCCTGATGAATGCGATGCGTTTCTTGAGCGTTTCAGCTATGTGCGTACGGTTGACACCGACGCCTCTTCGTTCCGCCGGCTGACCGCGCACCTTGATGCCTTAGACAAACTCGACACCCCAGCGGCCTTTAACCGCCTCTATTACTTCGCCGTTCCTCAGACATCCTACCAGCCCCTCATCGCCTGTCTTGCGGGGGCCGGTCTTCTGAATGAGCCGGACGCAGGTGGCGCGTGGAGGCACTTGCTGCTTGAAAAACCCTTCGGCTCGGACACCTCTTCTGCAGCCGCACTTGACACTTTTCTCCATCGCTATGTCCGCGAGGATCAGCTTTTCCGCGTCGATCATTATTTAGGTAAGGATACGGTACAGAATATTCTGATATTACGTTTTGCAAATAGTTTGTTTGAACCGGTCTGGTGTGCCTCCTATATCGACCACGTACAAATCACCGTTTCCGAAACCCTCGGCGTGGAACACCGCGCGGGATACTACGAACAGGCCGGCCTCTTGCGTGACATGTTTCAGAATCATCTGCTCGAAATGCTCGCGTTAATCGCCATGGAACCCCCCGTGACGTTTTCTGCAGAGGCCATCCACACCGCGAAACTCGCGCTGATTCGGGCGATTCGCGTTTTTCCAGTTGACGCGCTCGAAACCTGTGTGGTCCGCGGCCAGTACCGAGCCGGTAACGGCCTGCCCGGTTACCGTGAAGAGTTAGGTGTCGATCCGGCCTCTACAGTAGAAACTTTTTCCGCCATGAAACTCTGGATCGATACTCCACGCTGGCACGGGGTGCCTTTCTACCTGCGTTCCGGAAAGCGCCTTGCCTCCCGTACCAGCGAAATTTTTTTGGTCTTCAAGCCGTCGCCGAACAAGCTTTTTGGAAAGGCGGCCCCCGATTCGCTCGTGTTAAAAGTCCAGCCCGATGAGGGCATGTGTTTGAACCTGCAAGCCAAACGTCCCGGGCCAAAACTTTGCATGGGCGAGTTACCGCTCGCGTTTAACTACGCAGACCTAGGAGCCGAATTGGATGCGCCTGACGCATACGCACGGTTGTTGTTGGACGCCATGCTGCATGACCACACGCTCTTCGTCCGCAACGAAACGATCGCTGCCGCATGGCGTCTCTTCACGCCCGTACTTGACCTTTGGCAGGCCAAACCGGATGCCTGTCCGCTGTACACCTATCCGGCCGGATCAGACGGCCCAAAGGCGGCGGGCCACCTGATGACCCGCGATGGGCGCGCCTGGCGCCCGCTGATCTGACTTCTCGCAATTGGAAACCGCCGGACTTCCGTCCCCTTGATCTCTCAGGTTGTTGGATTGTTCACTCACCGGAAATCCGGTATAGTATCGGCCATGGTACGGACTGGAATAGGATACGATTCTCATCGGCTAATAGAAGGACGGCGACTGGTGTTGGGCGGCATCGATATTCCGCACGAGAGCGGCCTTCTTGGACACTCGGACGCCGACGTGCTGATTCATGCGCTATGTGATGCCTTGCTGGGTGCAGTTGCCGATGGCGATATTGGGCTGCATTTTCCAGACAACGACCTTACGTGGAAAAATGTGGACAGCACGATCTTGCTGGGACGGGTGGTCGCGCGATTGACACAGGCGGGATGGAAAATCCTGAATACGGATGCGACCGTTGTTGCCGAAGCGCCCAGGCTTTTGCCATACCTCACCGCTATGCGGTCAAGGCTCGCGGAAGTGATGGGAATCGATTGTTCCCGTGTTTCCGTTAAAGCCAAGACCAATGAAGGTATGGATTCCGTTGGCCGCCGTGAAGGCATTAGCGCCATGGCGGTGGCGACGGTCATGCGGCAACTGCCTTCAGGGCAACGTTTGGCGGAGAGAGATGACGATGCAGATCTATAATAGTCTTACGCGCAGAAAAGAAGCACTGATACCCATCGAATCCGGACATGTGAGAATGTACACGTGCGGGCCGACGGTCTATAATTTTGCGCACATTGGCAATTTCCGCGCCTACACGTTCGAGGATATTCTTAGGCGTGTCCTGCTGTTCAACGGGTGTCGTGTGACGCAGGTGATGAATCTGACTGATGTTGACGACAAGACGATCCGTGGCGCGGGGGCAGCTGCCGTACCGCTTAAAACATTCACCGCTCCTTTCATTCAAGCTTTTTTCGACGACCTGAAAGCGTTGAACGTCCAGTCTGCCGAGGTCTATCCGGCGGCGACTGACCATATTCCAGAAATGTTGTCGCTGGTCGGTAAACTCTTCGAGAGGGGACTCGCGTACAAGTCGGATGACGGCTCTGTATATTTCAGTGTGGCAAAGTTGCCCGGCTATGGAAAACTTGCGCATCTTGACCGGGCGAATCTGCGAGCCGGTGCGCGTGTGGCAAACGACGAGTACGAGAAGGAGAGTTACGGCGATTTCGCATTGTGGAAGGGATGGGACTCGAATGACGGGGATGTGGTTTGGGAGTCGCCATGGGGTAGGGGACGCCCCGGTTGGCATCTCGAATGTTCTGCTATGGCCATGAAGTATCTGGGCGAAACTTTCGATCTTCATACCGGCGGTATCGACAACCTGTTTCCCCATCACGAGAACGAGATTGCGCAAGCGGAGGGGGCGACGGGAAAGCCCTTTGTCAACTTTTGGATGCACTGCGCCCATTTGCGTGTGAATGGCGAAAAAATGTCCAAATCACTTGGGAATTTTTTCACGTTACGTGACTTGTTGCAAAAGGGCTGGTCGGGGCGGGAAATCCGGTATGTTCTGATAAACGGTCATTATCGCCAACCGCTCAATTTTACTTTTGACGCATTGGATGCGGCGCGCACATCGCTCGCCCGCGTCGACGAGTGCGTCGACGCATTGACCGCCCTCGCCGGTTCAGCGGCGGCGGGTTTGGTGCCACCGTGGGCAACCCATGTGTGCAACTTTTTCACGGCATCGGTTAACGACGACCTGAATATGCCCGAAGCGTTCGCGGCACTCTTCTCACTTGTGCGCGAGAGCAACAGTGCGATGCGTGTGGGTTCATTTAAGCCGGAATCTGCAGCGGCTGTGCTGAAGGTCTTCGACGCGCTGGATTCGGTGTTTGGCTTGATCCGCTTCGGACGTACTGCCCATGAAGAGGCTCTTCCGCCGGAAATCGAGGCGCTCGTACATGCGCGTGCCACCGCGCGTGCGAACAAAGACTGGCGCGGCTCTGACCGCATCCGTGAGGAACTCGCATCCAAAGGCTGGGAGGTGCGCGACTCAAAAGAGGGACAGAAAATCAAGAAGTTGTAACATGGCAAACGAAAAGTTCATCACCTTTGAAGGTCCGGAAGGTAGCGGTAAGTCCACACATATCCTTCTGCTGGCCGACTATCTTCGCGAACACGGCATTGAGGTGATTGTCACTCGGGAACCGGGGGGCACGCCAACGGGTGAAGCGATCCGTGATCTTTTGCAACACGGCGGATCTGGTGAGGTGCCGGTGCCACGGGCTGAAGTGTTGTTGTTCCTCGCGAGCCGTGCGCAGCACGTTGAGCGATTCATTCGCCCGGCACTCGCTAGCGGATCTTGGGTGTTGTGTGACCGGTTTGAGGATTCGACCTTAGCGTATCAGGGCTACGGCCGCGGATTCGACGTTGACAAACTGCGTGCGATGAATCATTTTGCCACGCACGGGCTCAAACCGGATTTGACACTGCTGTTGGATGTTTTGCCTGAAATAAGCCGTGCAAGATTGCTGGCAAGGCAGACTCAAACTTCAGCCGCACCGGATCGGATCGAACGCGAGGCGGAGGCATTCCACATCCGTTTGCGTAACGGATTTCTTGAGCTTGCCCGGCAGGAGCCGAGCCGGTTTGTCGTGGTGGATACCGTCGGGGAACAGAAACAGGTGGCATCCGCAATCCGCGCGGCGGTCATCCGTCGTCTGATGGGGGGAGACCCCAATGAACATTGACGACACCTTCCGGATGATGCGACGCGCGATCGATGCGGGACGACCTGCACATGGGTATCTAATTGTCGGATCCGTGCGTGGCGCGGCAATGGATTTGGCGACTCGTATCTTGCAGACGCTTTTCTGTCAGACCGGTGATAAGCCATGCGGTTCATGCGAAGGGTGCCGGCGCGTGGTCCAGCGTATTGAAACCGACATCCATTGGATTTTCCCTGAGAAAAAATCGCGCGTCATCAGTGCCGATCAAATCCGCGATAAACTGATTCATGAGGTCACGCAAACCGCGTTTTCAGGGGGATGGAAGGCCGGTGTGATAGTCGGCGCGGACCGTCTCAATGACTCTTCTGCAAATGCATTCCTCAAAACATTGGAGGAGCCGCCGGAAAAAACCCTTTTCCTGTTGCTTTCCGATACGCCGCAACAGCTGTTGCCTACCATTGTGTCCCGATGCCAACGAATTGATTTGACGGACGTTCGCGAATTGAGCGAGCCGTGGAAAAGCCGGGTGATCGAGACGTTATCGAGTCCGCTATGGGGGCGACCCATGGAGAATCTGGCCATGGCGACTGTGCTTTTTTCGGTATTGGCTGACATCAAGGAGAAAGCCGCGCAGATGGTGACCGGCGAAGGAAAGGAGAACGACAAAACGGAGGAAGACGATGAGGTGTTTGATGCGAAAGTCAATGCGCGATACCGTGAAATGCGTACGGATTTTCTTTTGACGTTGTTGCGGTGGTTCCGGGATTTGCTCGTGTTACAGACCGGCGGTTCCGATGCCTTGGTTTTCAACACCAACAAACTTGCGGTGTTGAAAGAGCGTGCCAAACGTCTCACCTTAGCGAAGGCGATCTATAATCTGGGCGCTATTGAGGAGTTGACGCGCCAAATGGAGAAGAGCCTGTCGGAAGAAACGATATTAGCGTATGCTATGGATCGTATTAACCACGGTGTGGCGTAGGACTTGTCATGCTGACAGTTGCACATATCAGGATGCCGGAAAACGGGGTGTTCCTCTGTCGGGTTCCGCCTTCCCTTGCTCTTATGCCTGGTGATGCCTGTTTGGTGGAACTTGATTACGGGATGGACACCGGCATCGCTCTCGATATTTTTGGGATGAATGAAAACGGCGGGACGGAAGAAAGAACGCCTGCGTTCCGTGTTGTGCGCAAACAAGTGGAGGAAGATAAGACTCGGATAGGGGAGAATGCGGTGCTGAGTGAGAAGGCGCGGCAGGCTTTTTTGCTTTCGGTCAGTCATGAAAAAGGGCATGTGAAACTGCTGCACACGCGGTTTTCGTACGCGAGAGACAGGTTTTTTATTCGTTATTCTGCACTGTTCCCGGTTGATTTACGCCGTTTTGTTGGGCAGTTGCAGCGCGATTTCAAAACACATGTTGACCTGTGGCAGGTGGGTGTGCGTGATGAAGCGGCGCTGATAGGGTGTCTCGGATCGTGCGGGCGTCCAGTGTGTTGCTGCACGTGGCAACGTCAGTTTCAGTCGGTGAATGTGCGGATGGCCAAATCGCAAGAGATGTCGCTCAATCCGGTATCCATTAATGGGAGTTGCGGGCGCTTGAAGTGCTGTTTGCGCTTCGAATACGAACAGTACCGTGCCGCAGGCGAACACTTGCCTGAAAACGGCAGCGTTGTGACGTGTAAGGAATTCGAAGACGCCGAAGGTCTTGTGGTCGGGCGCGACGTGATGCGCGGACGACTGACAGTTCGAACGCGGGATGGACGTTTCTTGACGGTGACGTGCGACGGGATAACCGTCGTTCGGGCCGCCATACGTTTTGATGAACCAGAACGGGAGGCTCAAGATGAACATACTGGTTGTGAATGGCCCGAACCTTAGACTGCTAGGCACACGTGAACCCGCAATTTACGGAGATGAAACGCTTGCAGACATTATGCGTCACCTGACTGCATACGCCTCTGAAAGAGGTGTGCGCATCGAGGCATTCCAAAGCGACATCGAGGGCGAATTAGTCGACGAAATCGGTGCTGCCTGGGGCTCATATGACGGTATCATCATCAATCCCGCCGCATACACGCATACGAGTGTAGCGATTCGCGATGCGATCAAGGCCTGCCGTTTACCCACGGTGGAAGTTCATCTTTCGAACACGCATACGCGTGAGGTGTTCAGGCATACCAGCCTGACTGTTCCTGTGTGTATAGGGCAGGTGATGGGATTTGGTGGTCATGGATATGTGTTGGCCTTGGATGGACTCCTGCGTCACCTCGAAACAATCAAACAGGAAAGAATAAAATGAAACGGATCACACGGGAACCCGTAAAAATCTGGATGGTGGGGTCGATCGGGATTGACGATATTAAGACGCGGACGGTGGAACGCAAGGACCTGATGGGTGGATCGCTTCCGTTCAGTACGGCGGCATCATCCTTTTTTGCCAAGACGGGTGCGGTAGGGGTGGTGGGAAGCGATTTCCCTTCCGCGTTCAGCCGCCGCTGGCAAGCGTTCGGAATTGATCTTGCGGGTGTCCAGCGTGTAACGGGCTCCACCTTCCGTTGGGCGTGCGAATACGACAAAAACATGATTGACCGGACGACGTTGAAGACGGAATTAGGGGTTTTCGCCGCATTTATGCCGGAGCTGCCAGCGTCGTATAAACATGCGCCCTTCGTTTTATTGGGGAACATCCAGCCCGAGTTACAGTTGCATGTGCTGATGCAAGCCGAAGGCGCGAAATTTGTCGCGCTTGACACCATGAATCTTTGGATTGAAATTGCTAGACCGGCGTTACGAAAGGTGATCCGGAAAGTCAATTTGCTGACACTCAATGATGGCGAGGCACGCTTGTTGACTGGGAAGTGGAATCTGGTCGACTGTGCAGATGCGCTCCTTAAAATGGGGCCTTCGTTTGTCGTTATCAAAAAGGGCGAACATGGTGCTTTGCTTTTTTCGAAAAAAAGCGTTTTTATTGTGCCGGCATATCCTGTGCGGAAATTGTCTGACCCGACAGGTGCCGGGGATTCCTATGCGGGCGCCTTTATGGGTTATCTGGCGCGTGCAGGGCATGTGACCGAAAGGCTTTTGCGCGAGGCGTTGGTTTACGCAAGTGTGGTCGCGTCGTTTGGTGTCGAAGGATTTAGTCTTGAGAGGTTTGAGCGACTCACGATGTCTGAGATTGATAAACGTGTCCGGGAACTCAAGCGCATGATGACCGCGTAGCCCACCTACTTGTCATAACATATATTATGCGACGTTAATGACTGTTTAAAAAGAATCGCTTTAACCCGCTGATTTTAAAGCGATATGCGTCGGCCTGTCGCCGCCGAATCGTAAATCGCACGGATCACTGCGATAGGCTTCCGCGCAGACTCTCCATCAATCGTAAAGTTTTTTCCATCCCTCAGCGAGTGCACGAAATCTTTAAAGCATTCCGCGTGCAAGGCGTGTGTCATTGCGGCCGGATTGGCCGCACCTTGAGCGTTCGTGTTAGACCCGATTTCGCCCAATTCCAAAGCGGCACAATCCTCCTGCCGGTGATCTCGGAAGTCGAACAGAGTGAGATGATCATCAACAAAAATGGCCGTGCCTTCTGTTCCGCTGATTTCCAACCGCTTGGCCTGCCCCGGCCACGAGGAAGTTGATCCATAAATCACTCCTACTGCACCGCCCCTAAACTTGACCGCAGCGGTAGCCGCATCCTCTGTTTCAATTCCGGGATGCCCTACTGAAGACACGCAGGCTACGACCGACTCTATCGGCGGCATGATATCGCACAACAAATCAATCATATGGATCGCCTGGTTCATCAGCGCACCTCCCCCATCCAGTTTCTGTGTACCGTGCCAGAGGGACGCCGAATAATAGTCATCTGGGCGCCACCAGGGCACATACACGCCCGCATAGGTGAGCGTCCCAAAACGCCCAGTGCGAAGCGCATCACGGATCGTTTGCAGCGCCCGGGTGTAACGGATCTGGAAGATTCCTCCAAGCTGCGTTCCTGCTTCACGATGTGCCTGAATCATCGCATCAACACGTTCCAGCGTCACATCCAAAGGTTTCTCACATAACACGTGTTTTCCAGCCCGAGCCGCCGCCACCGCCGCCTCCATATGCGTCCCCGAAGGGGTCGCTATCACGAGAATATCCACGTCACGACGTGCCAACACCGCATCAAGTGAATCGAACGCCTGACAGCCGAATTCGGCGGCCATCTTTTCGGCGCGAGCCTTTTCAAGATCACAGACCGCGACCAACCGAGTCCCAGGGATATCCCCTATCGCCCGGGCATGGAATTTTGATATCATACCTGCCCCAAGAATTGCGAACCCCAATACGTCCCGTTTCATGGTTGCGTTTTGACTCCTCTGATTTCACACGATTAGCATACAGTCGCCATAGCTGAAAAACCGGTATTGCTCGCGCACAGCCTCGCGGTATGCGTCAAGGATGCGGGCGCGTCCAGCAAGAGCCGAGACCATCATAATCAGCGTAGATTTCGGCAAGTGAAAATTGGTCAGCATGCAGTCGGTAGCCAGAAAACGGTATGGAGGATAAATAAAGATCGAACTCGAACCCGACGACGCGACCACCTGCCCGCCATGCCCCGCCGCCACGGTCTCCAAGGTGCGTACGCTCGTGCTGCCGACCGCCACCACGCGTCCACCCCGGGCACGGCACGCCGCGATCGCGTCCGCAGTCGCCTGCGGGATCGAATAACGCTCCGGATCCATCAGGTGCTCCCCCACCGTGACGGTTTTCACAGGTTTAAACGTGCCGGGTCCCACATGAAGTGTGACGGTTGCACGATGCACCCCCTTTTCGTCCAACGCCGCAAGAAGCGCTTCGCTAAAATGCAACCCGGCTGTCGGGGCAGCAACCGCCCCCGTCTCGCGCGCATAAATAGTCTGATACCTCTCCCGGTCGATCCTTGCTTGACGGGCATCGCCTTTGCGGTGGATGTAAGGCGGAACAGGAGTTAACCCATAACGGTCAAGCAACGACATCAACGGAGCTTCAGACCGGAAAAGCACCGTCCACGTTCCGTCCACGTTCCGTGACACGACTTCGCCTTCAAGCCAACCGTCCGCGAAAACAGCTTTTTGACCTGTCCTGATCGGACGCCCAGAACCGGTGATACACGCCCAACAAACACCATCGTTAGTTTTTTCAACTTTTTGCGGTACAGATACAGGCTCCACCAGCAACAGTTCGAGTGCTCCGTTCGTGTCGATCCAGACACCTTGGAGACGCGCAGGAAAAACACGTGTATCATTGAGGATCAGCAGATCCTCCGCCGTCAGGTAATCGGGCAGATCGGCGACGCTGCGGTGTTCCAGCCGCCCGTCGAAACGGTGCAGCACCATCATGCGAGAAGTCCCGCGTTGGGCAGGCGGCTCCTGTGCGATCAGTTCGACCGGCAGGTCGTAATCGAAATCACTGGTCAGCATAAAAGATTTATCCTGCCCCTACGCACTTCGCCCCGGCAACACGGTGTTCCGGGCGATACGCTTCATTTCCGGATAGTTGAGCGTGTAATGCAGTCCGCGGCTCTCTTTACGCCGCATCGCGCTGCGCACAATGAGTTCGCCAACCAACGCAAGGTTGCGCAGCTCCAACGTATCAGGTGTGACGAGATAGTCAAAATAGTATTCCCGGATCTCTCGCCGGAGGTTCTGGATGCGTCGTCGCGCACGCTCAAGGCGCTTGTCTGTACGCACAATACCCACGTAGTCCCACATGCAGGTACGGACTTCCATCCAGTTGTGTGCCACCATAACCGCCTCGTCGCTCGCTACGGCCGTTCCGTACTGCCAGTCGGGAATACGCAAAGAATCGTCACTAATACGTTTTGTGGCATTCACGATACGCCCGGCAACTTCGTAGGCACACACCAGCGCTTCGAGCAGCGAGTTGCTGGCAAGCCGGTTTGCCCCATGGAGTCCCGTGCAAGCCGTTTCTCCCACGGCGTAAAGCCCCGACAGGGAAGTCACCCCATTCACAGTCGCCTTAATTCCACCACAACAGTAGTGCGCTGAGGGCACGATTGGAATCAGATCTTTCGCCATGTCGATGCCAAACTTGTAACAGGTCTCAAAGATGTTCGGGAAACGCTCTTTCAGGAACGCTTCTGACTTATGACGGATATCGAGGCAACAATAGGGCGCACCAGTACGTTTCATCTCAGAATCGATCGCACGGGCCACCACGTCGCGGGGTGCAAGCGCGCCGCGCGGATCATACTTTTTCATGAAGGGGCGTCCCTCGGCGTCAACCAACTCCGCACCCTCACCGCGCACTGCTTCGCTGATAAGAAACCGTTTGGCTTGAGGGTGGTAGAGACAAGTGGGATGAAACTGAATGAACTCCATGTTCGCGATTTCGGCGCCGGCACGCCATGCCAACGCTATTCCGTCGCCCGTCGCAATATCGGGATTGCACGTATAGAGATATACTTTTCCACATCCGCCAGTAGCCAGAACTGTGTGTGGCGAGCGTACCGCAAAAATCTCTCCAGAGGTTTGGTCGTGAACATACGCGCCGACACAACAATTCTCGCCTGGCCGGTTCAACCACTGCGTGGTGATCAGGTCAATCACCATACTGTTTTCGAGGACTTGGATATTGGGATGATTGCGAATCTGTTCCACTAAAACGGACTCGACGCGCTGCCCGGTAATGTCACCAGCATGCAATACGCGGCGCTGAGAATGCCCGCCTTCGCGTCCCAAGTCATACCCCGGTCTGCCGTCCGAGCGCGGGTTGAACCGCACGCCAAGAACCTCTAAGTCCGCGATCCGCGCGGGCCCGTCCGTGACAATCTTACGAACCACCTGCTCGTCGCAGAGTCCGGCGCCCGCAATCAATGTATCCGACACATGCTGTTCGAAACTGTCACACGCCTCCATCACGCAAGCGATCCCGCCCTGGGCGCGGTTTGTATTACAGTCGTCGATTTTCTTTTTGGTCACCAGAAGGACATGACCGTGCGGTGCCAAATATAACGCACTCATCAGCCCGGCGATACCGCTGCCCACCACAAAGAAATCACACGCCTCTACGCGCATCGCATCACCCTCTCGTTTCTCTCCTACCCCAAGCACAACATTCCTCAAAAACGTATAAATGATAACACCCTTTGTAATTTCATCAAAGACACCTTTTGAACCAGTAGCACTTTTTTAGTATAGTAAAAACATTTCAATGAAAGGCTTTCTATGATCCGAGTCAAAGTGGTGGGTGCCACGGGTTATGGTGGCGTAGGAATCACCGAACTTTTGTTGCAGCATCCGGAAGCGAAACTGGTTTCCCTTGTTGCACGTGAAGACGTGGGAGTTCCCATTTCCAGTGTTTACCCCCATCTTGAGGGGTTTTGCGATTTGCCCGTGCTGGCAGCCGATGACCCTCGCGCGATGGAACCGGCTGACGTTGTCTTTTTTGCCACGCCGGACAAAGTGGGCATGTCTGCGGCACGCGCTGAATTGGCCAAGGGCGCAAAGGTCATCGACTATAGCGGCGACTTCCGGTTCACCACAATCGAAGCCTACGCCGATTATGCCACGCGCATTGGAAAAGATCCCACGCACGCGTCGCCCGACCTTCTGGGACGTAACGTTTACGGTTTGGCCGAGTTACACCGGGACGCAATCCGCGTGTCCGATATTGTGGGTAACCCCGGCTGTTTCGCGTGCAGTTGTATCCTCGGTATGGCCCCCGCCGTTAAACAGCGTCTCGTTGAACCGCACAGCATTATCTGCGACTGCAAAACCGGTGTCTCCGGTGCCGGGAAAAAAGTAAACGCCACTTATCATTATCCCGCCCGGTATGAACAAATGAATGCTTATAAGCTCGCTGGACACCAACATGTCTGTGAGGTCGAGCGTGAACTTAGTCTTCAGGCAGGTTCAGACATCAAGGTCACCTTTACTGCCCAAGTCATGCCTGTCTGCCGCGGTATCCTTTCTACCCTGTATGGCAACCTGACGCGGTCGGTAACGGAAGACGAACTTCTCGCGCTCTACCGCCACTTTTTCGAGGATAGCCCGTTTGTGCGTGTCTATAACAGCACCTCGTCCATCGGTACGCTTAATGTGCGCGGCACCAATTATTGCAACCTTGTGGTCTCTGTCGACACACGGGTAAACCGCCTGCGCGTTGTTGCCCATATTGATAACCTTGTTAAAGGACAGGCTGGCTCGGCTCTTCAGAACATGAACTTGATGTTTGGCTTTCCGGAAACCACAGGACTCGACAGACCGGGGATCTATCCATGAGTAACACAAAAAAGAACGTGTACAAAAAAACGACGAAAGTCGAAGCGAAGCTGCAATCCACACCGTCCGCTGCTCACAAGCATCCTAAACCTGGTCTCGGACGTGGGCTCGGCGCACTCATTAGTCATCATCATACCCCCCAAAAAGCGGGTGTCACCGTGCCCGCGCAACACCCTTCGGTTTTCGTGCCGCCTGCCACCACCCCTTCCGGGGTCTCTTCTCACTTGGAGGCGTCAGCCCTTCCGGAAGGGATTTCGTCATCACACGATAACCGTCGGACGGTCTTTGATTTGCCGGTTGCAGAAATCGCCCGGTCTCCTTGGCAACCCCGCCAGACCTTTGACGAGGCCGCGTTACACGAACTCTGTGAATCCATTAAAGCTAACGGTGTGATCCAGCCCCTTATTTGCCGAAAGAATACTGAGGGGCGTTATGAGCTAATCGCAGGTGAACGCCGACTTCGTGCCGCAGTCGAGGCAAAACTCTCGAAAGTCCCCGTGATCCTCGTAGATGCCGAAGACCGGCGTGCGGCTGAAATGGCGATCATTGAAAACATCCAACGGCAAGATCTGAATGTGATTGAGGAGGCCGAAGGTTACCGTACGCTTGCAGAGACCTTCAACCTTACCCAACAGGACGTTGCGGATCGTGTCGGTAAAGCCCGTGCCAGCGTGGCGAATACCGTTCGCCTTCTTGAATTGCCCGATGAGGTCAAGCAGCTCGTCGGCAGCGGGTTGCTTTCGACCGGGCACGCCAAGGTGTTGCTCGGGCTGGGTAGTGCGACCGAACAAACGATACTTGGGAGAAAGTGTGTTACCGAAGATTTGACTGTACGCACACTGGAAAAAATCATACGCCGTCGCAAGACCGAAAACACTGCTGGCGCGGATTTGCGCCGAACGGGTAAACCCGACCTGCCTGAAAGCTATGTGCGTGACCTCATGGATCGGCTCCACAAACATTTTGGTACCGCTGTTCGCCTTTCACCGGGCATGACACATGCCAACGGGAAACGTACCAAAGGCGTGCTCGAAATCGATTTTTACGATAATGAGGATCTTGATCGGGTATTAAGCGTACTCGGCATTAAGCTGGATTAGCCCGCACCTTGGAGTTCTTTTCCGCCCCCTCCCCTATCCAAACACGTTACCATTGATTCACATTTTCTCTGAATGACAGTCGGTGTGGTTATCTATGAAAAGTCTCATATTTATTGCCTGCGCGAGTCTCCTCACCGGTTGTTCAGAAAAACCTGCGACTGACGTGGAAAACACGTTTGCCCCTTTTGTCTTTTCTCCTGAACAGGCTTCAAATGCTTGGTCACAGGTCACCGCGTTTGTGGACGAATGTACGCCACGAAATAGCGGCACACCGGGCAGTGAAAATGCCGCCGCTTGGCTTCACAAGCGCTTGATTGGACAGGGAATTGACACGACCATTGACCGCTTTACTGACTCCACGCCACGCGGGCCGAAACCGTTCTTCAATGTGTTGGCGTCAATTCCCGGGAAAAGTGACAAATGGATACTCCTGCTTTCACATTTTGATACCATGAGTGGCATTTCCGGATCTTTCCAAGGCGCGAACGACAGCGGTTCGTCCACCGGGCTTCTGCTCGAACTTGCGACAGCACTCCATGCCTCTGCGCCCTGCAAATACAACGTTCTCTGTGCATTTCTTGACGGAGAGGAATGTATGTTGGCCTACAGTGACAGGGATGGTTTTCACGGAAGCAGACGCCTCGCAAACACGATGAAGCAGCAGGGAAGAAAAATTAAAGCCGTGATCCTCATGGACATGATTGGTGACCGTGACTTGAAGATCACAATCCCCCGCAACAGCACGGCAGCTCTTCGTGTGCTTGCGTTGCAGGCCGCCGAAGCGACGGGAAATCGGGACAAAATTGGCCTGTTTGACGGCATGATCTACGATGATCACCAAGCATTCCTCGATCTCGGATATCCGGCCATTAATCTCATCGACTTCCAATACGGAAGCCACCCCGGTAAGAACGACTACTGGCATACGACCAAAGACTCAATCGACAAACTTTCTGTCGACAGTCTCCTCGTCACGGGGCGGATTGTCATGGAAATGTTGAACGGACTCTAAACGCCTGGGTGCTGAACCAAAACCAGCGGTTGGCCTTTGGTCACTACCGCGCCATGCGAGACAAGAAACTTTAGCACTTTCAACGGTTTATCCGCTTTGATCTGATTGAAAAGTTTCATTGCTTCAACGATACAAAGCGGATCTCCCTCTTTAAGACTGTCCCCCTCACTCGCCAATTCCGGCTTCCCCGGTCCTGGCGAACGGTAAAAAGTACCGTTCAGCGGCGCGAGCACAGTTACTCCGTTCAGAGGCGGTTCATCGGTCTTTTTTTCGGGTGCCTTTTCAGGAGAAAGATGATCGGTGTCCTTGACAGGCTCGGCGGGGGTGACAGTTTCAGGCACCAAAGCCGCAACGCCTGCGCCCCCTCCCAGACGTCCGGCCAGAGCAGTCACCAGCTTTCCAATCTCCGCGTATTTCAACACCTCGCCTGACACCGTCGGCGCGGTTCTCAGCGCATCAGCCGTTGTCGGAGGTTCCGTCTTTTTCTGCGCGCCAGCACCTTCCGTATCAGCCGGGATTGGATCGCGCTGATCTGCCGGCGCAGAACGCCATTTGAAATAACTCAACGCGACTTCCGGGAAAAGACAATAAGAAAGGATATCTTCTTCCTTTTCGATAAGTTTTGAATCCACCTGTGCCGCAGCATCGGCTAATCCCGGCTTTAGCAAATCAGCCGGACGACACGTTACGCGCTTCTCGCCCTTCAGGATACTTTTGGCCAATTTCGGATTGATTGGCGCCGGCGAACGGCCATATAAACCCTTTACGTAGTCGCGTGTCTCTTGTGTCACCATCTCGTATCGCTTGCCGGCCAACACATTCAAAACCGCCTGCACGCCTACGATCTGGCTGGTTGGAGTCACAAGAGGGGGATACCCCATGTCCTTGCGCGTTTGCGGCAACTCTTCCAGCACTTCCGACAACCGGTTTAACGCACCCTGCTGCTGAAGTTGCGAGCGAAGGTTCGAAATCATGCCGCCCGGAATGTGGTGTTCTAAAACATCGGCGTCCACAGACTCCATCAGTCCGGACGAAGGTTCACGCACTTTCTTAAGGGCCTTAAAATGAGAGTTGGCCTTCGCCACCATGGCGTGATCAAGTCCCGTATCGTACCCTTCATCCTCGAGGATCGCTACAAGTGTCTCTGTCGGAGGCTGGGAAGAAAAGCCCGACATTGTCGAAACCGCGGTGTCGATCGCGCCTGCACCGGCTTTGACCGCTGACAGATACATAGCAACAGCCATACCACTGGTCATGTGCGAATGCACTTGCACCGGAACCTTGAGTGATCGTACAAGCGCAGACACTAACGCCGTGGCTGCTGCCGGGCTTAGAATACCGGCCATATCCTTGATACAGAGGGTATCGATACCCATTGACTCTTGCTCTTTTGCAATCGCCACAAAATTTTCGACCGTGTGGACAGGGCTGTAAGTGTAGCAGATCGTACCTTGTGCGTGTCCACCGTACTTTTTAACCGCCCGAATTGCATTTTCAAGATTCCGCGTATCGTTCAACGCATCGAAAATCCGGAAGATGTCCACGCCGTTCTCACATGAAAGCGCAATGAAACGCTCCAAAACATCATCGGGATAATTCTTGTACCCAAGGATATTTTGACCACGCAGCAACATTTGCAGTGGGGTCTTTTTACAGACGGCTTTAAGCTGCCGCAACCGTTCCCAAGGGTTTTCACGCAAGAAACGCAAGCAGACATCAAACGTTGCCCCACCCCAACACTCCAATGAGTAGTATCCCCCCTTATCCACTTTGTCGGCAATTGCAAGAATGTCATCCGTACGCATACGTGTGGCCCAAAGGGACTGATGCGCATCGCGTAAGGTTGTATCGGTAATGCGTACACGAGGTCTCGATGCCGCCGTGTTCGGGATCATTCGTTTCGAGTTCACTGTGTTCATAAAACTTCTCTCCGTTAGGCAGAAACAGGTCCGTATTGTGACATTTTTATTGAATTTGTCACGCAAGAATTTTCCAGTACGGCATGTGGTACACCGCTCCGCTCCGTTCTGGTTTTTTCCGGATGCCGGTCATTCGTGACGCAACGCCTCAATGGGATCAAGCTCCGCAGCCCTCATCGCCGGGTAGAGACCAAAAATGATTCCAATACCCACGCTAATGCCGAAAGCAAGAATAAGGCTGTAAGGCTGCACCACCGTTGGCATATCCGTAAACACGGTAATCAGAAAAGGAATGGCGACACCTAACAGGAGCCCAACGATACCACCACCGATTGACAACACACAGGTATTAATAAGAAACTGGATTACGATCCGACTCCGCCTCGCGCCGATCGCCCGACGGATGCCGATCTCTTTGGTGCGTTCGGTCACCGAAGCCAGCATGATGTTCATGATGCCAATGCCCCCTACCAGCAGACTTATCCCTGCGATCGCACCCAAAACAATGTTGTAGGTGCGTTTTGTGCGTTCCGCTTCGCGCAACAAGGTTAGGGGCACATCGATGCGGAAATCCTTTTTTTTGTGAAACCTCGTCAACACCGCCTCAATCGCTTTGCTGCCTGCCTCAACCTTTTTTGTGTCGGCCATTTTGACGATGATTTCACTCAGTTCAACTTTCTCCCCCTCCATGCCGCCTGCAGAGTAACGGATATTTGCTTCGCCAAAAAGACGCGTTCCCGTTGTTAAGGGAATGTATGCGTCCGCCTCGCTATCTGGCGCACGCACAGCACCGCCCGTTTCATTCTTGACAATTCCGGCCACCTCAAATACGCCCGACGCGATGCGGATATGTTGGCCAAGTATTCCCTCGGCAGCCAACAAGCGGCGCACACCATACTCGGTTAACACGCAAACATTTGAACGCATCCGCATGTCATTTGCCGTGAGCACACGTCCCGCCAACACAGGGCGCTGCACCACATCAAACCATTCGGGAACCGTCTCCACCACCCGCATTTCAAGTTGACGTTCATTCACACGCGCGTTACGCCGCGTCATACGCGCCGGCACAGTCACCACCACCCCTGGCACCGTCTCCCGAATCCTGACTTCGTCATCGTAGAGCAAGCCGTAAACGGCAAGCCTACCGCGCTGCGCCCCCGTACTCGCGCCATCCTCGCTGCTGGGTTTTACCGAGGTGACCATGATGTTTTCACTGCCCAAACGCTTAATGGAATCCAATGCCTGCTGGCTGGCACCTTCTCCGACGGCCAACATGGCAATCACGCTCCCCACCCCAAACACCACACCTAGCATGGTTAGAAAGGAGCGCGCCTTATGACGCCATACATCCGTCAACCCCAACTTGATAAAAGGCCAGAAATGCAGGATCTGATTCACATCACACCCTCTTTGCCCGTGATTGACAAAACGCGCCCGTCTTTCAACACGATATTTGCTTTCGCGTAGGCCGCAATGTCAGGCTCGTGCGTAACAAGAACGACCGTTTTCCCCTGCTCGTACAATTCTTGGAACAATCCCATAATTTGTATGCTTGTTGCGCTATCCAAGTTGCCGGTTGGTTCATCGGCCAACAAAACCGCGGGGTCGTTTGCTAATGCGCGTGCCACAGCCACCCGTTGGCGTTGCCCTCCAGAAAGTTCAGATGGCAAGTGACGCAAGCGATGAGAGATGCCCACACGATCAGCCAGCATTTCAGCCTTACGCCTGCGCTCAGCGTGCGGAAGCCCCAAATAAAACATCGGGACCTCAATATTTTCGCTAACCGTGAGTTGTGGAATCAGATGGAAACTTTGAAACACAAAACCAAGGTTTCTCAATCGATGGTCGCTCAACGCATTGTCATCCATTTCGGCAACATTTTTTCCATTCAACCAATACGCTCCGGATGACGGTCTGTCGAGACACCCGAGAATATTCAACATCGTGCTTTTCCCGGAACCGCTCGGCCCCATGATCGCACAGTATGCGCCCCTGCGAATGGAAAACGATATGCCGTCCAACGCACGCACGATTTCGTTGCCTACCGTATAATGCCTCATTACTGCATCGAATCGGACGACTTCATCGTCCAGCGGATGCCGATTCTCTGTCATCTGGACAATCATTCCGGATTATCACTTCCCGAACCGGGCGTCGCTTTTTTGGGACGCATCGTTTTTGGTTTTAACCCGTTGGAGGGGGTGGGGCGCGGGGTATTTGGGGACTTCACCCTGGTTTGGGATGCCCCCCCCGCAGCCGAAACGGGCTCGTTGAGTCCGCTTTTCTTCTCTTTCATCGGAGGTGCCAGAAGCACCTCTTCGCCGGTCCGAACACCCTCGAGGATATGAATCATACGGTTATTGTCCAGCCCCACGCGAACAATCCGCGGCACCCACTCGCCGTCATCGTTTACATAGACGCGCGGAACACCGTCCACACGCACGACGCATTGCACCGGCACGTAGAGCGCCTTGTCGTAAGATTCCTTGACCAACTCGACATCGCAACTCATACCCGGGCGGATAACCACATCTTTGAAATCACATTCGATTTCACACTTGTAAAGTTTCAGATCTGGATTCAACTGCGAACTCTGCCCATCCGGAAGAATACCGATCTTCACAAGGCGTCCGTCAAATACACGGCCAGGGAAAGCGTCAATTTTAATCCGGGCAGGCATTCCGTTGTCGATTTTATTGAGGCTGGCCTCAGGGATCATCACCTCGACTACCATTCCTGACTCGATCGGGATATAGATCAGCTCTTGGCGCTCAACAGCGGTGGAACCCACCGCCAGCGGCTTGATCCACCATTGCCGACGCGAAATCAATACAGTTGAGGTATACAGCACAATTCCGTTTGTCGGCGCGTAAATCTTACTTTTTGAAATTTGGAAGTTTAACTCTTCCAAACGGTTGGTGGCACGTGTGCGTTCGCGCAGTCTCGCCCGCAATTCCGACTCGACCTGCCGCAACGCAGATTTATTTTGCCACTTTGTACGAACCAGAGCACGCTCCGCTTTACGAAGCGAACTTTCGAGCGTCGAACGCTGCTGCAAGAGCGTATAATTCGTCAACACATTCATGCGTGTCCGTGACATTTCAAGATCGAGTTGCTTACGCTGCAAGGCCAACTCATCCGCCTGCAGTTCGGTTCGGGTCAAAAAGCTTTCTTTTGCCAATCGCTGCGACCACTCTAAACGCTCGGAGGCACGTTTCAACTCTTCGTTGGCCAACGCAATATCCGCCTCGTACTGACGCACTTGTTGGGGATAGTCGCCCTCCTGATATTTCTCAAGCGCCATTTTTGCCAGCATGAGATCAACCTCACGATCCAGCAGCGCCGCTTCACAATCACCCTCTGTGACATTCAATTTTTCTTGGGCGATCACTAGGCTGGTGTCGGCATTGGCGACAGTAATCTCCTGCTCATTACGTTTATCAACTAAATCGCTGGCATCGAATTCAAGCAACAGGTCACCGCCCTGCACATTGGTTCCTTCGTCGATGACCCAGATCACCGTGTTATTACCCTCCAACTCGCTGTTGATAATAACCTTATCACGACTCTGAATGGAGCCGCCAGACGTAACGGCAATCGTCAACGGCCCCTCTTGCACCGTAAAAACCGGCATGGGCTCGCTCGGTTTTCCGCTGCCCCGTGTCAATAGCCACGCGATGAACACCATTGCGCTCACGATGCAGGCGATGATCGTTTTCTTTTTTAATAACCGCTTGTTATCCATTACTTTCCCCGTTCATATCGCACCACATGCCTGTTTCCGAAATCTCAAGAACCCCCATATCGCGGCGCAGTTCCAAGTCGCTCAAATGCCATTGAATGACTGCGGAGCAGAGCGCATTACGGGCACTCAGCATCGCACTTTCCGCTTCAAGAATGTCGCGCATCGATGAGCGCCCGGACTGCAAAAAAAGATTGTTGCTGTCTACGCGCAGTTTTGCCACTTTCATAATTTCGATTTGATTCTCGTAAGACGCGCGGGCAGAGATAAGGTTGCGGAACCCGCTCCGCACCGCCTGTTTGATCATGTCTTCCTTTTCTTCCAACGCCCGCTTAGCCTGTTCGAACGCAATCAGATGTTTTCTGAATGCGTTCCGCTCTTTGCGCCGGTCCCATGGCAGAGAGAGCTGTACCCCCCCGGTTAATGCTTCTCCGCCGTCGAAACCGTTCCCACCCGTCTCACGCATACGATCCATGCTTGCCCCCCCCATGAGGGTCACATCTGCCCGCAGCGCATCTGCCGCAATTTTTATGGCACGCGCAGCATCTTCAAGTCCACAGCGTGTAATAAAAAGATCACATCGTTTTGACAATGCGATCCGGCACGCTTCGTTCTCGTCAGGAAACAACTCGACAGCGCTTTTGCTTGTCTTGGCAAAACGATCCATTTCCGCCGCTAACCGGTTCAGTTCGCCTGCGTCCAACACAATGTTCGATTCAGGAGGCAATCCGATCTTGATCTTGAAGGCATCGAGTTTTGTCTCGTAACTTTTACGGGTGTTAATCACACTCTCGCCCGCCCCCAGCAAGTCGGAACGAGCTTGGTCGACTTGTATCCGCTCCATCCGTCCCGCATCAAACATCATTTCAGCACGCCGGCTGTTGTCGGCCAGCCTGCGTTCGTTGTCTAATGCATTTTTTAACCGCTGCACATATTCCAAGACGTCAAAATAGGCGGTCGCGACAGAAACCGCATAGGTCTGCCGATAATATTCAAACGTCTGAATGGCATAGCTAAGGTCACGCTCCGCTTGCGTAAGCGGCTCGCGTACGATTTCACGTCCCGCCCCCCGCATCAGGGGTAATGTCATCGTCAGATCGCCCGTAACCCCTAATGAGCGCCAGTCATCGCGCAAAAGGCTCACCACATCCAGAGCCAAATTCCCGGCTATTCCTAAACCGTTCTCCATCTTTCGGTCAAATCCCGCCGCCGATTTTCCCGTCGCCTTTTCAATTCCCGGGTCACCTGAAAGCAGGGCCAGCAATATGCCGCTGAAGGAAGTTTCAAATTGATACTGCTGATAGTCCAAATCCAATGCGGTCGAAAAGACAGTCTCTTTCAACTTCTGATATTGCCGATCATTCCGTGCCGCCACACAAAGCGCATCGGTCAACGAGAACGTAAGCACACCGTTCGAGACGACCAGATTTCCTGCACGCGGGATCTCCGGAAATACAACGTTTTGCTCGCCACGCGCAGCCGCCAAAAGCGCAATCCTCAACGTCAGCGCATCCGCTGGCCGATGGGCATCAAAAGAGTTGGTGTACCCCGTCTGTTGTTGCCAGAAATCAGTTGCCAGTCGAATCCCCGTCTCATCGCATTCTTGAACCGCTTTGTCCGGTGTCATACACGCCACGGGCACAAGCAGACACCACACGAACATGATACCCCATGCGGCGCCGTGCCAGATCATCCCGATTCTTAAGCTATTCCCCGCTTTCACCATACAAACTATCCCCCATCCCAGTCATCCGTAGTCTGACCCGGGGTTTCTCCCCAGAAACGCCCAAGCCCTGTCGGGCATGGCTTTCAATCCCAGACAAAAATCAAACCGCCTGTTTGGCTCGATACGACTCAACCTCCCAATTTTCGATGAAAAGGCGCGACACATCCGACAAATAGCAAAGCCCCCCAAACGCATATGCCAATTGTTTGACTAGCGCACCGTCCAATGCCAATTCCAAAGCCAACCGTGCGGTCTTTGTGTTCGTACCCACACCTAGGACTGCATTTTCAGTCACAATCACGCGTGGCGTATAACCCCGTGCCGACACAAACGCCAATAATTCCCCAACAGACACACCCCCCTCATACGCATATGATTTCGCATACACGATGTGATCCGGAGAGATGGGCCCATTACCGACCTCGAAACGGCCTGACACGGCAACCGCCGCCGCATGCTCACCCAACGCTTCAGACAACACCTGCCGCCACCCCCTGACTTGGGCATCGGAAGGCGACTCGCACACGCACACCTCAGCCGCGACGCCACATGTGCGATATGCCTTTTTTAATGTATCAAAGACCCGGGTATATGTACCGCGGATTTCCGCCTCGGTGTCCCCCGAAACAAAAACCCCATGGTTTTGGAGGAAAATCAGCCTCGGTTCCACACCGTGTGCGGCTTTGTACGTGTGAATGGATCGGCGGACCGACATGCACAACATGTACCCCGGGTCGATATAGGGCACCCATAACGCATCTGGAAAAAGTCTGGCAACCGCTGCACGTCCGTCCGCCGCGCACGTCATCCCGTTGACAATCGGCGGATGGGTGTGCACGACGTATCGAGCGGAAAGTGAATCATGCAAGGGAGCCTCCACGGACGGGCGCCCCGATGTCCCCGCTTTAACCGCTGAGGCCATTATATTTTTGACCAACGCTTCACGGTCAGCAGAGTCGACAGGAGTTACTGCCTCATAAAGACGCGACAACTCCGTCCGGTCCATCATCACAAACGTCTCCGGCTTTAGCCCTGCAAGCGTCGTTCCGGAAGGCTTGATCCACAGCGTCTCGGCATCTTTACAGGACGTATTGCCGCCACCCGCTTTGACATATTCTGCGGTGCCATACGCGTGTGATAACTTTGATATGGTTTTCAGCATATCCATGCACATGCTACCTGCTCACTTTTTGTCCCGTGAGCCGCCGGGATGGGCGAAATTAAAACAACGAGTTGCGGGTTCCACACACTGTTAACGTTTCGCCAAAGCGTTCGCCTCATCGTTTTGACTTCCGAAAGCCAGTCGATGTCAAACGGCGCATCTTCGGCGGCACAGAATTTGTCCCATACCGCCCCCCTGGACTCCCCCGCAAAAAACGCTATTAATTTACACTAACTGAACCGGTCGTTCCAGCCGATTTTAAGCAATCATCCGCCGAAAATCTCACGATACTGCGGTGCCCAGTACGAGATCAACAGGTCGGCACCGGCCCGGTCAAGTGACATCAGCGTTTCGTGGACCATATCAATCAGATTTCCCCATCCGCGTTCCGCAGCGGCAATCAGCATACTGTATTCGCCACTGACATTGTAGGCGGCGATAGGCAGTTCAGTGCGCTCACGCATTTTGGCCAACACGTCCAGATAAAAAAGTGCGGGCTTGACCATCAGAATGTCAGCCCCTTCCTCTTCGTCGAAATCCGACTCGCGCAATGCCGCGCGCAGATTTCGATACGACGCTTGGTAACCTTTGCGGTCCCCCGCCGATGGTGTGGAGTTTTCCGCATCACGGAACGGTCCGTACATTGACGAGGCGAACTTGGTCGAATATGACATCAGCAAGGTTTTTTCAAAAGCGTTCTCGTTCAGCGACACACGAATCGCCGTCACCTGTCCGTCCATCATTGCACTTGGGGCCACCACATCTGCACCCGCGGCCGCATGGGACACCGCAACTCGTGCCAATAGCTCGACCGCCGCATCGTTATCGACCTGTCCCAGCCGGTCTAGCGGGCCACAGTGCCCGTGCGCCGTATAGGCACAAAGGTAGACGTCGGTCATCACCACCAATTCAGGAAACGCACGCTTAATGGCGGGAACCGCACGCTGCACAATACCGCATTCGTCATACGCGCCGCTGCCGGCCGCGTCTTTCCCACTCTCCGCCTGTCCAAACAAAAGCACGCCACCAACCCCCTGGGCCGCGACAGGTTCAAGTGCCCGCAACAACATGTCGACGCTGAGTCGGTTCTGCCCCGGCATGGACATGATTGGTTCACACCGTTTTTCCCCTTCGACCACAAACACAGGCCAGATGAGTTTCGACGCCGGAGGTGCCGGAGCATCAAACAACCGGCGTATGGCCGGCGCGCGCCGTAACCGGCGTAAACGTATATCTGGAAAACGCATATGAGACCTCAATCGGGGATGAAGAGAATCTGTCCGACACGGATCGTCGAAGGGTTTGTAATCTTGTTGGCCTTCAAGATCACATCCATGCTTTTGCCATAACCCCGGGCAATCTCGGAAAGAGTTTGTCCCCTCTCAACCTTGTGCTCATATCCGGAGACCGACCGTGCGCCGACAGACGCTTTCCCTGCATTTGACGCACGCCCTGTAACCGGCGATGCCGCGGCAGCGTTTCTTGCCGCATTGATATCCGCCTGTTGTCGTGCGGCGATCTTTTCGATGCGTACCGCCAAATCGTCCGTGATCTCTTTTTTCAGGGATTCACGCTCCGCACGGAGAAGTTGCATATCCCGGCGCAACGCGATGATGTCATCCTGAGTCTGCGGTGTAGTGCCTGCCTGGGTTTCGAATCGCGACATCCGTGTCTCAAATGACTCCTGATTGCGGTTCAACGCCGCCACCTGCTCACTCAACTGGCGGATTTCCACACTCATTTGCTGCGCGTTGGTCAACATGCCCGCCACAGCGGGATTCTGCCGCGATGGTTGCTCGAAGATGGTTCCCTCAAACATCGGGCCCGCACAGCCCGCACCCAAATGAACAACCGCTAACATGAATACCGTTCTCATTGTTTTCATGTCTACCTCTCCCCTTGCTCCTCCGGTCATGTCATGGCAGAAAATAAAACACCAACCATGCGGCTACCAATAGGCACAGGAAAACCAGAAACGAGCGGCGCCGATCGTCGATGATATCGTCAACCGAGGTTCGACGCAGTTGCCGCATCCCCCCTGCCGAAATGTAGTGAAACAGTTTGGGACGACCGCGATCCACCCCGGGGTGTCGGCGTTTACAAAAAAAATGCCTGTTCCCCTGCGTGTCTTCACGCACATCCAACCGCCACGAAACCGGCATATGTCCCGATCCACCACCAATAAACACACTCGATGTGCCGGACTTCAAAACGTGTTTGACGAATTTCGGTGACATGACCCTTTCCAGCCCCCCTATGGCACGACAATAATCTGGCCGGCACGAATACGCCCATCCGGGTCAATCCGTGTACGGTTCGCGTCACGTATCTTTTTCCATCCCATCGAGTCGCCATAAAATTTTTCAGCCACACGGAACAACGTGTCACCCGGTTGTACAACATACGTCTTTTGCTCGCCACGGGTTTTGGTGTTGTTCTCTTTTTTGTCCTCTTTGCCGAACAATGACAATGCGGACAGGCTGGTTTTATCAATCTTGCGGGAAGAAACGGGTTCGGCATCTTTTTTTTCAGTTGCGTCCGCATGTGCGGTTGTGACTGGAGTCTCGGGCGATCCTGTCAAACGAGTTTGCACCTTTTTAAGCACTGCTTCCGTTGACGGGACCTCCACAAGTGGTTTTCGTCCCTGTGTTTTGACACCGTTTTCGGAAATGTCCATCGCTTCTTTCCTCAAAGCGCGTAAGGATTTTGTGTCAGTCTTGGTGATCGGTTCCTCTTCAGCTACCGACCTCATGGCATCTCCAGCACGTTGAGTCAGCCCCCGTGCGGGTTCTGACACCGTTTCGTTGACACGCATTTTCTGCAGAAGTTCACGCAACCGCGTATTATCCCCACGTAAGGTGCCGAGTTCTTTATCGGCCGCCGTTTTAGCTTCCATGAGCACTGACTTCTCGCCTTCCAATGCCGTGATGATCCGGTTAAGGCGCTCATTCTCCTTCAACAGGTGCGCCTGCGAAATCCCTTGAACCGAATCCCCCACCTTTTTAAGAATTTGTGGCGCAAGCAATTGTTCGGCAATTCTGATCCGATCTTGAGCCAACGTGCTTTTTTCGGTTTCCGGACGCAAATAAAGGTACTGCTTGTAATGGTAAACAGCTCCAATATAATCTTCCGCATGGTCGTGCAAAAGTGTCGCGAGCTGGAAATGCGCAGAAAACGACTTGGGCTCTTCAACCAACAGTCGGTTATAGAGATGAATAGCCTCATCCAGATCCCCCGACTGCTCGGCCGTGAAGGCTTTGCGGTACAATACAGAAGTCCGTTCGGTGTTCTCGACTGCCGCAATGCCATGCTTGTCACACCCAGACCCGCAAGCCATAAGACCTGCCAACAGAAAAACAACCTGTTTTCGCGACATCAGGTTAACCCTTCCAGGGAAAAACCCATTTTTTTCATTTTTGATTTGGTTTATGTGCATGGCCCGCATATCATCTTTCCATTTCGTAGGCTAGAAGGCTTCCTTCCGCACTGTCAAAAATGAATCAACTCTATTGTACGTATCTTCAGACGAATGACCACTGAAAACGAGAAAAATCTTTGGCACTCCGCGCGCATCAGCTTGGGTGATGCGGGGTGTTTGAGTGTTATTATGCCGGTCTACGGCTTGGGAACGGTCATCGAGCAGAATATCGGGGCCGTCTATGGGCTATTGTCAGGAAATATCCCTTTTGAAATCCTGCCGGTCGATGACGGCAGCGGCGATGATACCGCAGAAGCGCTTCTTCGTGCTGCAGCCAAAGATCCCGAACGTGTTCGCCCGGTTTTCGTAAAAATTAATACCGGTAAGGGGAATGCCCTCAAACAAGGTTTCGCCGCTTCCCGGGGCTCCCACATATTATTGCTTGATGGTGATCTCGATCTCTCGCCGGCACACATCACCACCTTTTTCGATATCATGGCCCGAAAACGGGCAGACATCGTCATCGGTTCTAAACGCCATCCGGATTCAGTTATCGATTATCCATGGCATCGCCGCCTCGCAAGCGTCATTTATTACACGATGGTCCGCCTGCTTGTTGGTCTGCCGGTGTCGGATACTCAGACCGGAATGAAACTTTTTACCCGCGCGGCGCTCGGATGGGCTTTTGAACGCATGTTGGTCAAAGCCTTCGCGTTCGACCTCGAGATTCTTTCCATTGCCCATGCCAAAGGGTACGCGGTGGCAGAAGCCCCTATTGAGATGCATTTCGGCCAGAAAATCGGTTGCCTGTCATGGAAAAATGTTAAGCAAGTGATGCATGACACATTCGCCATTTTTTACCGTTTGCGCGTTTTACGCTATTATGACAGCGTTAAAATCGCGCCTTCGGCACAAAACCCCCTTTTTGTCTCGGTTGTGATTGCTTGCCCGGCACCGAGCCCCTACCTCACCGAATGCCTCACCGCTCTCGCACAGCAGACGTATCCAAATTTTGAAGTGATCGTCCTGCCCGATGCCCCGGCCGATCTCGGTGCCTACCCTTTCAAACTTTCCGTGAACCCTACCGGTGCAATCCGTCCCGCCGAAAAACGTAATGCGGGCATCCGGATTGCTCACGGTGAGATTGTCGCCTTCCTAGACGACGATGCCTATCCTGTGTCCAACTGGCTGGAGCATGCGGTCAAATACTTTACACTGCATGACGTGGGGGGGGTTGGCGGGCCGGGAATCACCCCCCCCGGCGATCCTTTTATGGGGCAGGCGGGCGGGCGGGTCTACGCCAACTTGTTTGTCTCGGGCAATTTCCGTTATCGCTACATGGGGGATCGCGTGCGTTCGGATATCGACGATTTCCCAAGTTGTAACCTTTTCGTGCGTTCCGATGTTCTCAAAGCTATCAACGGGTACCGGACCGATTTCTGGCCTGGCGAAGACACCATTCTTTGTTCTGATATCGTGCTCGGGCAGAAAAAGCGTATCGTCTATGACCCTTGGGTCCAAGTCTACCATCACCGGCGTCCGCTTTACGGCCCGCACCTAAGGCAGATTGGCCGATACGCGCTTCACCGAGGCTATTTTGCGAAACGTTTTCCTGCCACCTCGCTGCGGCTGAGTTACCTCATTCCCTCTTTTTTTGTCGTGGGCCTCATAGTTGGCGCTGTGATTACCTGCTTTTACCCAAAGTTTAGTGTCGTCTATTTCTCGGGACTCGCCTTCTATGCCCTTTTGACCTTGCTTTCGACCGTTTCACTTAATCTTGCGCTGTGGTTGACGACCTGGCTCGGCGTGATGGCCACCCACATGATCTATGGTATCCGCTTCATGATGGGCCTCCTCATGCGCCGGATGCCGTGCGAAGTTGCCGCCTTTGACCATCCCGCAGAAAAGAAGCCGCCGGTTTCAGGAGACTAATCAAATGTCAGGCATAGGACTAATCGTTGTTTTCGTGATGGCCGTAACCATCATGCTTTTAGCGATTTCAAAATTTAAGATCCATCCGTTTCTGGCTCTCATGGGTGTCTCGCTCCTGTTGGCAATGTGTGTCGGCCTTCCGCTTGACCAGATTCCCAACATCATCGGGACCGGGTTTAGCAACACCTTCTCCAGCATCGGGATTGTCATCATTCTCGGGGCACTCATCGGCACCATTCTCGAAACGACCGGTGCTGCCCTTAAGCTTGCGGAGGGGGTTGTCAGAATCGTCGGGCACAAACATCCCGAGCTGGCAATTGAACTCATGGGGTGGATTGTTTCAGTCCCCGTGTTTTGCGACAGCGGGTTTGTAATTCTCAATCCCATCCGTAAAGCACTCAGCCAGAAGACGAAACGTTCCAGTGTCGCCATGACGGTGGCTCTTTCTGCCGGACTCTACACCTCCCATGTCTTGATTCCGCCCACACCGGGCCCCCTCGCAGCGGCGGGCGCGCTCGGGATCGGCCATCTTCTCCTAGCCGTCATTGGAATTGGCATGCTGGTATCCATCCCGTGCCTTGTGGCCGCATACTTTTTTGCCGACCACATCGGCAGACGGGTCAAATCCGCCGAAGACCTCGAGGAACAGACCGGAATCAGTTACGACGAGCTTCTTAAGAGTTTTGGAGAACTCCCTAAAGGATTTCTTTCTCTCGCGCCGATTGCCATGCCGATTCTTGCCATGGCGATGGGATCCGTCTCCGCCGCTCTTGGCTGGAAGGGGTGTTTTGCAACTGTGCTGACTTTTCTCGGCACGCCGATCATCGCATTAACGGTGGGGCTATTCTTCGGCATCATCCTTTTGACACGCACTGGAAAAACAGACACGTTCACCTCGCTTACCAACGAAACCCTTAAGGCGGTGGGGCCCATCCTTTTCATCACGGCGGCGGGTGGCGTTTTAGGCAAGGTGATTGCCAGTGCGGGTTTTATCGGCATCATGCAGGAACACGCGACCGTCCTCTCCGCCATTGGCATCTTTTTCCCCTTTCTCGTCTCGGCCATTTTGAAAACCGTCCAAGGCTCTTCCACTGTCGCCATAACGACAACGGCAGGTATCATGGGAAGTATAGCTGAGTCGGGCTCCATGATGCATCTGCTCGGGTTGACAAGCCCCATGGCGGCTGTCCTCACCGCCATGTCGATCGGCATTGGTTCCATGGTGGTCTCTCACGCCAATGACAGCTATTTTTGGGTTGTCACCAACTTTGGGCGCATGAAAACCGGGGACGGATATAAAACCCAGACGGTCGTCACACTCATCATGGGGGTTTCCGCCATGTCGTTCATCTGGCTGCTTTCCCTTTTGTTCATCTAGTACACTGTCTTGACATACAATACCGGCGCGTTGTGACGACCTGCGCGTGGCAGGACCCTTTCAAGGCCCATAGACTTCGCGCCGGATGGTCTCAACCACGCGCTCACGGCCCGCGCCGTCCAAAACCACCGGCCAGGCCATCAGATTCGATGGCTTAGTTGTTTTACCCGCATAGGGTGGCAGCGTGACCGGGGAGGCGCAGTAGTTGAACCCCAAACGCGCATAAAAAGCCACGCGCCGTGAGGCCAGACGTTTCGATCCGAAGGGCTCGACATCGACTACGACGGGCCTAGCCAAATGACGGATCAACAGTTTAAATGTCTGCTGCCCGATACCTTTTGAACGGTATGCTGGCGCGATCGCAACATGTTCAACAAAACAGAACCCGGACAGTTTCCAACAGGCGAGAACACCTACAACGGAACCCTCATGCATAACCGCTGAGAACCGGTAGTTCGGCTCACGCATTACCCATGTCTGCTCAAGACGGGAACGGCATTCGAAATCGGCGAACGCAACGTTGTAGATGCCCCAAGCCGTTTCAAATTCCGGACTCCGCATGTCAAGGTGAGCCGAAAAACAAAGCCCACCACTCTCGAAGACGGGAAGCGACTTGAAAGCAAATCGGCTGAAATCAACGGCTGTATCCGCGCCGGTAGATGGCACGGCACCACCCCTGACCGCTTTGAGACATCTGCTTTCTGACTGAACCGGATAAGCGAAGAACTTCGCGTTGAGAGACGTCAGGCCGGTTTGGCCCGTAAAAGAAAAGACCCGTCCGGGTCTTTCACAACCTGCCATATTCATAAGCTCGCCGCCTCGCAAGCGATGCGACGATGTGCCAACTCACTTCGTATCGTGTCGGTTTGTATCCGGCAGAACTACCGGAACCAGCAATCGGCGTCACCGGCCTACGGCCACAAAAAACGCCTTTCAGTTGCATCACGACGTGAATAGTGTATGCGTATCGTTCCCCGATTGACAAGCGGGAAATGGAGTTGCCGCGGGACTACTGCACAGAGGGCACCCCGTCTCCGCGGCCAGATAGTTTCCGGTGGCGGCATAAGCCCTTGCGCGGCAACCGCCACAGCCGTACCGGAACGCACATATCCCGCACGCCCCCCCGTAACGGTCAGGGTCGGCCAAGTCGCAAAAGACCTGTGATTCCTCATAGGCTTTCTTGAAATCAAACCTTGCCGCACGGAGATCCCCGCAGGGCACGTCGAGAAAACCGCAGGGCTGCAACACGCCTGTGTGAGAAATGAAGACGAAGCCGCGTCCACCCATGCACCCTGCAGGTGGCTGCCCGGGTCTACCCAGCGCATGCCAGATCCGCACGGCTTGTGGGGCACAGGTCTCACGCACATGGATCGGTCCCTGTCCATCCATCTCGAACGCCCACCGGATCACAGCCTCGGCCGCTTCCGGAGTCAACGAGAGATCGCGCAACTCCGCTCCACGCCCCACGGGTACCAGAAAGAAAAGGTCGAGCGTGCGGGCACCGCTCGCAATCGCCGCATCGCGGATCGCGGGCAACTCGGCACAGTTCAGCTGCGAGACCGTCGTGTTGATCTGGAACGGCATGCCGATCTCAGCTGCCACAGCCATCGCTCGCCGCACGTTGTCGAACGCTCCCGGAACACCGCGGAACACATCGTGCGTCGCCGCCGTTGCGCCGTCGAGGCTGAAACTACACGCGGTTACCCCCGCCTCTTTGAGCGCCAACAATGCGGCGCGCGTCACCAAAGTGCCACAGGGTGCCATCACCGAACGCAGTCCTCGCCCGGATGCGCCGCGCACCAAATCGAGAATGTCCGGCCGGGACATCGGCTCGCCGCCTGTCCAGATGATCATGGGCTTTCCAAAACCCGCCAGCGCATCCAATACGCGCAAACATTCGGCTGTGGACAGCTCACCTTCATACGCGCGGTCTGTCGCCCCGGCACGGCAATGGCGACACGCCAATGGGCAACGCCGCGTCACCTCCCACGCGACCACGCGCGGCCCGTTCCGTCCCGCATCATGACCGTTGGCATGTGCGGTCATGCGTTCCCCTGCGCGATCTCGGCATCTGTCAGGTAACAGGCGGGGTCCACCCCCCACACGTCCCCCGTGGCGGCCTCGGCGCGCGCCCGAAAATTGCCGCCACAAACATCGAGAAAACGGCAGACGGCACATCGCCCCGTCACATGTTTCTTCTTTTCCCGCAGAAGTGCTAAAAGGCTACCCGGTTCAGGACTTCCCCATATTTCACCGAACGTCTTGTCCCTCACGTTACCGACCGGTTTGTTGCGCCAGAACTGATCCGGATAGACCGTGCCGTCCCAGCTGATACACGCCAGACCATGGCCGGTGCTGTTCCCTCCGTTCATGCGCAACAGGGTCATCACGTTTTCAGCGCGAGGGTTCCCCTCCCGCACCATGCGCAGATAAAGGTAAGGCCCGTCGCAGTGATTGTCGACGGTCAACACCTCCACCGGGACACCCCGCTCATGCAGCCGCATTGTACGGTCGATAATCATATCCAGTGTGGCACGCCGCACATCCGGCGCGAGATCGTGCCCGGCGATCTCCGCCCCGCGCCCGCAATAGACAAGGTGGTAGAGACAAATACGGGGGATGCGTTCATTTTCCAGCAGGTCGAAAATCGCGGGGATCTCGCCGACATTGTCCCGTGTCATGGTCACACGCAAACCGACTTTGACACCGGCCTCGCGGCAATGGCGGATCCCGGCCAGCGAGCGCTGAAACGCGCCCTGACAGCCCCGGAACCGGTCATGGACGCCTTCCATTCCGTCGATACTGATCCCGACATACGAAACACCGATTCCTTTGATCTCCGACGCCATATGCGCGTCGATGAGCGTCCCATTCGTCGAGAACACCACGCGCAACCCCAGCTGGACAGCATGGCGCGCCAACGTCAGGATGTCAGGCCGCGTGAAGGGCTCACCACCGGAAAAGAGCAACACAGGGCAGCCGAATGCGGCCAATTCGTCGATGACCGCCAGCGCTTCTCTGGTCGAGAGTTCATCGGGCGTGCCGTCTGTCGCAGCATAGCAATGCGTACACCTCAGATTGCACCGTGTGGTCACATTCCAGACGACGACCGGTTTCTTGTCCTCGGAAAACTGAAGAAGATGACTGGGAAGCCGTGCGGATCTGCGCCCATAGCGCAACGGATCAGAGACCTCCACCTTACCAACATACAGTTTTGAGATGCCGATCATTCTTTCCTCTAACCCTCAGGCGGGTTCACCACTAATTCAGGGCAGCGAAAATAACACAACCCCGACAGCCGTGCAAACGTCAATCAAGGTGTGTCTGCGTTTGGCGCTCCGGACGCCTTCCGCACGCGAAACGTAATCGGGGCCGACGAAACCACCAGTCTGTTGGTGGTTGTGGCGGCGGCCCAGAGCGTGTACTCCCCGACACCGAGCCTCGATTGCGGCGGCCCCTGCTCAACGGCAACCGAGCACACCGGCGTGGCCGACCGCCCCAACCGCTTGGATCCCAGATAAACCGCAAGGCTGTCGACACCGTTCGTCACATCGGTTTCGGCGCGGGCCGTCACAAATGCGGGGCCGTCGATCACCTCCCCGTCCTCCGGCACCGTGACACGCACCGTCGGCACAGGCACCCCGATACTCTCTACACGGAACACGAAGTCAAACCGTTTTCCGTTGAACCTCTGGTCCGCAGACGAGACGTTTACCGAGACCGGCAACGTCCCCCGTTTGAAATCGGTCCCGGTCGGATACAGTCTGACCAGTGTCCCCGAAAAATGATCCTGTCCGAAATAGATCTCGTCCGACACCTGTCCGTGCTGAACGATATGGGCGCTCACCATGTCACACGGACGTTGCACAGGGCGCAACAGCACCTGAAAGCCTGTCGCGGGAGAAACAGTATTCGTTGCGAAAACTAATTCGCCCGCACCGTTTCCGTCGTAATTGAGCAGGAACGGGCGCAAATCATTTGCCCCGTCGATGGCGTTATCCTCCGACTGGGCGCTGACCATAAAATGGAAAAACAGGGTCGGGGTGTTCGTTGCGGGCAGGATGCGGACCGTCTGCTCAATATCATAATTGTCCGGGGTAAACGCCAAACTTTCGCGCGACAGTGCGGCGATACCAGGAACATCCGTGGCGCAGAAAACACGGACATCCCGGTCAGGACGGTTGAGCAAGCGGACACTGGCGAACCCAGGATTCAGGGCGTCTATCCGGTAGGTCTCGCTACGCAGCAGAACGGTGTTCACCGGTTCCGAAAGTGCGGCGAGTTGAACAACCGTCTCATACCCAATCCTCGCGCACGTGTCGTGATAACCGTGCGGGTGAGTCTCATTCACGCTGTGGGGCTTCTCTTTTTCGGATGGCGGCTGACAACGGTCCGTCACCAGCGTATAAAGCATATTGGCCAACATGTACGTCAGCCAATCGTTGGTGCGTCCCGGCACAACCTCTTTAACCAGTTTGGGGTTCTCATAACGGGCACGTGCCCAAGCAAGCGGATATGGAACGAAAATCAGCCCCTTGCTTTTCGCATAATCATAACTTTCCAGCAACATGGGTTCCAGCGTCCGTAAAGTATTCAACCCGTCGGCATCACCTTCCGGCGTACGGCAGAACACCGCCACACATGGTTGCGGACGGTTGGTGGGCGGAGCACTGACGGACGTGTGAAGCGTCGTGTCCAAATATTGTTCCATCTGCTGCCGGTCGCCATAGACTAAATCAAACGACATGGCATAACGGTCAAACCCCGAAAGATACCAATCGGACGGCGTTTTCCAAAAACCGTCTTGAAACGTTGCGTCAAGAATACTCTGAAGATTCTGCCGGAGGGGATCGTCCTCCACCGTATTCGGCACATACACTTTTAGCCGTTTTTTGATATGGGGCTCGATACGCACCACGCCTTGAAAGGGCCCCGCATAATGTTTTCTCACCTGTTCGTTCAAAACCGCATCCCGTGCGGAGAGCGCCAAGACCGTCGTTGTCTTCTTTGTGGTCCAATAGGCCTCTAGCGCGTCTTTAGGCAGACGCTCGCCCGTCAATTGGCAATAGGCGGTGGCAGCGGAAAGGAAGGCACTCGCACGCGCCTTGACCGGCGAATCGCCCGTCATCCTGTTGTGCTTGAGCGCCTCTTGCCATCCGAACGCCGCGGGAATAACCTCCACGCCACATCCGTCCCCCACACGGTACACCGTTGCCGCGATCGACTCCGCCCGCGTGTCGCGAAACGAATTGGCTGGTTTCGCCATCACGAAAAGCGCGACACGGATTCCCCTGCCGTTTGCTTCCCGGGCAACAGCACGCACGCCTTCAAAAAAGAATTCGGGATAGCCGGACACAATGTCGTCGGTTTCGGCCAGCAACAGATAATCGAACTGTCCCGAAAACAGTTGCCCGCGGACGGGCTGCGACTCCGGATTGTACCACCACCCCATGAGCGTCCGGTTATTGCCCAGAGGCACAAACGACACGCGAACAGGCACGTCCATTTTCGACGCTTTAAACATGTTCTCGAGATCAGAGCAAAGAACTTCCGCCTCGACCCCTCCCGGATGTTGCGGCACAGAAAGCACCGCCAGACGGACCATCCCGTCACCGTTAACGTCCAAATTTTTGGCCGACGCGGAAAGGGGCGCCAAAAACATTCCCGTCACAACCAGCGCAAATCCGATGCAGATGTGTTCAGTCCGGGTCATCGCGCTCCCGCCACCAACCGGGTGGCACCCGCAGGGCGGGTTCGGTTACCGATGATCCTCAAAAGCGTGGTTTCCAACAGAAACCGCTCGGGCAGGCCAGTCGACACAAGTTTTTCGCGCAGTTCCAATAGTCGGAAACGGGCAATCCGCAATTCTTGCAGCTTATACTTGAGCGCATGGGGCAAACGTGTTTTCAGCGACCAGGCGTTTATCGTTTTTGGGTTGACCGGCAACGCATTCAGCAGTGCCTCCGCTTCAGGAGGAAGGTCAGGTGCCCACGCGCATGCGCCGCCTGTCCCCCCCGTCACCCATTTGCGTTCGAACGCTTCGCGCAGCACCAGCAATTCGCGCACACGTTTCTCGAGCATGGTGGCGACCATAATGCCGACCCCCTTCTGCCCATCCATGCGGTTCAGCGTCGCCAGCACACCAACCGGGTTCCGTTCCCCGAACGCATCGAGCAGATCCCACGCCTCAGCCTCACGTCCCACGGAGGTGATTTCGCGGACGTCCCGCACCGTCACACGCCCGCTGCCCCCCACGTAGACACGCAATTTTTCCACTTCCTGCACCAACAGACGTGTGTTATATCCCACCCGGTTGAGAAACTCACTGTGAGAGCCGCTATCCATAGACAGCCCCGCTTTTTTCAGCAAACCATCCAACCGTTGCGAGGCCAGCTTCTCCAATTCCCACCCTTTGGAACTTCCGCCGAAATCCTCGATCTCGCCTTGTTTCTGGCACACTTTAAAAAAAACCGACGCACGCAAAACTTTGGTGGCAGTAATCACGAGCACCTGCCCATCGAGCAACCCCCCACTGAGCCACCCGGTCAGCTTCTCCACCGCCTCTTTGGCCGCAATGGTTTCGGAGACACGGCCTCCACCGGCGAGAAACGTGGCGTCACGCAACCATGTCACCTTATGAGCACCCAAAAAACCTGGGGTCTGAACCGCCTCCATACATGCGTCAACCGCCTTACGAACCTCATCTCCCGTATCTTTGCGCCCGTCGATGATTTCCACGCCGAACGTACGTTCCGACTCGGGCACGAGCTGGTTAATCCGCTCACGTGCGGCCGAATCGACCAGATAATCATCCGTCCCGCAAATCAGACATACAGTCCCATTCATGCGTCCGAATTATAAAGGATCTCCGGTCCAATTGCGAGAGAGCAATCGTTCTTTTCAATCGCAAAACCAGATACTCCACTCTTTCACTTTCCATCCCTTTTTTACTGAAATATAATTGCCTTACACAAACCAAGGCCGCTATACTGTCACTCGTCAATACTTGACAGAAAAAGTGAAATAAGGAAGAGAGGGGCATGAAAACAATGGCAAAAAAACTGTTAACCGTGCGGCTTTGTGGCACGCTGCTCACAGGGGTGGTTTTATTTTTCCACGCAGGCTGCAAACCTTCCTCAGAAAAAATCGCCCGGCGCGAGGCGCTCATCAACGCGGAAATCGAACAACTTTTCATACGCATTCAAGATTACTCGGGCGACCGGATCGAAGAAGCGCTGGAATTGGCGAATGCTGCTTTGCGCAACCCGGATTTCCGACAGCAGAAACCACGTTTCTTTGCGCAGAAAATTGACCTGCTGCTCATGTTGGAGAAAGTCGGGGAAGCCTCCGGACTAATTCTAAACGCATGGAAAAACGAGCCTGAACTGGCTCGCGCCGCATTCGGGCGCGTCTTTAATTATTATCAACAACGCAATGCGAACGAAGAAATTATTGCGTGGGGTAAACACTTGCAAGCACTCGGGACCGACTTCCCAAACGATCTGCGTCCGCAGGTGTTAAATTGGCAATTGACAACCGCATTGAACCTGAAAGATTTTCCCTCCGCAAAAACCTACATCGACAGTCTATTGACGGCGCTCAAGCCCGAAGAGGCAGTCCCCCTGTTTCAACAAGCACTCGGCAACCTCCTCGATTCAGGACAACATCTTGAAGCCCGCGAACTCATCCGTCATCTGGAGGCCAGGAAACCGGATGTGCCCCCGTATAACAGTCTAGTCGCCGCATTGACCCTGAGGTGTGTGCTGCTGGCGAATGACTGGCCAAACGTCACATCCGCCTTCACCGCCTGTGTTGCCCAGTTGCCCGACGATCAACTGCTGAAAATACTTCGGATGACGTTCCCCCTGCTTAAGAAAAACAGCAAGTCTGACCTTATGGAGCAGACCAGCAAACTGGTGATTTTCAACGCCGTCAACAAAACAAATTCAGTGAATTATGCCGCGCGTGTCTGGGTGGAAAGCGGGATTGCCACAAGTAAGAAGTTGCTGCCCGAACGCCTGAATGCTTTGCTTAACGCCAAAGTTTCACCCGTTCAGATAGGCAACCTCTTTGACCGGTATTTCTATGAAATGGTCGATGACCGCGAGGTGGTCCGCAGCCTCTGTGCTTTGGGAGACCGCATTCTTGCCATCTGCACCGACGAAACCACCGTCAACACCGTCAAAGTCAAGATTCTCGACGGGGCTTTCATTACCGACAATTTCGATCTGGCCATCAGCATGCTCGAACGGGGCATACCGGGGAAAGATAAACCCTGGCACGACATGTCTATACCCAAGGTGAAAGCACACCGTGCCATGGCCCAAAATAAGCCGCGCGAGGCCGTCCAATATTTCCGCGCATTCATGGACGCCTGGATTGTTTCCAAGCAGGAAGAGGAATTCGACCCCACTTCCGGTATTGCCTATAGCCGAGACTGGATCCTCGGGCGGAACGCGAACCGAATCGCCAATATCCTTGAATCCATCCAAGATAAGGAGCAAGCCGCCAAGGCCCGAGCGGAGGCGAAGTCGTATTTCATAGAAGCACTCAAAAAAGCCGCCACCGATCCCGAAGCGCTGAAACTCCTGAAAGCCGAAACCAAGGACTATGGACTATAGGAGCCGGGGGGCATTCACATTATGCCGGCCATTGGGTGACGAGCGCTAAAATCGCTTCCAACGTTTCGGATTCGGGTAGAACCCGCACCTGTTTGCCGCTCACAAACAACGCATAGGTGCCGTTGCCTCCCGCGACCGCAATGTCCGCGCCTTTGGCTTCTCCCGGGCCGTTAACCACGCATCCCATCACGGCCACATGCGGACGTGCCGCGTCCGGATTCTCGCGATAAAAACGCTCCAAACGTTCCTCAACCCGTGACGCGAGCCCGGCCACATCCACACGGGTTCTGCCGCAGGTCGGACAGGCGGTCACCGCCGCACCCGGCACGCGCAACCCCACGCTCCGCAGCAACTCCACACCCACCCGCACCTCTTTCGCCGGCGTGTCCGTGAGCGACACACGGATCGTATCGCCAATACCGTCGAGGAGCAACGAGCCCAACGCCACACACGAGCGCACCGTACCGGGAATGAACGTTCCGGCTTCCGTTACCCCAAGATGCAACGGATACCTGGTGCGCTCGGAAAGCAGCCGGTAAGCGGCCCGTGTGCGGGCCACATCTGAGGCCTTAACAGAAATTTTGATCTCGCGGTAATCCTCGGCTTCCAGCACGGCAACATGCCGCAACGCGCTCTCGACCAGGGCCTCGGCGGTTGCGGTGCCATACTTGGCCAGAATGTCCTTTTCCAGGGAGCCGCCATTCACGCCGATCCGGATCGGGATGTTCCTCACCTTCGCGGCGTTTACCACAATCCTCACGCGCCCACCCCCGCCAATGTTTCCGGGGTTGATGCGCAACCCGTCCGCACCGGCTTCCAGCGCCGCCAGCGCCAGGCGGTAGTCAAAGTGGACATCCGCCACCAGAGGCACAGGCGACTGTTCCCGCACTTGCTTAAAGACTGTGGCCGCAGTCTGGTCCGGCACGGTCAGCCGCACGATATCACACCCGAGCTCCGCCGCCTCGTTAATCTGCCTAAGCAAAGCGTCCGCATCGTGGGGGTGTGCGTTCGTCATGGTCTGCACGCTGACAGGAGCGCCGCCACCGATATCTACAGACCCTATCCTGATACGCCGTGTCTCCGTCCGGGGACGCAACATCCGGAACCCCCTCTCTTCAAGGCTTGAGGAGCCCGTTCGTGGCCGACGACGTTCGCGCCGCCTCCTCCCCCGCTTCGCGTTCGAACGCGCGAACAGCCTTGGTGTACTTCACCTGCTTCACGATATCGCTGTAGAATAAGAGCAACATCAGCCCGATCAGCAAGACCGCAAAAGCGTTCACCAGCACGGACACCACCTTGGGATGCGGTTTTCTCCGGGTGATCACCTCATACAGGGCAAAGATGATATGCCCGCCGTCCAGCACCGGAAAGGGCAACAGGTTCAGGATGGCGAGGTTCACGCAGATCATCCTCAGAAAACCGAGCGCGTCCATCATCCCGCCGCGCACGGTGTGGTACAGCCCGATCACAATCGCCACCGGCCCCCCCACGTTCTTTGCCACCGCTTTGCGCTCACCCTTGGAGTCGGGCATGATTAACGCCTGCAGCACGCGAACGACAGACATGGAATCCCACTCCAGCTGCCGCCAGGGGTTCCGGTACATCATCCACGCCTTCACGCGCTCCGTGCCGTCCTTCCATACGATCCCGATCAGGTGCCGCCCCGCCGCCTGGTCATATACGGGCGTCACCGAAAACTGTTTCAGAGCCTTGCCGCGTTTGACGGTCAGCAAAACCGGCACCCCGCCATTTTCCCTGATGATCGAGGAAAAATGGTAGGCGCCCCGCACCGGGACACCGTTTGCTGCCTGAATCACATCGTTTGTCCGCAAACCGCTCGCCGCTGCGGGAGACCCCGGAAGAACGGACGACACCAAGCACAGGGTTTCGGGGTAAACCCCTGACAACACCCGCAGCTCGGCAAAGTTATTGGTTTGAAAAGGCAGCACAACGACACGGCCACCACCGTTCTCCTGTTGAATACCGAAGGTGGCAGCCCCCGACTCGCCCGCCAACTGATACTCCACCTGAAGGTCGATCCACGTGCTGACCTTTTTCCCGTTCACGGTTAGAATGCGGTCACCGGCACGCACCCCGGCCTTCCAAGCCTCGGAGTCTTCCGCAACCGCCCCGATCCGCGTGTCCACCACACCTGTCTTTACGCCTGGCGCAAAGAAAATCACATACGCCAGAAGAATGGCCAGCACGACATTCCCCGATGGCCCCGCGAATGCCACCACAATCCGTTTCCACGGCGGGATGTCAGGCAACTTTCTTGCTTCACCTTTCCCCTCGCCATGCGTCTCGCCCTGCACCTTCTCCATGCCCGAAGGGTCGAGTTGCGGCAACGCCACATAACCGCCAAAAGGAACACACCCGATCTTGTATTCAATCCCGTTGACCGTCCGTTTCCAGATTGAGGGGCCAAACCCGATCGAGAATGCGTCTACCTGCAGCCCCAGCCAGCGTGCGGCCAAAAAATGGCCGAACTCGTGAATGAAAATCGCTAAGCTGAACAACAGGGCTACGCAAATCCCAGCCAAAACCGACCATACCATTTCCATTGTTTCCCACCTGTTCCACACCCCGCCGCATCGTCCGTAAAATACCGGCTGGGGTTAATCATATTATCCCTTTAAACCGGTCAACGCATACGCCTGCCCGCGCGCCCAGGCGTCCGCTTCAAAAACCGTACCGAAATCCAAACATGGGCGCACCGTATGCGCCTCCATCACACGCTCGACCGTACGCCAGACTCCGGCGAACGGGATGAGACCCGCTAGAAAGGCCTCCACGGCCACCTCGTCCACCGCATTGACAACCGCTGGCAGGGTGCCTCCCGCTTCCGCGGCCTCGCGGATCAACCGCAGACAATGAAACCGCGTCTCATCCGGCTCGAAAAAGGTCAAGCTCCCCTGCTGCGGCAAATCCAGCTGAGGCATCTGCACCTCGCAACGCTCTGGCCACGTAAGGGCGTACTGGATGGGAAACCGCATGTCCGGAACCGAAAGCTGCGCCAACGTAGAGCCGTCCGCAAACGTCACCATGGAATGCACAATGCTCTCGGGATGGATCACCACACCGATCTTCCGAACCGGCAGGTTGAAAAGCCAATGCGCCTCCAAAAGCTCCAGCCCCTTGTTCATCATCGTGGCCGAATCGATCGTCACCTTGCGTCCCATGACCCACCGCGGATGCGCCAACGCCTCCGCCGGCGTCACGCGCTCGAAATCCACTTCGGGGCGCAACGCGAACGGCCCGCCGGAAGCGGTCAGCAGCAAGCGGGAGACCCGGTCCTCCGCACGCCCGGTTCCGGACGTGTCATCGCGCACACACGCGGCTTGACACGACGGCGCCTGAAGGCACTGGAACATGGCGCTGTGCTCGCTGTCCACCGGCAACAGCCTAACCTTTGCCGCCTCCCGCCGCCGCATGACCAGTTCGCCGGCCGCGACCAGGACCTCTTTCGTCGCCAGCGCCACATCGTGGCCCGCGTCCAAGGCGGCCAGCACCGGCTGTAAACCTGCCAAGCCCACCACCGCGCAGAGCACCGTGTCCGCCTCAGCCAGCGCCGCCAGCGCGGCCACGCCCTCAGGCCCCGGCCACACGGCAATGCCGTGCGGGCGTGCCAACGCCTCGGCCTCGCGTGCCGCCGCGAGATCGGCAACGGCAACCACACCCACACCGAACTGAATCGCCTGATCCAGCACGCGCGTGATCTTTGTCCGGGTCGATAGGCCAACGATGCGGACCTTCCCGTGCAAAGACTCTGCCACCTTCAGCGCGTTTTCACCGATCGAACCGGTGCTGCCCAATATGACGAGCGACCTCATGATGCCACAGCCTGCCCGACAAACCATGCCAGATAGAAATACAGCACCGCGGGCGTAAACGTCAAACTGTCGAACATGTCGAGGATTCCGCCCATGCCCGGCAATAGCCCCGCCGAATCCTTGATGTTGACCGAACGCTTGAACATCGATTCGATCAAATCGCCCACGACCCCAACCAGCCCCAGCACCAGTCCCAGAACCGACGCATGCGCAACGCTCAAGTTCTGAAGTGCCCCCCCCGGCAGCCAAGGGCAATGCTGCGCGGCTTCAACCATCGCGATACTCGCCGCCATCGAAGCCACCAACCCACCCGCGAAACCCTCCCACGATTTCTTCGGCGAAATGCGCGGGCACATCTTATGGTGCCCCATCGTTGTCCCCACCGCAAACGCGCCCACATCGCTGAATTTCACCACTGAGGCCAAATAGGCGGCC
>JAQVSS010000446.1 GCA_028700415.1 Kiritimatiellia bacterium
GCTTGCGGGTGGTGCTGAAACTGCCATAGGGCGTTTTAAGTTTTTGTCTGGCCGATGTTTGGCGCGGCTACCGGTTTTTGCGATAGTCGCGCATCGTGCAGCTGTGGCGCTTCCGGAAGACGACCCCGAGGTGGCTCTCCGATTCGAATCCGCACATGTGCGTGATCCGGCTGATGGGCAGGTTGGTCTCTTTGAGCAGGGTACAGACGCGCGCGAGGCGCACGCGCAGGATCTCGTCGAGGATGGTGTGGCCCAAGGCTTGGCGGAAGCGCTGTTCTGCCAAGCGCCGTGAGGCGCGGGTGTGGCGCACCACATCCGGAACGCCGATTCCCGCGCAGGCGTTAAGGGCGATGAACTCAAGGGCCTGTATGACCACAATGTCCGCGATCTGCATGGTCTCGGTGGAGCGGCGCGAGACCACATGCGCCGGGCCGTAGGTGATGATTTTCCGCTTGCGGGTGATGCCGCGCATCAGGTCGTCGAGGTGTTGCGCGGCCTCAAAGCTGGCGCGTTCGGCGTCGAGCAGGATGCTCGACATCGGCGGGGTGGTGGTCTCGCACAGGTCGTCGTCGTTGTCCACGCCGAGCACGGCGATCTCGCGCGGCACGGCGAGACCGGCCCAGACGCAGGCGTCCATCACCTGCCGCCCGCGGTTGTCCATGGCGGCGAGCAGGGCAACGGGTTTAGGGAGGTCGCGCAGCCAAGCGCAGAGCCGGTCGCGTTCGAGCCCCGCATCCTCCTGCACCGCTTTGGGCAGCGTGCCGTAAAGGTGGCAGTCGAATCCGGCTTTGCGGATTTTTCCGGCGAAGGCGTTGCCGCGGCTGACCGACCAGTCGAGATTCCGGACTTCGCCGACATAGGCGTAATGCGTGAATTTCCGGCCAAGGAAATAGTCGGCGGCCAGCTCTCCAACGGCGGCGGTGTCGCAGCGGACGATGCTGTGGCGGACGAGGGCGCTCCCTGGCCGCAGGAGCGTTTCGTCCGGTTCCACAAGGACTTGGGGAACGCGGGCGTTTCTGGCCACCTCGACCAGTTCGGGCGTGTGGAGGCGGCCGATGATGCCGGTGCATCCCCACTCTTTCATGTGGATGAGTTTCTGCTCGCCCTGACGGCCCTCGATGATGTGGAGCCCCCACGGGCCGTGCCGGTGGACGTAGCGGAGGATACCGCGCCGCATGTCGCGGCTGACTTTTACCGAGGTGGGAAGCAGCACGGCGACCTGCGGCATTCTGTCGAGTGTGTGTGGCATCGGAGTCAGGAAAGGATAGACGGACGGGTGCGGGAAAGTCAACGACAGTTTGCGCAAAATCGAGAGAAAATATTGCGTAAAACCGACTGGTTTGTTTTGCCAAGGCGGCGTATCGTATTTACGACGATTGGAATGCTTAATCAGGGTGGAGGGGGGTGTTTTGGAAGCGAACGGGTGTGTGGTCGGTGAAGGGAGACTCATGAAAAGACTTATTATGGCGATGGTTGCAACGGCGGCTCTTGCGGGCTGCCGCATGACGGACGGCGACACGGCGGCGCGCGTCCGCGACGCGCGCGACGTGTGTGAGGTCAGCGCGAACGTGACGCGGTTCCCGGCGAGGAAGAAAGTCATCGGCTTCGGCTGGGACACCTGCTCGCGGACGGCGGGCGAACTTGCGGACCGGGCGGACCAACTCGCCGCGCTGGGACTCGACGGCGTCGGGTTCCAGATCAAGCACCGGCCGAAGGAAGGGAAAGTCGCGAGCTACAATTCGGTTGTCTATCAGGCGAAGCCGTTCGAGCCCTTGGACGAGTTCTGGGAGAACACGAATGACATCAAGCGGCTTTGCGCGACGAAACTGACTGACAATTTCGTCCTCTGCTCGCTTTTTTTCGAGAAGCGGACGCCGTTCGAGGACGAAGAATTCTGGCGTCTCGCATGCGAGAAGATCGCGATGTTCGCGAAGATCGCGAAAATCGGCGGCGCGAAGGGCATCTTGATCGACACCGAAGACTACGGCGGGTCGGGTCAGTTCTACTGGCACCCGAAGGACTGCCGGCACGATCCGAAGGAGACGGGCCGCTACGCCCGGATGCGCGGGCGGCAGCTGATGGAAGCCGTTGCGAAGGAGTATCCGGACTGCAAGGTGCTTTCCACATGGCTGCTTTCGAACCAGAGCCGGAAAAGCTATCAGGACGCTTACAACGGGCAACGCGCGCGCGCTGAGGCCGAAGCCGATCTGTTTGTCCCGTTCATGGAAGGTTTCCTCGAAGGGCTGGGCCCGGACATGACGCTGACGGACGGCGACGAGGCCGGTTACTACTGGGAAGCCGCGCGCCGCGAATTCTTCTACGATTACTTCGCGATGAAGCAGCTCTGCCCGAAGGTCCTCGATCCCGCGCTGAGCGCGAAATACGCGCTGCAGGTGAAGGCGGGGTTCGGGCTTTACCTCGACAGCTACACGCTCCCCGAGAAGAACGGCTGGGCAAAGGGGCCGCTCGACGGCTCGCGCCTGCGGCACTTCGAGCTCAATCTCCGCCAGGCGCTCGAGGTCACGGATGAATACGTGTGGCTCTGGGGCGAACGTTACGCGTTCGCGGACTGGAAGGGCTGCGCCGACAAGCGGCACGTCTCCCCCACATGGGAAGAAGCGCTCCCCGGCTTTTCCGCGACAGTGAACTTCCTCAAGAATCCGAAATGCTACGGCGAAAGCCTCTACCGGGCGCGTCTCGCCGAAGGCGCGAAACTTGAAAATCTTATCAGGCCGAGCGCCGTCGCGACGAACGCAGCCGGCGTACTCGCGGAGTGCCCGAAGCCGTGGCGGGTCTCGCAGCGCGAACGCAAGGACGGCTACACCGGCAAGTTCACGCAGCTTACGACGGGCGGCCAGTCGGGCGGTCTCGCCGTGAAGGCCGAATACGTGTTCGCCGGAAGCTTGACCCTGCCCGGGATGGAGCCGGAGAAGGGTGCGATCTATCGCGCGAGCGTGTGGTTCAAAACATCGGAAGGAATAAGGCCCTCGTTCAAGGTGACGCATGTCACGCAAGGGCATCCGATTTGGAACGACGGTGGCGGGTGGATGGCTCAGGGCGCGAAGCACGCGGACGGAAACGGCGTCTCCGTTTCTGCGGGCGATCCCGGCAAGGACGGTTGGCGCGAAGCGGTGATTTATTTCCGCGGGGAACGGTTCGACGCCAGTGTTTCCCTTTCGGCCAATCTGGGACGTCGGATGTTCGAAGGCGAATATGCGATCGTCTCGGATCCAGCAC
>JAQVSS010000447.1 GCA_028700415.1 Kiritimatiellia bacterium
CGATAATCTCGACCTCATCCGCGTCGCGCCCGGCCCTGGCGCACGCCGCCGCGATCCGCTCCCGCGCCCGCTCCACCCTCTCCGCTATCTCCAAGTTCTCTTCCACACTAAACCCAAGCCTTTCCCTAGTGACTCTTCTTTAATTGACTCTTCACTATTCACTACTCACTCTTCACTACTCACTACTCACTATTCACTATTCACTTCTCACTATTCACTTCTCACTACTCCACTCTCAACACGCTACCGTTCGGTACCCTCGGCATGACCGTGATGTCATCCACGCCCAACGCCTGCGCGCCTTCCGTGACCTCGCCCTCAGCCACCGCGATCTGCCACGCCATATAAAACACCCCGCCCTTGGCCACCGGAACGTCGAAAGTCACATGCCGTTCCTCCACCACTGTCGCACCCGGCCGCGCGTCAGGCGCGTACCCAAGCGTGTCCGTGTCCGCCGCGAAAACCGTGGGCGCGCCCGCCGTCTGCCACATCTCGCCGTCGTTGGACACCAGCAACTGCACCGCGGTTTCGACCGTGCCGTTACGGTATTTCTCGACATTGTAGCACACCTTCCAGTTCTTCAGGGCGATCCCAGACACATTGCTGAATTTCGCGGCGACCGTGACGCTTTTGGCCGTTGCCCCGTCCGCAAGACCGCCCACCGCCCGGTCGCCGGCCTGCGCGGACGTGAAGTTGTAACTGCCCGCCACGGTGAAATCCTGAACCGTGTTGGCCTGTGCCGTCCTGTTCCCCGCCGCCGAGTAAGGCCCGCTCAAGCGCGGCGCGTCGTCACGCTGCTCCACCCGCCACTTCCACGGCAGCTCTTCCGTCGCCGATCCGCCCATCTCGTCGAAATCCTCGACCACGCCCGCCAACCCAACCGGTATCGCGTCCGGCATCGCGCCCGCCGCCCACGACAACGCCAGATCGTCTATGCCGAACCCGTGGCCGTATGTCTCATAAGGGTCGCACCAGCGAAACATCATCATCTCGCCCGCCGCCACCGGACGCGTAATGGTCGCCGCAAGCCACGCCGCCGCATAACAAGCGCCCGCCGCCTGCATGTCGTTGGTGCCAAGCGGCGACTCGAAACATAGCGCCTTGACCCGCCGCCATTCTCCCTCAATCAGCGGCAGCGCACAGTTGGTCACGCAGTACTCGAAGGTGAGCGTGTGGGCATCCGCGTTCGCGCCGACGCGCCACTGCTCGGCCGTGAAACTGATGCTGAGATTGGTCACCGCCTGCCCCGTGGCGTTGGTGAAGGCAAGGCCGTAACGCAAAGGGTTTCCGCTGCTGGAAGTCAGCGAACCCAGCGAACGGTCGGCGTCAGCGCCAAAAGAATATAAGCCGCCGGCCGTGCCTGTGCCCGTGCGGTAACTTGTCACAGCCGTTGTCTTGGCGAACGCGCTCCACGCCGGCAACGGCCACGCCAGGTTGTCCCAGTCGTTTTCCGTGCCGGAACCCTCCAGCGTGTCAAAGTCCTGCGTGTAGCTGCCGACCGCGTCTTCCATCACCACGGCCTGTGTTTGCGCCCGACGCACCGTGACGATCACAGTCATCGGGTCGCTCCAGCCGTCCTTGTCCTGCGCCGTAAAGACAAACCTTCGCTCACCCAGATCATCGCTGGCTGGCGTGAAACTGAATAATCCGTTCTCAAACGTCCACGCGCCCGCCACATCTGTCTCTGCCACCGCGTTGGTGGCCGTCACCGGGTCGCCCTCGGTCGACGTCACCGTCACCGCGAACTCCAGCGTCCCGCCCAGACGCACCGTCTGCGGAGCGACCGGCTCGACCGCCGGGGGCAGCGGATTCGCTGTGTCCACCGCGATCACTTTCGAGTCCGCCGAGACCCGCTCGCCATCCTCAGCCCGCACACGGTAGTAGTAAACCCCCGGCGCCAGCGAGATCAGGTTAGTGGATAAACCGCCCACAGCCGCGCCCTCGCAGACGAAATTGGTCTGCGGCGCGCCTGCTGCCCCGCCTTGAATCACGGCCAGATCCTCCAGAAAGAAACGTCCCTTATTGGCTTGCATACCTTCGAAAAGCAGCTTGCTGGCGTCCGTGCCGCCGCTGCCGCTGACGCTCTTAGCCATAAAGGTGTAGGTCGCGTCATTATTCAGCCCCGCAACCGTGCCCAGCGAGTTGGTCTCAGTGCCGTTGACCAAAAAAACCTTGAACTCCGCCGAATCGCCCGACCAGGCACAAGCCCGCATGCTGATATCAAACGTCCCGCCGTGCGCGGAAAGATCGATCTCCGGGGTCATGATCCAGCCCAGCGCTGATGTCGTGCCCATCTTGGCCGTGCCGCCCGCCTGATACACTTTATATCCGCACCACCCCGCCTGCTCGGTGTAAGTGTCAAGTGTATCGGAAATGTCTGTCGAACTCGGACTACTGTATGATGTTCCCCCCGTAAACCCGTCGAAAGATTCGTCGAAGGCCGTGACGCCCGCCACCGTGCCGGTGATTGCCACCTGCCACACATCCAGCAGATAGCCCTCGGCCCCGGCCACCGCGCTCCAGTTGGCAGTGAAGCCGCCCGCGTTCACCGCCGTCGCCTCCAGCGCCATCGGCGCGGCCAGCGGCGCCGGCCCGCTATAATCCGAATACAAAACATTTATGTGATACAACCCAATATTTCCCGATGTTTTTTGAAGTAGCAATTTAAAAGCCCTAACCTCGTCCGCCTCGGCAAAATCGAAACTTTGCGTTGTGACAACATTATTGGCAGGAGTCAAAACCTGTTTTTTGTCAAGATTCCAAGTGTTTCTATCCGTTGAAGGTATAATTTCAAGAGTTGTTCCGCTGGTACTGTTACCTTTCGAGACAATGACAATATTGGTTACATCAGCATCGTAAAGTTTGGTGATCACATAATCGCCGGTGTGATCTAACTTAATGCTCTCATCGGCATAGGCAGTCCCCAAACCATGGTATGTCCAACCGGCTGGCGGGTTTCCGGTTGTTCCTGTCAAAACTGTAGTCTCTTCGCCGCCTATCGCGCCGCACACAACCGCCGCCGCGAAAAGACCAGCAACGCAAAACACTCGGCCTGTCTGCATGTGAACCTCCTTTTTTTAACTGAAAGTTACCGCTTGACTACAACGTCATATAAAGATGCTGGCATTTTAAGCCTCTGGTTCGCCCAACTTCAAGTAATTATTCATCCGGCCCGCTCTTTTTTATTGTTTCCTGCGTTCTGGGTCCTGCGTCCCGGATCCTTGCCGCCAACAGC
>JAQVSS010000448.1 GCA_028700415.1 Kiritimatiellia bacterium
GTCCAGCATGCCGCGCCAGTCGGTGCCCGCGTGCGGCCAGGTGAGCTGCACGCCGCTCTGCGTCTCCCACTCAGCCGGAAAGCGGATATTGGTGAGTTCTTCCATTAGACATGCTCCCACTCGCTTTCTGTGTCAGCGGCGGGATCGCCTTTAATCACGATGCCGCGCATAGCCTTATTAACCGTCGAACGTGGACTGTGTGGCACGGGCACCAGCCGCACGGTGGCCCGTCCGCGCCGACAGATCACGACTTCCTCATTAAAGCCCTGAAACCGGTCGAGCAGTTCCGAAAGTCGGGTTTTTGCCTCGTAAGCGCTGACGGTCATCATAGTCCACCTCCGACGAACACGATTAAACTAGACTTGACCAATCTGGTCAAGGCAATCCAGATGATCGCGGAACGGCGGCTTGCCGTTGCCGCCGCCGTTCACGTACTTCACATCCGTACCGTTCGGCAGATAGCCCCGGCCGTCCATGACGAGATCCTGCGCGATACCTCAACAGGGTCAGACCTAGAAACTAGATTTTAGCCTGAATGATGGCCCGCTCCTTTTGACTTTTGCCCAGCGTTCAGACGCTGAAGGAGTTTTCGCTCAGCGGCGGCGAGTTCGCCCTCAGCGCCCACATATAGATCCCGGGCGTTTGGCTCTGGTTGTGGCGATTTGGCCGGTCGTAGAGGCCCGATTTCACATTGCCAACGTTCTACACGTTTGAAACCTTAAAGTTCTCACTGCTGACGAATTACCCGAGGTGATGTCATACCCAGAAGACTTTTTCCACGGCTTTCCTTAAACAAAGGCTGTGAGAAAACGGTCCGCGGAAAGCGTCCTGATCCCGTTCGACCGATCCATATAGTCAAGTCCGCCCTCACGGCAAACCTGAAACCGATGCGGCACCTGCAGGGCTTCAGCAAACGTCACCAACGACGGAAGTTTCTTTTCAGGACTGGACTTGGCCTCAACCAACAGCCAGGGCTGTTTTTCCCACACCACGAGAAAGTCGACCTCGCGTTTGAGTGTATCCCGGACATAATATAACTCAGCCGAAATACCGAAAACATCTTCATAATAGTGACAGAACTTAAGCAGGTGGCTGGCGATCACATTTTCAAACCGCGCCCCCTCGTCCGAGATTTCCGTCCAGTCCCACAGATAGTACTTGGCCTCTTTTTTAAGGGCTCGGTCAAGGCGACGATGATAGGGTGGAATTTTAAATGCGAAATAATTGCGGCACAGCAATTCCATCCAGCTCTTCAGGGTTTTCGGGCTTGCTTCCAAATCTTCAGCGAGCGATTGGAAGGAAAGCGGGGAGGCGACGCGTGTCGGCAAGAGTTGCCCCAGCAGTTCCACTTGAGACAGAGACCGGACGTTCTCCGTGTCGCGGATGTCCTCCCTGAACACGCGCTCAAAACGTTCCTTCTGCCATCTGCGCAGCGTCCGGTCAGACTTTGAAAACAGAGGTTCTGGAAAGCCGCCCCAGCACAAGAGAGGGTCGAAATTTGAAGAAGGTTTTTCAAACCGCAGTTCCGGCGGCTGCCTCGGGAACGCCTCCGACCTATCCTCGCGCCCGTCTAATTCCGCGACGCTGAACGGGTGCAGCCGGTAATAATGATACCGTCCAAGAAGGGAATCGCCGCCTCGCCGAAATACGTCCAGACGCGAGCTGCCGGTCACCATAATACTCTCGCCATTCTGGCGTGTATCCCAAATTCCTTTGATCCATCCTTTCCAGCGGTTGTATTTGTGAAGTTCGTCAAACACGAGAAGGTCAGTCTCGGGGGACCAGTGGCTCTTGAGCAAGGACTGCCGGTGCGCCCGGTTGTCCCAATTGAAATACTCGGGTGCGTTGAACGTTGAGCCGAGCATCTTCGACAGTGTCGTCTTCCCCACTTGACGGGGACCTCCGACAAAGACCATCTTGGTGGACAAATCAGCACGGATCGCTCCTTTGAGCGTGCGTGTGTGTGGTTTGATCATTTGGGCATATCCTCCATAAAAATCATGATTATTATAACGATTACTCCCGAATTGCCAAGAGTCTGCTCAGCTCTGATACTATTCACTGTCAGACTGTTGGATGTTCGCATAAACAGGGTTAGACCTAGAAACTAGATGTTGGCCTGAATGATGGTCTCACCTTTTTATTTTTTGCCCGGCGTTCAGACGCTGAAGGAGTTTTCGCTCAGCGGCGGCGAGTTCACGCTCCCGAGCCAGCGCCGTTTTCGCCCGCTTCCGGGCCTTTCCGACCGCGGACTCGCTCCCATAACACAAGTATTGGGCCACCTTGCGCTGTGAGGCATCACTCAGGCGGCAGCACCATTCCACCATGACCGCCTTGCGGTCGCCCAACCGGCGGCCGTGGGCGCGCGCATCGGAAAGGGCGACATTCAGCACGCCGGCGGCCTCCTCCGCCACAGACTCTAAGGCTGGCTTGCGGTCAACGGGCCAATCAACATCTCCGCTCGCCGCTTGCTCCAGCCGCCTTTCCCTCAAAGCCTCTTCCGTCTCTTCCCGGAACCGCTCGTCGCCTATGGCGTAACGGCTCTTGCCGATCTCTTCCAGAAAGAACTCGTCTTCCTTTTCCAGCATCGCCTCGACAAACCCGCGATACGCCCGCCTGTTGCCGCGATCTGACCGGCACCCCAAGACCGACAACCAGCGATAGTCCACGCGCGGCTCCGGTTCCGTCAGCTCGACGTATCCCCGGTAGCTGCTGTAAAGCCGACCCCTCAGCACATCACGCTTGCGGCTCATTGGGGAAGAGGCCAAGCCCTTCACCTTAACCGGGTTAAGGTGGATGTAACGTGTCAGCGCTAGAATATAACGGTCACCTGCCACAAGTCTCGCCCCGTAACGCCCCTGGAAACAGTGTCCTGGCCGGTTGTGCTTGAAACGGAAGTACATGCCGTAGGCCGTGTTCAGCCGCTGCATGAAACGGTGCACATTTCCCATGGGCGTCTCGACGAAAAGGTGGTAATGGTTCGGCATGAGGACGTAGGCAAACAGGACAACCCCGTCAGCCTCCAGAGCGGCGTCCAGTTGCTCCATGAACCGCTCGTAGTCGCCGGGCTCCAGAAACAAGGCCGCCCGCCCGTTTCCCCTCACCGTCAGGTGGTACTTCGCCCCCGCATATCGCACTCGCCAAGGTCGTGACATACCATGACATTACCACAGTCACTCTTCGCCCGACAACTAAATTCTATATTCTAGGTCTGACCCTGTTGCTAT
>JAQVSS010000449.1 GCA_028700415.1 Kiritimatiellia bacterium
CCTCTCTTTCATGGGTTTCTTCCAACGCCCGGACGGCAAACAGGCCGCCCTTTTCTACGACTCCGCCGAAAACACCACCGTCTTCTATGATGCGGCCGAACATATTCACGGCGTGGACATCCTGAGCGCCAACGTGCGCGAGGCTGAGATCCGCTTCCCGGACGGGACAACCCGCAAACTGGAAATCGGCGGCTCCGTCGAGCTCGCCCCCGAACCCGCAAAAACCCCGCCTAAAAAGGTGGTGCCCGCCAAACCCGCCGCCGGTAAACAGGGGGCCGCTGCAGGAGGCAAGGCCGATGCCAAAAAGCCGAAGCCCGCGCAAAAGAAAGGCCTCCAGAAAAAGGCCGCCCAGCAGAAACCCGCCCCTCAAAAGAAAGCCGCCCAGTAACCTGAAACCTGTCACCTGATACCTGAAACCTGATACCTTCAACCCCATTCCCTTGTCCCTATGAACGCTGACCTTTCCATCCGATACTACACCGACGACCTGATCGTCGAGGTCACCCAACGCCTCGTCGACGCGGGGCTCCTCACCTCCGACAAACTGGGCGAGATCCAAGGCCGCGCCGCATTGACCTTGCAAGGCGTTGACAGCCTGCTGATCCAAGAGGCCATCGTCAACGAGACGGATCTCCTCAAAGCGTTCGCCGATGTCAGCGGCATCCCCTTCCACAATATCGGCGATTTCAAAATCGAGCAGGCGGCCATCGACAAGGTCAGCGCGAAAGTCGCCCTGCGTCACCGCATCGTCCCCCTCACGTTCCAGAACGGCGTCCTCCTGCTCGCCGCCAGCCGGGTGCCGAACCTGACCACGGTGGACGGCCTGCGGATGGTGCTCGATGCGGGCATCGATTTTGTCCTCTGCCCCGAAAGCGACGTCGCCATGTCGCTCACCCATTTCTACGGGCTCGGCGCCGAGACCATCGACCAGTTGATCGCCGAAGCCGAAGCCATGCCGCAGCTTGAGGAGAACGAGGACATCAACGTCCACACGCAAGAGACCGGCATGGTGCGCTTCATCAACCTCATCATCGCCGAAGCGATCCGCATGGACTGCACCGACATCCACATCGAGCCCTTCGAAAACTCCCTGCGCCTCCGCTACCGCATCGACGGCATCCTGCAGGAGATCCCCCTGCCCAAAGGCGTGGACAAGTTGCGCAACGCGGTCAGCTCCTCCGTCAAAATCATGGCGAACATGGATATCGCCGAGCACCGCAAACCCCACGACGGGCGCATCAAGGTGCGCTGCGGCAACAACGACTACGACCTGCGCGTTTCCGTGTTGCCGACCGGCTGGGGCGAAACCTGCTGCCTGCGTATCCTCAACCGCGGCACCATGAAAATCGACCTCGACACGCTCGGTCTGTCGCCCTACCAGTTGCCCAAGATCGCCAAGCTCACCGAGCTGCCGCACGGCGTGATCCTCATGACCGGGCCAACCGGCTCGGGCAAAACCACCACGCTCTACGCGCTGCTCGCCCGGCTCAACCAGACCGGCACCAAGATCATCACCGTCGAGGATCCCGTCGAATACCAGATGAAGGGCATCAGCCAAGTCCAGACCCACAGCAAGATCGGGCTCACCTTCGCCGCCGTCCTGCGCTCCATCCTGCGCCATGACCCGGACGTGATCCTCATCGGCGAAATCCGCGACTCCGAAACCGCCGACATCGCGGTGCGCTCCTCGCTCACCGGCCATCTGGTGCTCAGCACGCTCCACACCAACGACGCGCCCAGCGCGGTCACCCGCCTCATCGACATGGGCGTCGAACCCTATCTGATCTCCTCCTGCGTCGAGGGCATCGTGGCCCAGCGTCTCGTGCGCCGCGTCTGCCGCAACTGCAAAGAGGCCTACGACATCCCGGAAACCATCCGCAACGAGATCGCCATGATCTACCCTGACCGCATCGGCGAGGCGGAGTTCATTCACGGTCACGGCTGCCCCTCCTGCGGGTTCACCGGCTACCGGGGCCGCAGCGCCATCAACGAGGTGATGATCATGACCGACCCGCTCCGCGCCCTGGTCGTGGCGCGCGAGCCCGCCAACATCATCAAGGACCTGGCCATGAAAGAGGGCATGGTCACCTTGCGCCAGGACGGCTGGCTGCGCGTGGTCGAGGGCCGCACCTCCGTCGAGGAGGTCCTCCGCGTCGCCGGCCGCATGGAGGAGTGACATGAAATCCCGCCGCCCAACCTCGAACGTTGCGTGCATCCCGAAGGTCGGGGGTCGAGGGTCGAGTGCCGAAAAAAAGCGGGGTTTTCCCCGGCACCCGGGCGTTCGGCGCGCCGGCATGACCCTGATCGAGCTCGGCATCGTCATGGGCATCGTGTCGGTCCTGCTTGCGCTCGTGCTCGGCCTCGGGCGCCACGTCAACGCGGTCGTCAAGATCCGTCGCGCCCAAGCCGAGCTCGGCGAGTGGCACGACGCGCTGAACCGCTGGTTCCTCCAGTTCGGCGAGTACCCGTATGAAGCCGTCGACGTCGAGACGGGCGAGACGCTGCAGCCAGACCTCATCACCGCAAACACACCCGCCTCAAATTTCTCAAATGTCCTCGCGCGCTGTTACCTGCGATACACCGTTTCCGGCAACACCACCAACATCTCCTTCCGCTCCTTCCTCACCTCCGATGTGAGCGCCATCGACCCCTGGGGTAGCCCTTACATCTATACCTGCGACCCCGGCAGGAAAGCCTACACGCTCTTCTCGTGCGGCCCCGACGCCGGCAGCGTGCTGAACGGAAAAGCAATAGGCAAAACCTCAACGCCCGACACCACCCTGGACGACATCTACTTTGAACGGTGACACCATGAGAACGACACGCGACGCGCGACATGCGACATTCGGCATGGGGAGATCCCTTTTACCCTCCCCATTGCGACCACCGGGTGGTCGCAAGCACGGCTTCACCCTGATCGAGATGCTCATCGTCATCTCCATCATCAGCGTCCTCCTCGGCCTGCTGTACGGCTCGCTCGAGCGCGCCCGGAAATTCAGCCGGCGCACCATCGCCTACTCGGAACTCAAGAGCATCGAGTCCGCCTTCAAGCAATACCACGCCCACTACCACGCCTGGCCCAGCAACGACGTGGCAACGGTCAAAATCGACAGTGGCGAAGACCACGGCTTCGTGATCGACAAGGACATCGCCAAGGCTCTGCAGGGGTATTTTGAAAACGACGCCTACCACGCTCTCAATCCCGAAGCCGTCCCCTTCAT
>JAQVSS010000450.1 GCA_028700415.1 Kiritimatiellia bacterium
CCGCCCGTGTCAGTGACGTTCACCCACGACGCGCCGCTGTGGCGCCACACGCGCAGCCGGCTCTCGTCGATCTCCATGGCGGCCAGTTGCGCCGCGTCATAGAGAAACGTCAACTGTCCGCCCGTGACGCCGGAGTCACATGAAAACTCCCATACGCCGATCGGTTTGTACAGGTCGGGGTTGACCAGCGTGTGGTCAGCCGCCAGCAGCGCACCCGTGACAGACCCGGTTCCGGTCAGTTCCATTTTCACGCTATTGACCAGATCCTGGTTGTTCACCTCGCCCCAGTAAACCGGGTTGCCCGCGGTGACAGGCGGCAACAGTAAACGCCCGTGATCCTGGGCATACCAACCGTTGCTGCCGGCGTTTGTGAGCGAGTTCGCCTGCAGGCCGGCCATCCGGCTGAAATCGAGGTCCCGGTCCGTCCCGTAACCGTCTGCCACGACCTTCCCGTTGTTCCGCACCGAGCCGGTCAGCTCAGACAAACCCCAACCGCGGAAAGTCCCCCGGCCGCTCGCAAAATACCCGATATAGATGGACGATTTGGTGCTGCCGGGCGCTTGGGCGATCACGCCGCTGGAGTTGGTCGTGCCAAAATTAAAGGCGCCCTCGACGCCGTCGAACCCCGGACAAATATAACTGGTGGATGATCCGTTTGTGCCGATCATCAGCACCCCGCCCCACAGGTTGTAGACGCCCGTTTGGTAGCGCGGCACCACAAGAAAGTTGCCAACCGTGTTCGTGCCCCCTGTCTGGGTAAAGACCCCGTGCCCGTAATTGCCCACGTACAGTGAATACGAGATGAGCGAACCGTTCTCGAGACGGTACTGCCCGACGGAATTGCTTTTGTCGCCCAGGGTCACCTGCCCGGGCGATTCTAGAACCCCGCCGGTCTGAACCATTGTGCCCGTGCCGCTCACGCCGACGTCCATTATCGCCGGATTGAACAGGCCGCCGCCCAGCTCGTATGTGCCCCGCCCCGCAGCGTTATAGTTGATATAGGCTCGTTTGATGATCCGGTTCGTTCCCCCGTTCTGCGCCATTGTGCCCAATGCGTTGTTCCCGACATAAAGATAAAAGGTCTGCATCTGGCCACCCTCCAACTCGATGGATCCGCCCGGTCTATCCACCTGCGTAGCGACTGTAATTGAATTGGTCGCGCACACGATGCCGTTGGAAAGAACCAGGCGTCCCAGACCGCTCACGCCGACTTCAATTCTGTCCGTCGCTTCGAGGGTGCCGCCCGCTATAACCAGCGTGCCTTTCGCGCCGGTGTTGTAGCCGATTTTGACCTGATTGGCGACGGCGCCGGCCTGATCGACGACGCCGGTCGCGACGAGTGTCATGCCCGCCGTACTGCTGCCGATGTTGGCGGTATCGTCGCCTTGGGGCGGCGTGTTGTCCGATTCCGTGCTGTACCAGTTGGCGCCGGTTGACCACTTGCCGTCCGCCCCGCCGTCATCCCAAAAGTACTCGGCCGCGGTTGACAGTGTGACAAAGGCCAATATGATCACCGACGCCAAAACCGTTTCCATTCTCTGTGTGTTCGTCACTTTGCGCATGTAACCTCCTCCTGAGTATGCCGTGTCACATAAATAAAAGTCTGATTTTTCTCCGTTCTGCCCGACACGTCCCCGCGCCGGTTCCGGCCGCTGCGGACGGTCACTCGCACAAATCCAAAATGAACGCAACCATCTCCGCGCGGATTTCCTCCAAGTCGCGTTCCGTGTCGAGATGTTTCAGCCATTCAACCGCCCGGCGCGCCGTTTCCGCCTTGCGGCCTTCCGTACAAACCTTTGCCTCGATCAGGTTTTTCAGCAGGGTCCCGTAGCGGATATCGTTGATGCCTTCCCGATAGCCCTCGATAGCCAACGTCGGCAGCACGCCGTCCACGGTGGGGTAGGAAAACACATGCTCACGGTAAGTCGCATGGTCGAAATCGTTATAGATATTCCCGAACGCATGCTGATAGGCGTAGGTCATCGCCCCGTCGTAGTTCTGCAGCCAGAGATCGAAACCGTAGTTGCGGCGGAAGAGCTCCGGGTTTTCCGGACCGGTCTGGGGGTTCGCATAGCAGAAGATCTTGCCGCCGGCCGAATGCCACTGCGCCGCATCCTCCCGCGAGGGCGCGTGCGCCTGCACCTGAACATCCAGCAAGTCGCCGACCACGTCGAAATGCCCTTTGTAGCCGGCCACAAAGGACTTGGCGCCTTCCTCCCGGACCACTTTCCACGCCTTCTTCTGGGACAGGAGCTCCTCTCCCCGTGCCTCATCGATGCCGTACAGGTACACGTCATGAATCCCGAACGGTTCCGTGACCGCACGGATTTTACCGATCTTCTGGCGGAGGCTGGACAGCTGCGCCTCCGTCGACGGATTGCCGATCGAAACGCCGATCGAATACAGCGGCAGGCCCCTCATGCCGACCGCGTCCCGCACCCTCAGATAGTTTGCCAGGTTCTCCAACGACTGATAGCTCGTCGGATTGAAAATGCCATGCTCAGCCATGTCCTTCAGCTCGGCACGCAGTTGTACCTCGCTCTTGTACTCGGAGGAAATCGAGCCCCTCGGATATTTCGCGCTCAAAACGCCCCGGTAATAGATCGAGCTGGTGAACGCCTTGCGGCCATCGTAGGCGGTCATGGGCATCGGCAGGCGGAACGGCAGAACGCGCAGACGCAACTCCGTCTTCCCCACAACCCCATCGGTTGCCGCAACAGTGACTGTCCCCGTGTACATGCCGGGCAGGGCGTTGTCGGGAACCCGAAACGTCAGCCAATACTGCTTAAGGGTGTCGGCGGACAGCTCGGTCGGCCGCAGCGCCGCGGCGTCACGCACGGGGAATGTATCAACCGGCAGGATCGTGAACTGGCCGTCCTGCGCGTAGCCGGGATCTTCGGTGTCCCAGTAGACGTCCCCGTCCGGGCGGGAGAGCCGCAGGAAATTCTTCCGGTTTTTTTCATCGATCCGAAGCAACCGGTCATCGTGAACCAGCAGTTCGGGCGTCAGCACGCGGCGATCCTTTTGCTGGCTGATCCCGTGCCAGGCGCTCCCGGCCTGATACCAGCACTTCACCACGCGCACATCTGCAACGGACGACGGCAGCACGATGCCGCCGCCCTGTTCATGCGTCAGGCCGCTGACGCTCACCGTGACCTCTTTGAGATCCCGCAAGGCTTGGAGAATCAAACTGGCGGCACGGATTTCCCCTTGGGC
>JAQVSS010000451.1 GCA_028700415.1 Kiritimatiellia bacterium
TTTATCGCCTCTGGCGTGGCTATTAACCCAATCGCCCATGAGGAGCTAGAGAAATGGCCGAGATGGAAAACCGTTGGTTATCAGTAGACGAGATAGGCAAGTATCTCGGTGTCAGCAGTGACACCGTTTACCGCTGGATCGACAAGCATGCGATGCCCGCCCATCGCATGGGCCGTCTTTGGAAGTTCAAGAAAGACGAAGTCGACGAGTGGGTAAAAGCTGGCGGCGCAGCTGATCGTAATAAGAAGGATTCGGAAGCATGATTACGGACTACCATGCAAGCTATTACGCGCATGAATTGAGCCGGGTCGGCGGCACCGGTGTCGACCGCCTTGGCCGTGCGTTGTTTGATGCATGCGTAGACCTGAATCCACACCAGATTGAAGCAGCTCTTTTCGCTTTGCGCTCGCCCCTTTCAAAGGGTGTGCTGCTCGCCGACGAGGTCGGCCTTGGCAAGACCATCGAAGCAGGTCTTGTGCTATGTCAATACTGGGCGGAACGCAGACGAAACATTCTGGTAATCAGCCCTGCCTCGCTCCGGAAGCAATGGGCTCTGGAGCTCTCCGAAAAATTCAACCTGCCATCCATCGTTCTGGATGCAAAAACCTATAAGGATCAGCAAAAGCTGGGGTTTCCAAACCCGTTCAGGGACAAGCAAATCATCATTTGCTCCATGCACTTTGCCGCCAGCCGGGCGGAAGAACTCAAAGAGATTGCCTGGGATCTTGTGGTTATTGATGAAGCCCACAAGCTCCGTAACGCCTACCGGGAAAGCAACCGACTGGGCCAGCGTATCCGCTGGGCAACAGAAGATCGCAAAAAGCTCCTCCTGACGGCAACGCCGTTGCAAAACTCCCTGCTCGAACTCTATGGCCTTTCGACTCTGATCGATGACCGGCTGTTTGGCGACTTGGCGTCTTTCCGAACGCAGTACATCAACTATGGGGGTGATATTGCCAGCCTGCGGGAACGGCTGGGCGCATTCTGCTGGCGTTCGCTCCGCAGCCAGGTCATCGAATTCGTGCGCTACACCGAGCGCAAACTCATTACCCGGCCATTCAAGCCCACGGAGCAGGAGCACAAACTGTATGAGGCGGTTTCCAGCTATCTCATGCGTGACGAAACCTATGCGCTCCCCTCCGGGCAGAAACATCTGCTGATACTGCTTGTCCGAAAAGTTCTGGCGTCTTCGCCCCACGCCGTTGCCGGAACGCTTGAGATCATGCGTGACCGGCTGTTGAAGCTGAGGGACGAAGCCAAACAGAACGCGAGCGCCTTGGATCTGCTGATTTCTGGTGAGGACATTGATGACGATCTGCTCGATGAAATCCTCGAGGACGAAGAAGATGGTCTCATCGATGACGAATCCCCAACACCTGAGATAGAACCGGAACCGCAGGCTAAAAAGATTGATCTGGAAAAGCTCAATGCTGAAATTGAAGAGCTGACTGACTACATTCGCTGGGCCAGAAGCCTCGGCATTGATACAAAAACCCGAGCGCTCCTGACAGCCCTGGATATCGGTTTCAGCGCCATGGATGAAATGGGAGCGGCCAAAAAGGTCGTCATCTTTACCGAATCCCGGCGAACCCAGAACTGGCTCAAAGACTTCCTTGAAGGGAATGGCTACGCCGGTCAGGTGCTGACCTTCAATGGCACCAACAAGGATGATGCTTCCGGCCAGATTTATCAGGAGTGGCTTGCCGCCAACAAAGAATCAGGTCGGGCGACCGGCTCTCGTCAGGTGGACCTCAGAGCGGCAATCATTGATCGTTTCCGCGACCGGGCAGGTGTGTTGATCGCGACAGAGGCCGGTGCCGAAGGCCTTAACCTTCAGTTCTGTTCAGCCATCGTCAACTTTGATCTGCCCTGGAACCCTCAACGCATCGAACAACGGATCGGTCGATGCCACCGTTACGGCCAGAAACACGACGTGGTCGTTATCAACTTCCTCAACGAGCGCAACGAGGCCGACCGGCGCGTCCATGAGCTGCTGGAACAGAAATTCAATCTGTTTACCGGCGTATTCGGTGCCAGTGATGATGTCCTCGGCTCCATTGAAGCCGGTGTGGATTTCGAACGCCGCATCCTGGAAATCTACCAAGGGTGTCGGAGCGAAGAAGAAATTCAGTCCGCCTTCGAGAAGCTGCAGAAGGAACTGGACGAACAGATCCAGACCAAGATGCGCGACACGCGGAAAATGCTGTTGGAGCATTTCGACGAGGACGTACACGACCGCCTGAAAGTGAATCTGGCTGGAACTCAGGAGCGGCTCGACCGTATTGGCCGCTTGTTCTGGGCCGTCACTCGGCACACATTGCAAAATCATGCCGAGTTTGACGACCAGAGCTTCTCCTTCACCCTTAAAAACAGCCCGGTCGCGCATGTTTCACACGGTCGTTATCACCTGATTTCCAAAACTCAGGAGAACGTGCCCGGCGAGTACCTGTATCGCCTGAGCCACCCACTAGGGGAACACGTCATCCATAAAGCTTCAAAGCGTCCTTGTCCGCCCGCCGAAGTTGTTTTTGATATTTCCGGGCACTCCACCCGCATCGCAGTGGTGGAGCGCCTCAAGGAGAGATCCGGCTGGTTGAGCCTCCAGCAAATGCACATCGAGTCGTTTGATTCCGAGGAATATCTGCTTTTCTCGGGAATGGACGATGCGGGCAACAACATCGACCAGGAAACCTGTGAAAAGCTGTTCAACTGCAGCGGTCAGGCCCGCGCTGTCCAGGCTATCCCGGATTCTGCCAAAGAACGCCTCATGCGGGATCAGGAGCGCCATGCCAAGGCGACCCTGGCCAAAAATCTGGAGGAGAACAACCGCCACTTCTCCGAGGCCCGCGACCAGCTCGACAAATGGGCCGAGGACATGGAAATGGCGGCACAAAAAGAATTGGACGATACCAAGCGTCAGATCCGCGACCTGCAACGGCGCAGTCGCCAAGCTCCCACCATCGAGGAGCAGCACGGCCTGCAGGAAGAAATCGCCAAGCTCGAGCGCAAGAAACGCACCTTACGCGAGCGGATCTTCGACATCGAGGATGAAATTGCTGAAAAGCGCGACCGCCTCGTGGAATCGCTCGAAAAACGTATGCAACAGAAAACAACTGTCACGCCGGTGTTCACCATCCGGTGGAGCGTGATTTAAGGAATCAGGAGATAACCATGCCATCTGCCGAACAACTTCGCAGCCGCCTTTT
>JAQVSS010000452.1 GCA_028700415.1 Kiritimatiellia bacterium
GCACAAGAGCAGCGAAGGGGATAAAGAACCGGATCAGGTGCCACGGTGTCTCAAAAAACGGTTGTTTGATAAATTTCATAATGCGGCCTCACGGTCTTGTGTGCGGCGGCGCCAAGCCCGTGTGCCGTAGACGCCGGCCTTTGAGAAATCGAACGGTTTGAACCCGGTCTGCACGGCAGGCGAACCGCGCCGCAGCCTGAAGTCCCGGCGGGCGGGATCCCTGAAAAGCGGGTCGGCAACAAGCCCTTGCACGTCGCGCCCCAAAGCCCGCCACTCCGCGAAGGTCATCCCCTTGAAATCGACGGGCCCATCGGTTCGCCACCAAAGGTTGTTTTTCCAGTCCACGTTGGCCGCGGTGGACCGTGTGTAGCGGGTGTCGCTGAAATTCGGAGCCCGCTCCCAAAGGATGATGTTGCGCTCCACGGTTACGGAACGGTGCGGCTCGACGCGGCTGACGGCAACCTGGCACTCCCGGCTGTAACAGAGAATGTTGTTGCGGAGCACGTTGTCCCGCCCGTAGTGCTGATGGAAGGAACCGTCTTTGGTGTCGTAGACGAGGTTGTTTTCGAAAACGATCCCTTCGGAACCCTCATCGGGATAGAGCCCCCAGCCGCCGTAGGTGAAGGAATCCACATCGAAGACCACATTGTTGCTGATGCACGTCCCAAAAGAAGTCCCGAGGGTGTAGATGCCCCCCATGTCGCCGAGCATGCGCTGCCCGATTTTGCTGATCCGGTTAAACGCGATGGTGTTGCGTTGCGCCGCGCTGCCCCTGTACCCCCAGACCCAACCGACGGAGACGCCGGTATAGTAGTGGTCGCTGATTTCGTTGTGGGTGATTTGGTTGTCGTGGCTGTGGCCGACCCAGACGGCGGTGGCGCTCGCGTGGAAACGGCCCCCGCGTGTGATGATGCAGTTGTCCACCACGTTGAACGCGGAGCTGAAGGGGGTGAGCGCGGTCGTCAGGCGGTTGCTGCTGGCCTTGACGCCTTGGCCAGAGGGGTCGCCGATGCGGATGCCGCCCGCGCCAAGGTCGGTGACGGCGCACCGTTCGATGCGGTTGCTGACGCAGCCCGCCCTGAGCCAGATGCCGTATTCGCCCGTGTGGGCGATCTCGCAATCGCGGAAGGTCACGGCATGCGTGCCGTCCGCCATGATTGCGGCCTCTGTGCGGGCTGCGGCCTGCGCGGGTTCAAACTGGGTAGGTCCCGGCACGCCGGGATCCCCGAGAACCGCGGTCGCGATGAAGCCCTTGCCCACCTGGTCCGCACGGCGCGGCGAATCGGTATACAGGAAAGCGAGTTTCTCAAACGTGAGGTGGCTCACAACATTCGTGGTCGCCGGGCTGCCGTTGAGGGAAACCAGTGTTTTGAGGCCGGGGAAAGGGGCGACGATCTCCGCCCGGTCCGGTTTCTCGCCCCTGAGCGGCAGGTAGAAGAGTTTGCCGTTGCAGCCGTCATAGAACCATTCTCCGGGCGCATCCAGTGCGGCACGCACATTCTCGACATAGTAGAGCGAATTCGTCTGCCACTTATTCCAGGGCTTCCAAGGCGCGCCTTGGGTGGTGAGGGTGTCGGAGGCGGAATCGAAGTCGAGGATGATGCGGCGTGTGGTGTCCCATTTGTGGTGGACGACAACCTGCGCGTACCGGAGCTCGCGCTTGGGCGTGCCGGCGAGGGGCGCGAGATCGCCTGTGCGTCCGCGGATGCGGGCTTGGCCGTATTCGGCGCGCGGGTTTGCGTTGGTCAGGATTGCCTGTTCCACCGCCCACGGGTTAAAGAAACCGGTGTCGGGATGACGCGCGCGATGGGCGCGGCGTCCATTGACGAAGAGGCTCTCGAAGTAAGCGGGCGCGCCGTTGGTGGAAGCCGGGATGTCCGCAACCCATTTGCCGTCGGGTGTTTCTCGCCACCCGGTGATCCTCATGCCGCCGCAAAGGCGCGTTTCTGCGGCGCCTTCGCCGACATAGGTGACCGGTGCGGCGGCGGTGCCGGAATCTTCCGGGCCGAACACGAGCGTTTCCCGCACGGGATAGGGACCTTTCTTCACGTGTACCGTCCATGCGCCGGTATCGCCCGCCTTTTTGGCGGCACGGATGGCGTCGCGTGCCTCCTGCAGGGTGGCAAAGGGCCGGTTTTTCGTGCCGAGGCGTTCTGCCCGGGATTGGCTGGGAGCGACATAAAGGTCACCTGCGGCGAGCGTGAACGTTGTGAAGAGGCAAGGTAAAAAGGCAGGTGCTTTCATGGATACCCTTGGGGGTTGAAAAGCGTTCGCCGCCGGTCAGAGTGTCCGGTCAGCGGAAATTCGCGAGGTCGCATTTGTCCATGTCGTCGAACTCTTGATTCTCGCCGCCCATGGCCCAGACGAAGGCGTAGGCACCGGTGCCCGCGCCGCAATGGACAGACCATGCCGGTGAGAGCACGGCCTGCTTTTCGCGCAGGACGACATGGCGCGTCTCGTCCGGCTCCCCGAGAACGTGCATGACCTCCCCGTTGGGCGGCAGGCCGAAATAGCAATAGACTTCGGTGCGGCGGTCATGGGTGTGGGGCGGGAACGAGTTCCACACACTGCCCTCGTGCAGCTCGGTAAAGCCCATCACGAGCTGGCAGCTCTTGATGAACCCGGGGCGGATATACTGGTAGATCGTGCGGCGGTTGGATTCTGCGGGCGTGCCGAGTTCGATCCGGTTGGCGTCCTTGAGGCCCGCCTTGGCGGTCGGGTAATCGGCGTGGGCCGGATAGGAGACGAGATAGAACTGTGCGGGCTTTTCGGGGTTGGCGCTGGAGAAAAGGATGCCCCGGCTGCCCCGCCGGATGTAGAGGCATTCGCGGGAGGCCAGTTCATAAGAGGTGCCGTCGACCACAACCGTGCCGGGACCGCCGAGATTGATGATGCCAGCCTCGCGACGCTCGCAGAAGTAGGTGCAGGCCATTTCACGGCCGCCTTTGAGTTCGACCGGCTCAACGGTCGGCACGATGCCCCCGACCACCGCGCGGTCGACATTGGTGTAGAACAGGGTGATCTGCCCGGTCTGAAAAAGATCCCCGATCACAAAGCGGCTTCTCAGTTCGTCGGTCGTCATCCGGCGGTAAGAGAGCCTGTCTGGGGTTTCGATTGTGTGCATGTGGTCTCCTTCTTACTCAGTCAGACAGTAAACGCATAGCCGTAATATAGCAGAAGGGCGGTGTTGCATCCAAGG
>JAQVSS010000453.1 GCA_028700415.1 Kiritimatiellia bacterium
GGGCCGCGAAACTCTTCCGGTCCAGTTGACTGTTACTCGCCATAGCCCAGCGCCTCCAGATTCTTGCGGATGGCGGCATCGAGCGCTACGCATTCAATCATCTGTTCATACAGTTCGGCCGACAACTCGGCCATCTTCTCTTCGAACGGGACGCCGTCGTCTTCGACCTCCTCGGTCCCGACATAGCGGCCCGGCGTCAGGACGTGGCCGTGGGCTTCGATGATGGCCTTTCGGATGTCGCCTTCGCCCGAGGTGTTGCTGGTAAGCGAGCCATTGGCCAGCACAAAGCCCGCAGTGCCGTGGGGGGCGAGATGGTGCAGGAAGTGCAGAATCCATGCATAGTTGGCGTTGCCGCCGTCCACCGTGAACGTCGAGCCGTCCTTGCGCTTGCGTTCGCCGCCGGGAGGCAATGAGAACTGGGCGTTGCCGGAGGGCTGGCCTGCCTGCCGTGTTTCGCCCGGCGCAGGCAGGTCGAAGCGCCGCCAGCGGACATCGTTCTTGACCTTCGAGTAACCCCAGTCTTCCATGTTGAAGGGTGGATTGGCCAGGATGTAGTCGGCCTTCATGTCCTTGTGCTTGTCGTTCAGGAAGCTGTCGCCCCATTCGATCTTGCCGTCGATGCCCCGGATCGCCAGGTTCATCAGAGCCAGCCGCCAAGTCGTGTTGTTGGATTCCTGGCCGTAGATGGAGATGTCGCGGCGAACAGCGGGGCCGACCTTGGGTTTCTTGCCGTTACCGTTGCTGGAGGCGTGCGACTGCACGAACTTGGCGGCGTCCATGTTGCCGCGCAGTTTGTCTGCCGCCGCCCAGAGCTTGTCCTCGAACCCCAGGTTCGCGCTTGTCGGTGTTGTTGCTTTGGCCATCAGGCTTTCTCCTCGAGTCGGGCGCGGCCTTTGTCGGTCAGGCGGTACTTTTGCAGTCGGCTGTTCGGCTTGTCAGGAATGGTATTCTCGATCACACCCATCTCGAGGGCGGGGTGAAGATAATTCTCGCGAAAGGTCGGCCTGTGCTTGAGGTCAAGCAATTCACGTAGCTCCCCCGCCGACTTAGGATCGGTTTTCAGGGCCAGCAAGAGACGACCGACTGGGTCGGGCGACTGGGTCGCCAACTGGATCGGCTTGGGTTGGCCGACTTGGACCTCTGGCTGGGCCCCGACTGGTCCTCCAAGTACAGATGTCGGCCGCCAGAGGGTCTGGATGAACTGGCCCATCTCCTGCCGGAACTCAGGCGGACGCAGCTTGGCGGCCTTGCAGAGACCGATCATGTCCAGGATGCCGGTCCCCGCCTTTTCAATGTGCCGCGTGAGAAAGAGCGGCTCGGCGAGGAGCGGCTTGGCGACCGTGGTGCCGTGAAACTGGAGGCCCTTGACCTCCGACGTAATCAGGAACCGCTGCGGCTGCTTGCCGAACAAAAGGACGGCGGCGGCGTTCTCGCCCTTGACCAACTCGTCGACGGCCAACTTGTAGCGCGTGGACTTCGAAACCTTGGTGTATGCCGCCAGATCATCCATCGTCAGTACCTCGCCATGCGTGACATTATTAGGCTGTTCCGGACAGCCACTTGTCAATTAACATCAGTTCAATCTTTTAACATCAGTTCAATCTTTATTCGTTAACATCAGTTCAATCTTTATTCGTTAATTATTATGCATATTTCACCGCTGTTAACAATGAGAAAATGAAGATGAATACTGGAATGGTGAGCATGCGGTTACAGGACCCGAACACCGGGCACCGTCCAAAAACATAATTCCCGTGAAGTTATAGCCAAGCCGGAAAATGCGGCTTTTATCTCGCCTGTCGCTGGTCGCCTGTCGAAAGAATTGAGCGCCATGCACAGTCAGTGTAACGGGGCTGCGCCCCAGTTGTATGTCACAGCCATATGAAAACTGACCCCGGCGCGGCGCTGCCCCGCATATACCTGGAAATCATCGTCGAAAAGATTCTGGACGCCGGCGTTGATGGTGATTTGTTTATGACGCGGCGGGCGCCAGCGCACATCCAGGGCCGTGTCCAGCATCCAGTCGCCGTCGCCGCGCAGCGCGTTCCCCGCATATTTCGAGACGCCCTGCCGCAACATGACCATCAAACCGCGCCCCAGACGGTGCCGCAATGCCGCCACGGCGTCCAGTTCGGGATAGTCCATCACATACCGGCTGGCAGGATAATCTCGGGCGCTGTCTTTCCGCACCGCGACCAGATCCATCCCGAAATCGGTGTCGCGGGAAACGGCGACCCTGCCCTCGCCCGCAATGCCACTTGTCCTGACTTCAGACAGGTTGACCGCTGTCCAGCGCGCGCCGCGCGCGGCCTTGACCCAATCCACGAGGTCCTCGCCTTCTTCCCTGAAAACAGCGATCTTCCACATGGCCGCCCCGTTATCGCCCCTGTAACCGGCCTCGGCCGCGCGCGTCCGCTGCAGCCCGAGCCCGGCGTCCCCCAGCGAGTCGGGCGACTCGTAATTGAGTTCGGTATAAGAGGGCTGGCGCGCGGCGCCGACATACGAAACGAAAACCGCTTGCGCTTCCGCGAACTCCCACTCGATCCCGGCGGCAGGCAGCCAGGTCGGCGAGTAAGCGCTGAAGGCGTCGAATGAGCCGCCGGCAGTAATGATAAACCTGCCAATGGCGACGCCCGGCAGCACGGCCAGCGAGGCGTGGGCACGTTCATGGTCGCCCAATGACCGGCTGCGGACACGCTCAAAATCGCCGTCGCCGCGCAAGTCCGTGAAAAATCCTTCGCCGATCGGCAGGCGGCGGTCGCCGTGGACGCCCGCGAAATCGGCCGTGTGCTGATTGTGGTAAAAGTCGCGCCTGTCCCGATCCAGCCAATAGTCGTCATCGGTGCGCCGCCAGAGCGCGGACACCGCCGCAGGCGCCCGCGGATCGCCGGTGAAGCGCAATGAACCGGCCAGCAGCGTGTCGCGCAGGCGCTCCAGCGCGGGATACGCGGGGTCAGCCCCGTAAAACCCGCGCGCGCCGAACTCGCACCAAGAAGCCGCCGCCAAGAGGTCGCCCTGCCATCCTCCGCCGCACGCGCCCAAACGCCCGCCCGCATCGGTACGCGTCAAATGGTTGTCGCCGCGCCGGTCGGTCTGGGCTATGTCGTAAAACGACAGGAAAGCCGCCGTGCCGAACATGCCGCCGTCCGTTTCCGAAACTTCCGCGGCGTTCCATTCGCCGCGCGACAAACCT
>JAQVSS010000454.1 GCA_028700415.1 Kiritimatiellia bacterium
GCCGTCGCGTTCGAGCAGGACGGCGTGTCGATCGTCGTGCCTGCGACGAAACGCCTATATCTCAAGACAACGCTCGCGCGCGACGCGGTCGAACGGGTCTTCGCGGCGGCGGCGCTGCTGCCGCCAGAGGTGTAACAGGAAGGACGGAGAAGTTGAAAAAGATGATTTTGTCCGCAGCGTTAGCCGCGTTTGGCGCGGCAATGGCGGCGGAGTGGCGGACCGGAGGCGACGATGGCCTTACGCGCATCCGCGACGCGGTGGCGGGCGACCCGGTGTGCTGCATCTCAAACGCCGTGTGGAAAACGGTCGGCGGAAAAAAGATACTGGACATCGAATACGTGCTCAAGCCCGGCAAGGACTCGCACATCCGCTGCAAGGCGGGTTTTCCCGCGCCGGAGGATTGGAACGGGCGCCTCTGGGGACACGGCCAGGGCGGCTGGGCAGGCGCCGTCGGCTCACAGGCCAGCGCGGCGACGGGCGGCGCGCTGTGCGTTTCCACGGATCTCGGCACAGGCCCATCCTGCGGATGGCGCACGCGCGCGCCAGATCCGTGGCCGGAGGACGTGTGGAAGGACTACCTCTGGCGGTCGACGCACCTCATGACCGTCTACGCAAAAAAGTTCGCGCAAGAATTTTACGGCAGGGAGCCGCACCATTCCTACTTCATCGGAGCCTCCACCGGCGGCGGACAGGGCATGCATGAGGCGCAACGCTTCCCGAAGGACTACGACGGCATCGTCTCGGAATTGCCCGCGATCGGCCGCACCGGGATCGAGGCCAGCGCCTTCCACCGCGCGCAGATCGACAACCGCATCCGCCTTGCGGGCAAACGCGCCAAAATTCTCGCGGACGCCGCCGTCGAATTCATGGCCGACAAGGACGAGCCCTTCGCACGCGGCCGCTTCATCACCGATCCGCGGCTCTGTGACGGCCACGACGATGAAATCCTAGACCTCGCCGCAAAGAAGGACCCCGCCTTCGCCGAACCCGCAGTGCGCGCCGCCGTGAAGGAGCTTTTCGCCGGGCCCGTCGTGAACGGACGGCGCACGTATCCCGGCTACGTTTGGGGTGCGAAATTCAACCATTCGGGCGGACTGATCTGTTTCAGCAACTACATCGAGAAACGCGACGGCAAGAAGTTCGACGAAAACACGGCGACATGGAACGACTTCGAGGAATTCACGGCGGTGCGCAGAGAGGCGATGGACGCGATGAACCCCGACCTGTACGCCTTCGCCGCGCGCGGAGGCAAAATCATCATGACGGCCGGCCTCGAAGACCAGACCGTGCCCTACCTCACGATGGTCGACTACTATGAGGACGTGACTGACGAAATGGGCGGCCTCGCCCGCGTGAAGGAATTCTTCCGCCTCTTCCTGATGCCGGGCTGTGCGCACGGCAGCGTCGGGCGCGAGATGCGGTCGTGTCCGCCCGCCAACCTCAAGCGGATAATCGAGAACTGGTGCGAGAAGGGTGAGGCGCCCGACTTCGTGGAGCCGGAATGCCGCGACGGCGCGACGCTGCGCGTGGCGGCGTATCCTGAAAAGGCCGTGAAGGAAGGGGACGCATGGACGACGAAGCCTTTCCCGCGCGGCGTGGCGCGCCGCACCGACCCGTTCTACGCAGGCGGTCGGCAGGTGAAGACCGTCTTCGCGTTCAACGAGGACGACACGCATTTCTACGGCCGCAAAGAGGCTGCGACGCGAGAAGGGCTAGAAGGATACATCGACCAAGTGTGCCGCGGCGCCGTGACGCATTTTTTCATCTGCGCGAACGGCCAGCGCGCGATCTTCGATTCGACGACCATCGACTCGGCGTGGAAGGACAAGCAGGAACCCAAAGGCTACGAGGCGAACCTCAAGGCGCTTGCGGACCAGGGTCTCGACCCGATCCGAGTCTGGGCGGAGAAGTGCCGCCGCAAGGGCGTGGCGCCATGGGTATCCATCCGCATGAACGACATCCACTGCGTGAACGAACCGGCCAACCCCTATTTGAGTTCCTTCTGGCGCAACCACCCCGAGCTCTGGCGCGGCGGGCAGAATGACGGGCAGCACGGGCTCAGAGCCTTTGACTATTCCAAAAAGGAAGTGCGCGACTATTTCCTCGCGTTCGTGAAAGAGGTGATCGACCGCTACGAGCGCGTCGAGGGCATCGAGCTCGACTGGCTCAGGTTTCCCGACCATCTGCCGCCGGGCCGCGCGCGGGAGAACGCGCATTTTCTCACCGGATTCATGCGCGACGTGCGCGCGTACGCGAACGCCGCCGTCGAGAAGCGCGGCTGGCCCATGCGTGTTTCCGTGCGCGTGGCGACGGTGCCGGAAAACGCACTCGGCTACGGCACGGACGCGCTCGCGTGGGCCGGGGAGGGGCTTGTGGACCTGATCGTGCCGCACAACTACCGCTACGCGCCCGACTACGAGCTGCCGCTCACCCGCTGGACCGAACTCGTCGCGGCGGCGAATCCGCGCGTGCGGGTGATCCCCGGCTGCGACGCAAGCGTCAAGATCGAAAACCTCGCGCCCGACCGCAAGATGAACCTCGACGAATACTGCGCCTGGGCTGACGTGATGCAGGCGCGCGGCGCGAAGGGACTCTACCTCTTCAACCTCTTTGAGAATCCGCCGGACAGTGAGGTGTTGAACGAAATCCTCGACCACGGGCTTTCGCGCGGTTACGTCGCGAAACACCGCCGGCGCTATCCGCTTTCCTATCTCGACACGCCCGGCGGCAATCCTTCCGGGCGCAAACTGCCGGCGGCGATCGACAGCGATTTCGCGTTCACGCTGCCCGTGGGCACAGTGCCCGCGGCGGGGACGGCGGCGCTCCTTTTGGCCTTCGACGGCGACGTGCCGCCCGGAACGCTGGAGGGCGTCACGCTCAACGGCGCGAAGCCCGCATCGGTTGCGGACGAACCCGCTGCGAACTGGGTGAACGGCTACAAATCAAACATGCAGACGATCAAATGGAAGGATCTGCCGCAGTATCGCTTCGAAGTGCCGCAGGTCAAGAAATCCGCGCGTCTCGCCTTCCCGCTTGCCGCTGTGAAGGCCGGCGCAAACGATTTGCGCGTGAAAGGCGCGCCGGGCGTACAGGCGAAGCTCATCTGCTGTGAACTTGAGGTTGATCCAAAATGAAAAACGACAACTGCGCTGAACTCCAGAAGAAGGCGGCGCGGCTTATTCCT
>JAQVSS010000455.1 GCA_028700415.1 Kiritimatiellia bacterium
TTCCCGATGGCGTGATTGGTTCCCATGTTCGGCCCCGTGTCGGGCACCAGCCGGATCGCCTGGCTGAAGTGATCCCAAGCCTTTAATGCCTGATTCCTCCCTGCGGCTCCGAATATGCGGGTTGCAAGGGCGCCTAAAAGATCTTCAAGAGAAGGCGCATCGGTCCAGCAGGTCCAGGCCCTTAATTCCGTCATGAAATTCGGTGTGTACCCGCTGCTGTGGCTTTCCAGCGTCCCGTCCACCCTGTATTTCGCCAGCGCCTGATAGCGCTCGTACCATTGGGCAGGGAAAGGCAGATAGGGGCTGGTGCCGAACTGCCAACTGGCGAAGGTGTCGGCCTTGCAGTAGACCCGCATGCCCCTCTTGCGGGCTTCAGCAATCTGCGCGTGAGTCACCTCTGCGGGCCCGATCTGGTTTAACGCGTAGTCACGCAGGAAACCTTGCATACCGTCGAGTTCGAAGCTTTTGCCGTTTTCCCAGGTGAGCATCGGGATCGTGCCGGAAGGGAGTTGCCGGATGAAGTACTGTTTCATCTCGGCGTTTTGGGGGCGGAAGTCGATGTTGTATTCCCAGGGCAGGATCTCGATGGCGGGGTTTACGCGGTGGCATTCCTCGGCCACGATGCCGACCGCCCTGCTCCAGTTCTGCGCCCAGTCCTCCAGATACTCCCGGCTTGCGCCGTGGCCGCCGCCCCATTTCTTGTACCAAAAGCCCTCTGTATCCAAAACATAACCCTGAATGTCGGGGAACTCTTTCACGATCTCCCTGACCAGCTTGCGCAGCCCCGCCTCACTTTCCGGGGTTCCCGTGTACTGGTAGATGATCGGCGTGTAGACCTTGATCCCGAAACGCGCGGCGCGGTTGATCAAGTCCCGCATCTTGGCCGGGTCCTGTTTGCGTATTTGAAAGAGCAGGCGCGCGTAAAATTCCGTCGACGTCTCGGCCGTGGTGCGGTCGCCGTTCGGATTGGCGTACAATGTGGCAAAGATGCCATCGATCCCGTCGTGGGAAAGGTGGGAGAGCAACCGGTCCGGCCACTCCATCCAGCCCATCCAGGACTCGATCATGCGCACGTCGTAAAGGCTGTGGCGCACGGTGCTGAGGTTTTTGGGCAGAAACGGCGCCTCGCGCAGGTTCATCCGGGCTTCCAGGTTGTAGAGCCCGTACATGGCGCCCCGCCCGTCGTAGCCGCACACCGTCACCCGCTCCGGCGCTGCGGTGATCGCATAGTCCTTCGGCTTCTTGAGTTCCGCCCCGTGCCCCGGCATTTGTTCGCGTGTGCCGACGATGATCGCCCGCTCCGGCAAGCCGCTCAGGACGCGCCGGGGAGCGAGTTCAACCCGCAGCCCCATCGAGGTCTGCAAATAGTCCCGGAAGTCATGGACCGCGGTTTTCAGCACATCCGGGCTGTCAGGATTCCAGACCAGTGCCCAACCCTGGCCGGACAGCATGAACTCGCCGTCCGCGGGGCGCGCCGCGGGATCACGACGGCCCGCCAGGTGAACCGGACCTTCGGAAAGACGCTTGTGGCAGGCGTAAAGCTCCTCGGCCGGGAGCGTCCGCTCTACTTCGCGGGCAAACGCTTCTGCCGTCACCGCCCGGCGATTGCGCCATCCGGTCGCGGCACATCCGCACGAGAAGGCGGGGAAAAGGGTTGCCCCGACCGTTCCGGCCGATGTGCCGGCCAGGAAGTCCCGCCTGGAGAGCAGGCTCACAGGGGAGCCCCTTCGGCTGACACGGTGACCCGCATCCGGGTGCTGACCTTGTCGGCCGTTTGGGCGGAGAAGGACAACTCGTTTGCGCCGCTCTTGAGAACGGGCACGTTACCGCCCGGAACGACTTCCTGAATCACTTTGCCGGCCGGGCTGTAGAGTTTGCAGTCTGTGGCTGACCTGAGTTCCAGGAACATGCCTGTATCCATCGTGACGGGGAAGGTGATCTTCTGGCCATTGATTGCGACGGACGGATTTTCAATTTTGACCGGCGCCACCGGAATCGCCTTCACCGGACCGATCAGGCAACGCACCTTCTTGTTCGCGGGAAGGTTGTTGACCCAAATCTGAACTTCCTTCACCTCCGCATAATTGACGACGCCGATATGATTGTCGTAGACATAATATTTTGAGAGGACCGGCCATTTATAATCGGTGATGCGTGTCGATTCCGGTTCGATGAACGTGAAATATTTCCAGCCGGTGAAATCAATTTTGACGTAATGGCTGCTCTGATGCAAAGCCATCCCGGCCCCGCCGCTGTAGAGTTTGAAATCGACGAGTTCCCCGTTGCCGTCGCCGTTGATCCAAACGCCCAATGCGGTCTTGTTGCCCAGGTTCAGAGCCGGTTCGCACACCTTCGTCAGGCAGCCCCAGGTTGCCTTCTGAACCGATTCGCCCGTGCTCGACGCAAGGAGTTCTATGGCGCTCTCGCCCGTGGCAGGCACTTTGGCGTCAGACGTTTTCAGTCCGCAATCCACGCCGGGAGCGGTCCGGGCTTTTTTGAACTGCCCGGCCGTTGCGGGATCAAGCACGCCGGCCTGCTGCGGATTGTCATAAGCGGCGGATGACATGAGTGTCTCTACGCGCAGTTTGACCGGCTGGGCCGCAAACCCGTTGTCGAGCCGCCAGTGGGCGCTCGGGTGATCGAGCCCGTCGATTTTGTGCTGCTTATAGAAGACCGGTTTGAAATTCCATTTGTCCCCGTCCGCTTGAAAGAGGGTGAACTCCTTGCCCGGAACGCGAAGTTGGGCACAGACCTCTTTGCTGAAATAATTCCGGTGACGCAGTTCTTCGTACTGGCGGATCATCCCGATGAAGTCCCGGAAGAGCGGGTGGGTCTCCAGGAACTTCGCGTCGACAGCGTTGATCAGGGAGAGCCCCGCGTTGTTGCCGATCATCTTGCAGCAGACATATTCCATGTCATCGAGGAACATGGCGTCCTGTTTTGGGGACTTCCAGGGGTTGAACCGCCACCAGCCGAACTGGAGCGGCAGATAAAGGCCAAGATCCTTCATCGGCCCGAATTTTTCGATCTCGGGCCAATAGCCGCCCCAGCTTCCGTGCTGGTATTCCTCGCCCGCCTTCATCGAGGCGATGCGGACATCCATAAAGCGTTTGTATCCGCGCGTAACCATATCCCAGGCCTGATAACGGCTGCGGTAATGCCACCAATGGTGAGTCATGCCC
>JAQVSS010000456.1 GCA_028700415.1 Kiritimatiellia bacterium
GGGGACGGACACGCCCGGCTCCGGGCGGCCGGTAACCCTGCCGCATAGGCGGGGCAAAAGCCGTGCCGGAGCCTTTTCAGCCGGTTGACAAAACAAAGAAACGAAAGGAAACAAGACGATGACAAAGGCAAACGGAGTGATGCTCGGGATGGCGCTGGCGCTGCTGGCGTCGGGAGCCGGGGCTGAGGCGACGGCGCTTTCAGATGAGACCTCGCTGGACACGCGCAGCCTTTCGGCGGTAGCGTCGGTCGAGGACGCGGCGGCGGACACGCGCACGCACACGGTCGACTGGTCGGCGGCGCGGAAGCTCAACACCAAGAAGATCGTCGGGACGATGATCCTGGTGCGGTAGGCGGACGCTGTAGGACAGGCATCCTTGCCTGTCGTTTCCGTGACAGGCGGGGACGCCTGTCCCACGCGCCGGCGGACGGAATTTTGGAGTGCGGTGACAAAAGCCGCGCTTCGCGCGGGTTGCGGCACCGCTTTTCGCCACGAATAGTTGCCGTGCCGGTGTTTGCGGTGCCAGCCGTCAAGCCGAATTTTGAAAGGCTGTTCGCAGATGGCGCATGATCTAGAACTCAGCGACCTTGCCAAAGCGAAGCCCGCGCCAAAGCGCAAACCCGGCCAAGGCCGCGAATGAGCAAGTGGCAAATTGAACGCTTAACGCTCAACGTTCAAGTTATGGACGAGATGAAAGCGAATAAATGGGCATGTGAGTGTGTGGTTGGTTTGCGCTGGGGGGCATGGATCTGCGGCAAGTAGGGCGGGACGTCTCGGACCGCCCATCGAATGGATTGCGTCTGGCAGTCGATCAGCGGTTCGAGACGTCCCGTTGTACTGGCATGGACCGGTCTTTTCAGCGGTCCGAGACGTCCCGCCGTACTGGCATGGACCTGGGGCGGCGGTCCGAGACGTCCCGCCGTACTTGGCATGGACCGGTCTTTTCAGCGGTCCGGGACGTCCCGCCGTACTGGCATGGAGCATTTTTTCAGTGACATTGAAATAGTCACCGGAAAAGAGTAATATTCTGTCTATTTTTATGAACCCGCGCCGGGGCGCAACAGCGCGCCGATCGGCTGGCTGGAGGCGAACGTGGTGCAGTTCGTTGATCCGGGGCACTATTGGTTCGACCCGAAGGGGCTCACTTTCCACATCTGGATGCGGGCGCACACAGGGGGCGCGGGGTATGCGGCCGTGGCCAAGGTGGTGGAGCGCGCGCACGCGGACGGCAGCATGGTGACGATGCTGGAGAAGGTGCCGTCGGGCAAGACCGCGCTGTTCCTGCCGTGCCCGGGCGGGCAGATGCGCTTCCATGTGCTGTCGCGCAGCGGCGACGCGCGGGCCAAAAACGCGCATGACGGGAATCTGATCACGCTTCTAGTTTGGCATTGCATCAGCACGGGTGGTTTGCTTAAAAGCAGAAAAGGGAGGTCGTTCCTGCCCGTACCTTCTTGAGCCAGTTGCCCTGACGCTCGGTTTCCAGAAAACGAAAGGAACGTCGGGAGGAACGTCGGGGACAGACAAGGGAAGTGTTCAAAGAACTGCTTTGGAGTGCGGTGATCCGACAGATGCCGGACGCGGAACCGATTTTATCTGTTTAAAAAATGGATCCGTCAGTTTATTCTTTCTTACAGCTTCCTGACGGGGCGGCTCGCTTACAGTGATGACGGCAAGGCCAGCAGTGCCATACGATTTTTCAAACGCATAACATAATCACGCAACTCGGTGATCGTCAACGGCTTAATCATATAGCCCGGCAACTCGGTAATTCTTAAAGAATTCAGAATAAGAGAGATCATTGAAGGGTCAAGGCCACCATCCTTCAATTGCGCATCTTCGAAACACGCCTCAATGACAAATCCTTCCTGCTCTAAGAAATAAAGGTCAACGATATCTTTAACTTCGCAGCGACTTATCAATGTCGTTATCTTGTTAAGCATAATTTCGCGAAGGGTATCAACCTGAATATTGTCAATCCATTGTTTTTTCTGATCTACTTGGGGGCTGATATCCACAACGATGTCAACAATCTCTTTACCTGCTTCCGTCTCGAGGCAATAACGCCTGAAAGTCGGGGCATCTCTCAATAGTTGTACACTTGCTCCGACCTCCTGTGAGCAAAGCCGCACAACGCCATCAACTTCTAGCCAGTCAACATGTTCCTCCGAAAAGAGATCCAGATCGTAAGAGAAGCGATGTTCAAGATAAAAAAGACCAAGAGCACTGCCACCCGTAAGAAAAAACCTTTTTTCCCGGGAAAAGAAGGCCTTGAGGAACTCCCTTTTTAGAGGTGTTATCGCTTTAGATTTTTCCCAGTTCATGCCAAATTCTTAAAAGATATTGCCATAAAGGTCTTGCTGGTCCCAGCCAGCGACTAATCTGGTCAAACTCCTCTTTGATTTCAAGGGGACTCAGAAAATACCAAACCTCGGGGGTTTTCAGCTCTCGCATCAACCACGCCATAAGACGGTGTCGCTCTACGCCCTGCTCGGAACGCAGTCTCCCGCGTATATCCGAAACTGTCCACTTGCGATCCCAGCAAATATAAGGGATGGTGTCGTTGCTCCAGTCTTTTGTCATAACCTTCATTGCCGTAAATAGTATCACTCTTGCGCGTGAGTACAACCATAATTCTTCAATATTGCCTTCCAACTACTCCCAAACATCCCTTCATTCCAGCGACTCTATAGGGTATCGCTTGTTCGCGTGGTTTTTGTGATCAAGCGAATAAATCGGGGATGCCACGCCGCCTACAGCGGCACAGCCGGTCGGCGGCAAGCTGCCGAATGCCTGGGGCCTTTACGACACACATGGCAATGTCTGAGAGTGGCGCCTGGACTGGTATGCGGACGCGATGGAGGGCGGCGAGGATCCCGGAGGGGCGGATTCGGGTTCGTCCCGCCGTACTTGCATGGACCGGTCTTTTCAGCGGTCCGAGACGTCCCGCCGTACTTGCATGGACCGGTCTTTTCAGCGGTCCGAGACGTCCCGCCGTACTTGCATGGACCGGTCTTTTCAGCGGTCCGAGACGTCCCGCCGTACTTGCATGGATCATTTTTTGCGGTGACATTGAATTAGTCCCCTGAATAGAGTAATATATTATATTTTAAGACCCCGTGTCGTGCCTGTATCCTGCTTTCGCTGCGGCGCGGATGTGAAATGCTGATATTGCGGCAACGCG
>JAQVSS010000101.1 GCA_028700415.1 Kiritimatiellia bacterium
CCGCGGTTCCAGTCGTCGTTGCGCGCCTCGAAGAACTCACCGCGATCCCATTTTCCCTCCGCGAAGTCGAACGTACGTCCGAAGCCGACCGCAGCGGACAGCAGTGACACCAGACAAACAACAGCGCTACGAGTCTTCATCCCTTTCCTTCCTGTCAGAAGCAAGAGCCGAACGCATACCTCGCAATGACCGAACCGTCGAGCGCATTGGAAAACCTTCTTCATCTTCACTTGTCCTCCTCGACGTCCATCACATAAACCTGCCGGGAACCCTCGTGCACCGAGTTGAAGCCGAGCTGCTTGCCGTCCGGCCGCCACCGCGCGTGCAGGTCGCAGCGCCAGTGTCCGCCGCGGTACGCCTCGGGAACGTAGAAGCTGCCGACGGGCATGACCTTCTCGTCCGCGCTGCGCATCAGCACCCAGTTGCGCATCATGGTCCCGTCGAAATACCCTTCCGTCGACATCCACTTGCCGTCCGGGCTGTACACACAGTGTCCGTCCCAGTCCAGGAGCCCAGGCGCCAGACGATGCACCTTCTCCTCCTCGCCGACGGTGAACTTCACGTGCCACGCGCCCGAGCCGATCTCCTTCGGATAGACCGTCACGACCATCGTCCTGTCGTCCAGCCAGTTGAAGTGGCTGCCCCCCCAGTCGCGGGCGAAGCAGCGCCGCAGGTCGGTGCCGTCCGTCTTCACGGTGAAGGACGTCGTGTTCCAGCCGGGGATCTTGTGCTTGACCTTGTCGAACCAGTCCACGCTCCGCGCAAGGAAGAACACGCGGTCGCCCGAGGGATTGAAGACGACGTGGCAGTAGTAGGCGAGCGGATTGCCCGGCTTTTCGGGAACCCGCTTGGTCGGCGGCATCAGGGAGCGTCCCGCCGCCACGGAGAGGATGAGCTTCGCCTCGCCGGTCACGAGATCGACGAGCCACAGGCCGTCGTCCTCGGGCCACTCGACCCTCGCGCGCGAGTCCTGTCCGTCACCCGCGTATCCATAGTCGGGACGCGTCAGGTACAGGCGGGAGTAGTTGAGGGAGATCGCCTTGCGGCCGTCGCACGTCACCGCGGCGACCGGATGCTGGATGACCCGCTCGGCCCTCGTCTTCCAGTTCATGACGACGGCGACGGCCTTGCCGTCCCGGAGGTCGTTGAAGACGAACGTGTCGGGCTCGTTCGGCAGCCAGTGGAACATCGTCGCCTCCTGGAAGTTCCAGCAGGCCGTCGTCGTCACGGGGATGAAGCGGTTGCCGTCCTGCGTGTCGACGAGCCCGAGCGTGCAGCGCTCGCCCGCGGCGGCTAGGCGTCCGTTCACCTCGGTCTCCAAGACCGCGACATATCGGAAGTCCTTGCTCCAGGCGTTGATGGCGAAGTAGTTAGCGAGGAGATGGTCCTTCGGCCCGTAAGTGAGAGCCCGCGCCTTGCCGACCTTCGGAAAGTTCGGCGGACGCCTCGTCCAGCGCGCCACCTTGCGGAAATCCCCAGCGCGGATCTCGATTTCATTGAGACCCGACGCCAGAGGAACCTTCTCCCAGACGACCGTCTTCACCTCGTCCGGCATACGCCCGCCGAAAAGCTTGCCGTTGACGTAGAGCTTCACCGCTCCGACGTTGGAGAACGCCATCACCGTCGCGGACTCCTCCGCGGTCTCCGTGCCGCGCCAACCGACGAGATGTAGCAGGGGCTCGGGATTCCAGTTCGCCTTGTAGAAGAAATACGCGTCCTTCGCCGTCAGGCGGTCCCACGACACCATGCCCTTGTCGTTCAGCCCAGTACGTTCGCCTTCCTGCTTGGCATCGCTCGCCGCGTCGAACATGACCCAGAGGAACGAGCCCCAGATGCGGCAGTCCGCCGCGATCGCCCGGTAGTTGGCCCAGTGGTGTCGCGCCTGGTATTCCTCGGGATGGAAGCGCGTCTCGGTTTTCGGCAACCGGAACGTCGCGTCGGCGTGCTGCACGGTGCTGCCGCTGCAGCCGTATTCCGAAATCGCCGCAATCTTACGTTTGGGGTTCTGCGCAAAGGCTGCGTTGATGGCCTTCCCCATATCCTCCGACGCGCCGCCGTACCAGCCGGAATAGAGGTTGAAGCCGAGGACATCTGGAATTGCGCAAAGCTCGGTCCGGCGCGGCTGGTGCGAGGCCGCCGTCACAGGACGCGAGGGATCAAGCTCGTTCACGTAGTCCTTCAGCGCGCGCATACGCGGCTCGGGCGGCTCGGTCATCTTCATGTTGTAGAGTTCGTTGTAGATGCCCCAAGCGAAGATCGACGGATGGTTGCGGTGCTGCATCACCATCTCGCGCGCCTCGCGGAGTTCGTTCTCGCGCGCCGCCTCGGTGAAGGTGAGCCCGTTCACGTTCGGCACCTCAGTCCAGACGAGCAGGCCCTGCTCGTCGCAGAGGTCGTAGAACGCCGGGCTCTGCGGATAATGCGATGTCCGGACGCCGTCGGCGCCCATGCGCTTGATCCAGCGGACGTCGTCCGCCTCGTCCTCACGCGAACGGCCCCACCCGCGTCCCTCGCGGTCCTGGTGGCGGCAGACGCCGCGGATATTGCGCTTGACGCCGTTCAGGTAGAAGCCGTCCGCATGGAACTCGGCCGTGCGGAAGCCGAAGCGCACCGTCACGGCGTCCTCGTTACCGTTCTGCCGCACGCGTACGGTCAGGTCATAGAGGTTCGGCGTCTCGGGACTCCAGAGCTTCGGGGCGTCGAAATGGAAGCGCCGCACCTCGTTCGTGCCGCCCAACACCGCGACATGCGCGACGACGTCGCCCGTCTTCGCATCCGGCTCGAGGACGATGCCCGAGGCGCCGTCCGTCACCGGATCGATCGCGACGGCTCCAGTCTCGATCCATTCCGGCACACGGTAAAGGCCTCCGAACACCGAGAAGTCGGCGTGAATCGGCTGTACGTCGGGGTCAAAACTGTTGTCGACGGTCATCTCGAGGACGTTCCCCGCCGGCTTCAGGGCCGCGGTCGCCTCGTGGCAGAACGCCGTGAACGCGCCCGTGTGCCGTCCGATCTCGCGTCCGTTGACGCGCGTCACGCTTTTCACCGACGCGCCGGCGCACTTGAGGAAGTAGCGCTTGCCCGGCTTCGGGTCGGGCAGGCAGCGCCGGTAGAGGACGGCCTTGCGCACATAGCTCGTCGCGCCGCTCGAATAGCCGACTCGCGCCCAGTCCGGCGCGCGGCCCTCGCCGTCCGCCGCGTCGACGGCGTTCCAGGTATGCGGCACGGCGACGGCCGCGCCGTCAGCCGTCCATCCGTCAGAAAGCGATGTCACCGTGCGTGCTTGCGCAGAGGCTGCAGCCGTCAGGGCTGCCGTCAGTGTCAGGGCGTGGGCAAAGAAAGCGTGATTCTGTTTCATCTTCATTCGAATCCTTAGAGTCAGCTGTCGTAGGCGTTGCCGAGGCGGCTCAGGTTCTTGCGGCTCACGTCACCGAGGTCGTTGACGCAGTCGCCCTTCGCAAGAGGGAAACGCAACTTTCATTGTCCCCAGACGTTATTTCGTAACCTGTCCGGTGAATCCGGCCGAAGGGACGGTGTCTTCCGGCAGCGACCAGTCCGGCGCGGCACCACGCCGCTGGCGGCGGGCGAAGTCATAGCCTGCCGGCATATTGTCGTTGTGTCCACCTTCGAAAAGCGTCAGCCGCACACAGTCGGAAGTCCGGCGCAAGTGGATGCGCCGCTCTGGCGGGTAGAATGGGTCTACGCCTTGGAACTCGAGTCCGCGCGGCGCGGTCTCGCGAGCCTCGATCGCTGCGATCTGGGCGTCGGTGAAGCGGTCTTCCGCACGGGCGAGCGCATTGAAAGCCCTAACGGAATGTCCCGCCGGGACCGTCTGCGTGCGATGTCCGTCGTGGACGCCGGCGGCAATGTAGAAGACGGGCCCGCCCTTGCGCGCCTTCGGCAGAAACCAAACGGGTGAACGCGCGTCATATTCCGCCGCGCATTCCGCAGGCGTACCCCCGCAGCAGGCCTCAAGCATGCTGCTGTAATTCTGCTCAAGCCGCATCGATTCGGCATGCCAGCGGGCGAGATCCGTAATTGGACAGAACACCGCCACTGCCGCAAAGACCTCGGGATGCTTCGCCGCCGCCAACAGCGAAAGGTAGCCGCCACCCGATGAGCCGACGAGATAGAGACAGTCAGCATCGATCGCACACTGCGTCTTCGCCCACGCGATGGCGTCCATCATGTCGGCGACGGCCAGCTCGCTGCCGCACGCCTCCGGGCGGTCGTTCGGCCCGCGGCAGTTCGGATAGACGAACGCCCATCCGTTCGTCTCACAGTACGCGCGCATGCCGACAGCGGGAATGCTGGACCGGCAGCTGTAACTCCACGAGTGCAGACCGATTAGCAGCGGCACGGGTCTGTCAGCCTTTGGGAAGACAGCGTAGAGTGGCTGCTCGCTGCTGTCGGCCGAGCTACGGATAAGGTGAAACTTCGAATCCCAGTCGCCGAGGCCGACAAGATTCATGTCGGGCGGTGCATCCGGGCACCCCGGAATTTCAACCGCCCGGCAAGATAAGACCACCAATAGTGTGCATGCCGCCAAACAAAATGTTTTCACTTCGTCTCCTTGCCATTACCGCCGCCCAAGTCCACTGAAGGACTGGGCACTTCCAGCGGGAGGAGCGTGACGCGGCGGACTTCGCAGTCGCTGCCTTCGCTCTGGATCTGCATCTGGCCCTCGGTCGGCGACAGGCCATACGCCTCAAGCGTCTTGGTGCCGTTTAGGAAGAACTCCGCGCGGTCGCCCTTCGCGACAACCTCGAGGACGTTCCACTCGCCCATCGGCTTTTCGGGCGGGACGGTCGGGTTGGCCTTGAGGTCGCGCCACGGCACGGGCGTGAAGCGGTTGTGCCAATGGCCGCTGTTGACAAGGGCCTTCGGCGTGCCGCCGGGCGTCCAGGTGTCGTTCTCGTCCACGTCTACCGTCGCGCGGTAGGTGAAGTCCTTCGGCGTGCGGTAGCCTCGCAAGACGACGGTTATGAGGTCGGGCGTGCGGCTCTGGATCATGTTCGCCTCGAACGACCACTTCCATGTGCCGTGATACATGCCGTCAGGTCCGCGCGAGTGGAAGAGCAGCCCCGAATCGTGGCACTTCCACGCGCGGCCATGGTAGCTCTTGCCGACCCAGCGGTATTCGACCTGCACGCGGTAGTCGCGAAATGCCTCCTGCGTCGTGATGCAGCCGTTGCCGAGGCCATGGATCGAGATGACGCCGTCCTTCGCCGTGAAGACGCCTTTCGGATCGTTGTCGCGGCCGTAGCCCGTCAAGTACTTGTACCAGCCGGAGAGATCCTTGCCGTTGAAGAGCTCGCGCTTCTCCGTCACGCGCTTGGCGGGCGGATTGTCCCGCTCGCCCTTCTCGACCTGCACGAGCTTCCAGACGCGCGTCACCGGCTGGCTCAGCTCCGCGATCTCCTTCTCCATCGCGTCGATCTCGGCGTACGTCGCATCGCGCTTCGGCCACTCGACGAGGTATTCCTTCAGCATCTTGCCCTTGCCGAAGAGACCCCCGTTCTCTTTGTTCGCATCCATCCACGCGGCGACCTCTTTGACGTCATCGGCGTCCTTCACCTTCCGGGAGAACGGGAGACTGAGCCACCAGCGGAGCGAGGCGAGCGCGCGCAAGCGCGCCTCCTTCTCGTGACGCAGCCGGTTCTTCTCGGTGACGCGCCTCGCCTGAACCATCTGGGGCGTGTCGGGATTCTTGCCGAGGTTCACGCCGAAGGCGAATTCGCCGTCGGTGCCGCGCCAGACAAGCGTACCGTCGACATAGAGCTCCCATACGCCCTTTTCGAGGCCCTCGGCCGCAAACCACTCGTAGTTGATGCCCGCGTCGGGCCCGTAGTTCTCGCCGATGACCCACGACGAACGGCAGGCCACGACTTCGGCACCCTTCGCCGTCGGGAACGGCAGCGCCTCCTCGCGGACCGACATGGTCCAACCGCCGTCCGTCTTGCGGATGTCCGAGACCTTCGCGCGCTTAGCCGAACGGACTTTGCCTTTTGCCGCATCGAGGCGGATTTCGCTGACAGTGTGGTCGACGCCCTGCGCCATAAGGATGCGCTGGGCCATGAACCAGGCGCCGTTGTCGTCGGGATGGACGCGCTCCTGCACATTTACGACCGAGAACTTGGGATTCATCGCCTGCATCCGCTCGTTGAAAGCCGTCATAGGTCCCCAGAGGTCAACGAGTTCCCACCTGCCTGCCTCGTAGCCCGCGATCAGCTTCTTGCCGCTTTCGCCGAGGGTGATGTTCCAACCGTAGTTGACGGGCTTGTCCTTCGGTGTACGCGTCGTCGAATCATAAATGGACGGCGTCATCATGACGATGCGCAGTTTCTCGCCGCACTTCTCCCGGAGCTCCGTGAGCGCATTGTCGGCGTCGATCTGATAGCCGCGGTCAACGCGATGCCTGAGTTTGGCCTTCTCCTCGTCGGTCGACGGCCATCCGGGATGATACGGGCCGGCGGCGGCGGAGTCGTTCATGCCGAACATCGTGACGACAGTCGTCGGCTTCCACCGCGCGACGTCGCGGTCGATCTCCATTCTGCCGCCGCCGAACGAATTGCCAGCGATGCCCGCATTGCGGTAGGTGATCTTTCGGTCAGGATAACGGGTATGGTAGAAGTCGGTCAGAAAGCGTATCCACTTCGCCTGCTGGGTGATCGAGTCGCCCCAGAAGACGACCGTCTCGCCGTCCTTGAATTCGGAAGTCGTCGGCTCTTTGGCGTCAAAGGCAACCGCCCCTACGCATGTGGCGGCGGCAACGAACAGACTGCACATCATCATCTATCCCCCTTATCTGACCGTGAATGTTTGTTCGGCTTCGACGCCCGTCAGCGGTTCGCTGACACGCACCTTCCACACGCCCGTCTCATCGTTGAGCGCGAGAGGGAAGCCGAAATGCGCCTTGCCGGCCTTCGTCGCGAGGTTCCGCTGGAAGTGCGCGGGACACTTGCCGGACGGCGGAATCACGTCGACGTGCAGCACGTAGGCCGGCGAGACGTCGGCTGACAGGATCTGCAGATCCACCGAAAGCGTCGCGCCGCGCTTCGCGCCTCCAAACATCCACACGGTCTTCGGCAGACCCGCAATGCCGATACCGTCGATTTTCGCACTCAGGACCGCATAGACTTGTGCCTCCGCATACGGCACCGTCGACTTGACGCGGTCGGTATGGCCGAGGTACGCCCGGGCTCGGACGTCATAGACGTGGCCCGCGCGCGCAAAGACGAGATCGTCCACGTTCTTGTCGGACGATTCCGCGGTTGATCCGTGATACGGTTTGCGGATGACGCCGTAGAGGTCGGCGCCGCCGTCGCGGTAGTGGACACCCTCGCGGCCAAGGTTCCTAACGACCGTCGGAGACTTAATCGCGAACGTGACCCCCGCTTCGTTCAGGAATGAGACGGCCCACGTGCGCTGGTCGGCATCGAGGTCACTGAAGTTCTTGCCGGTCACCGTCATCTCCTTCGCGTCGAACGGCGCCTTCGCGCGCGGGACGCCCAGTTCGTCGTAGGTACCCGGCAGGATGTCGCAGACGACCTTGCCGCCGCGCTTCAGGAACGCCTTCACCGCGGAGACCTCGCGGTCGCTCATGGCTACGATGTGCGTCATGAAGAGCACCTTGAACGGTGGCTGGCCCTCGATGACCTTGCCGCAACGGTAGACCGACCAGTCTCCGCCGTCGAGAAAGCCCTTCTCGACCTGCTCTTGCGAGACGAACTCGTACTGGCAGAAGAGCGACTCGATGAGCGTCATCAGCCCGCGGCGCGAGTGCTGGAACCTGCCGTACGGCGTGTTGTCTCGCACCTCGTTCATCATCTTCTCCTCTCCGAGGAAGTACGTCATGATGTTCGAATCGTGCGAATAGTAGACCGCGACGTCGTTCTTCGCCCACTTCCAGTCGGTCAGCGTCTTGCCGAGGCCGCGCAGGATACGCGTGTCAGCGAGCATCTTCTGGCACTCCGTCGCGTCCGTCGTCTTCGCGCCCGTGACGAGATCCAAGAGGTTGATACCGTAGTACGTCGCGGCGAACCAGTGGAAGCCGCCCTGCCGGTGCAGGGCCGTCATCCACGGCAGCGCCTTCTCGCGGTCGGACGTAAAGCCATAGCCTGTCCAGCCCCAGATGCGCATGTCGGGACGCCACGAGCGGTAAAGCGCGTCGAACTCATTCAGCGGACTGCGCCCGAACGACGTGCAGGCCGTGTACTCCTTCGAGAAGTCAAGGCCCGTCTGCGACAGGAGCTTCCAGTAGTCGTTGCCGGAAAGCGCCATCTCGCCGAACGAGTTGTCAAGCGAGTAGAGGACCTTGGGGTCGACTTCCTTAATGGCGTCGCCGACCTCGCGGATCACCTCGACCCAGCGGTCGACGTTGAAAGTGCGCCACTCGATGAACTCGGCGGCGTTCGACACGGCTCGCGCGTCCTTCAGGAGCGTCTGGCCGAGGTCTGCGAACGACATGTGGTTCGAGCGGTGGCGGCGATTGTACGCGGCGATTGTGCCGTACTTCTTCTCCATCCACCGGCGGTAGACCTTGAGGTTCTCGGGATGCGCGTCGACCTCCATGCCGTTCGGGCCGAGCTGCGCCTCGTCGGAGAACGAGCCGTACATGCCGCCCCACCTGATGTTCGACTTCGCCCAGTTGAGCGACTTCTCGCGTATGCGCTTGCGCGCGCCTGGAGTGTTGAAGGCTGGCGCGCGGACGTTGTCCTTCGCCTTCGGGAGACTGCTGAAGAACTCGCCGCCGATGACGTAGCCCGAAGTCGCCGCAAGACCCGTGGAGTAGACCGTGCCCCAGGCATGCGGCATGAACGAGTAGTTGAGGCCGATAGACCGCAACTGCAGGAACATATCCTTCGCGTCGACGTACGTGTAGTTGGCCTTCATCGGCCAGAAGCCGGCTCCGTAGTCATTGATCATGCGCAGGCGGTCGTTGTCGCGCTCGATGACCGGCGCGTTGCGGCGGTCAAGGACGCGGCCGCGGTCGGCGAGTGTGAGCTCGATGAGTCCGAAGTTCGTGTAGAGCTTCTCGCGCGGCACCGTCAGGCGTGCGACAGGACCCTTCGCCGTCCCCTTGCCGAAGAGACGGCCCGAGAAGTCCCTGAACGTCCACTTGAGCACCGTTGAGACGGTGGCGTTGGAAATAGCGACCTCGACCGCGATGCCGGTGTCCGTCACCGCGCCGATTGTCGGGCCGTCGGCCGGCTCGGCGGCATGGCGGAACGATAGCGTCTTCCCGTCCGCCGTACGCACCCACTCGCAGACATGGCGCTCGCCGGCGTAGACCTCCTCGCGTCGGTCGGTAACGGCGTCGGCCGGAACCTTCACCGCGCCGAAGGCCGCCCGGTACATCGTCTCGGCGAACTCGGTGAAAATGATCGCCTCATAGGGGAACGCCTCGTAGCCAAGGCGCCCCGTCAGCTCGTTCGGATACGTCAGGAACGCTCGCCTCCGGTTGTAGAGCTTCTCGTCTTCACGCGTGCGGCGGACGGTGCCGGCCTGGACGCGTCCCTTGCCGTACGTGCCGCCTTTGGCCGCAACCATGTCCTTGAAGAGTCCGTAATCCGGCTTCGGCACGTCCCACAGCGGCTGGAAGTAGGCCGCCGCGCCCTTCTGGACGTTCGCCTCGGTCATCTTGAACAACTCTTCGCCAACGTTCGAAGCCGCATCGCGCCCGAAGGCATACAGGTCGTAGCCGCCGGACTTGAGGAGCCGCAGGATCTCGACCGGATCATCGTCGGTCATAAAGGTATCGGACGCCTTGCTCCCGGCGGAAAGGTAGTGTACCATCGCGCCGGTTCCGGCAAAAAGGTGCTGGGCTTCGCGGATGCCCTCGACGGCCTGCACGAAGACGAGCGCCTTGAGCGGCCTCGCGGCGACGCCGTAGAGGTTCGTCGAAACAGGAATCTCAGTCCCCTTCTCGACGTAAGCACGGCCTGCGCGGACGATGCGGCGGATGTCGAGCGAGCTAATCTTGCCGCGGTACATCTTGAACGAGCGGATCTCGACGCCCGTGTCGAATTCGCCCGAGTCTACCTTGAAGAACGAAAAACCGCGCGGCTTGCCACCCGCGGTCGCAACTATCGGCACATAGTACTCGTGCCACTCGTTCGACAACTCGATGCGGCGGTAGGAGCCCTCGCCGATGCCGCCGTCCGGCTTGTCGTAGCGGTGGATGATCGCCAGGTTCGCGCCCTTGCCGCACGAACGCGCGTCAATGACGATCGTGAACTGCTCGCCAGCCTCCCATTTGAGGGTGGGGTCGTCCATGTAGTTGACGATGAAGTAGTTCTTGCCGAGCGCGCTGAGGATCCAGTCCCCGCTCAACGCCGACGTCTCCTTGCGAACGACGCCCGTCACCATGCTCCAGGGAGACTTGATCGGTTCGCTGAAGTCCGAATTCGCGATCAAGTTCTCGCCGCGTTCGCCGTCGGCAAATGCCGACGGCGAACTGCCGATTTGAGCAATGACTGTAACAGCGACAAACGCCAGAGACCTACCCGTCGTGGCGAACCGGCCCGGCCAACTCACCGGCTTTTTCTGAAGGAAACAAACCCCCTTGCCCATAATCGCGCCCTTTTCCTTTGTCACGATGCTCTTATAACAGATTTTGCGCCTGACGTGCAATTTTAAGGGTGCGGTTTTTTATCCGATCTGCGCGCAAACGTCCCTGATTCTCTACTCGATTTCATCGGGTGTGAGTGCCATGGTAAATGTCTCCTTTCAGTAGAGAAATCTATTAGAACACAAAAAAAGCTTCCGCAAGGGGAATCTCTTGTTTTAGCGCCAAACCCGCCGCCCGGGGTTCCGGGCGAAAACGAGAGGGTAACTTCGGTGTGTGAGTGTGTGGGTGCGTGGGTGTGTGTGTGGGTTTCAAACTTCCGCACATACTCACAAACGCACATACCCACATACAATGGATTTTAGTGAAGTTATAGACAAGCCGGCCGCCCGGGGCTGCGCTCCGGTCGAAAACAGAAGGGTAAACTTATCCACAGATTACGCAGATTGCACAGATTGAATCAAAATCTGCGGAAATCTGCGCAATCTGCGGACAGAAACGTGAAGTTATAGGTAAGGGGATTGACTCTTTTCACCATCCCCCGCATAATATAACTACACAAGGGAACAAGAGTGTTGCCTGCTAATCTTATGTGACGCGCGTGTAATCAAGTGGGGGTTACCATGAGTAAGACAGTTTTTGCTCTCGCCGCAATCATCGTCGCTGGATGGGATGTTGTTGCTGAAGCGGATCTGGTCGACAACGTGACCACGCAAAGGACGTACGCGAGCGGAGCGGTGATCTCCCCGTCGACGACGGCGATCCCTGCGACGCTTCCCGATGTCGGGGTGACGCCCAGCTTTCATCTCGATGCGACGCAAACATCGGGGTGGACATTCAACGGCGACACCTCGCAGGTGAGGGGCATCCCGTCTCTGATCGGATCGCGCTTTCTCACGAACAACGCGCCGACCCCCATCACAGGACAGGTGAAGCGCAACGACGACGACTCGTACTGGGACATCAACGACTACTGGGCGACCGACTTCGCGACGCTCGAGCAGAACGCGCTCAACGGCAAGCCCGTACTCGATTTCGGCGTGCGAAACTCCAAGAAGGGCTTTCTCTTCGACTGGCAGGGCGACCATGAGGCGGGTTCGACCGGCTACACCAACCAGCTCCGCAACATCGGCACGGTGATCGCAGTCTGGAACTCGGCGAACGGCGGCGGACAGCTTCTCGCCGGCGGTCGGTTCATCAGCAACGGCGCGGAATGCTCCATCCCCTGGGTACGCGGGCCGGCGTACACCTACTGCGGCACCAACGTCAATACTCAGGCCGCCGACACCGGTTCCGGCTACATCAATTCATTCGAGGCGTGGAGCCCGGTCGTATGGAGTGCCAGCATCACCGCCGCGGGCAACGGACAGGCCGCCTATCAGGCGGTGAACGGCGTCATCCGCCACGACGGACAAGCGTCTGTTCCCTGGAAAGTCGGCTTCAACGGCGGCTGGGAGGTGGTTTCGATGACGCCGACCGCAGCGGACTGTGCGGCGAACGGCATCGGTTTCGGCACTCTCTATTCGAACATCTCCTCGCTCTCCGGCGGTTTCAAGGTTGCGGAAATGCTCATCTATCCCGCATGTCTCGACGTTTTTGCCGTGAAACGCGTCGAAGATTACCTTGCAAACAAGTGGTTGGGGCGGATTCCGGCCGGGCAGGGCGGCAACGCCTACCTGCATAACGCCTACGCGCCGGTTGCGAGTGCCACCTCAAACGGCACGCAGCTATACGTCGAGGCAGACGAAGGCGAAACCCTTACGCTCAACGACGTTTCATTCGACCGCGGCAGTGGCGCCATGCTCTACAAGTCCGGTCAGGGCGCTCTCGTCCTTAACGACTCCGCGCGTTATACCGGCACGATCGTCCTTTCCAACGGCACCTTGAAAATCGCGGCGCGCGCGATCCCGGGCTCGCTGCCTGCTGCCCCGGCGTTCGCTATCGACGCGTCGGACCGCAGCACCTACGAGGATTTCCTGCGCGAGGAGGACGGGACCACATACGTCGACCGCGTCAACCCGACTTCTGCTCTGCCGTACAAATGGTCGGAGTCGATGTATCTCGGACGGGATTCGAGCCAGAATGCCCCATTCCTCGCAGAAAACGCGTTCGATTCTGTCAACGGTTCGCCCTCCGCAGTATTCGATTTCTGGGACGTTACCGGCGTTGGCGGCAGCTCTTACGGCGCTTACTGGCGCACGATGAAAGCGAGTGACGGGACGGCCGTGCAG
>JAQVSS010000457.1 GCA_028700415.1 Kiritimatiellia bacterium
GCTGCCAGCAGCACCAGCACCAGCATCAGACTGACAAGTCCAAACAGCTTTCTGCTTTTCATGGTCTAACCTCCTTACTTGATTGTGGCCGAATATTCCTGGGTCTCTATTCAACGGTAACCGCGGGAAGACCGTACGCTTCTCCCCGCGTTTGTGCCGTTAGAACCTAACCGATCCTCTTTAAAGCCAGCCAGACCAGCGGGATGTTGACCGCACCCGTCTGCTGCCGTTTGAGGCTGATCGTCACAAAGCCTTCCGATTGGATACGGCATTCACCGCAGATGCTCGCGATGCGCTTATTCTCCCTGCCCGTCTTGCTGACCGCGAAGCTATAATCCTCAGATAGTATGGGAGCTGTGATGTGTTGCCCGCCCACGGCGACTTCCACGCCGCACAACTCGTTCCCGATGTGTTCGCCGGGAAGGCTCACCAGTTCGATCCGGTACGTGCCCGGACGGGTGAAGCGGGCCTGCCACTGCAGATATTCATCGGCTTTCTGCCAGCCTGCTACAACCGCGACCCGGTTGACCGCCAGGCCGCGCTTGGCGTTGTCCTTGTCGAAGATGTTGATCTCCTTGTTTACGGCGGATGCAACCGGTACGTTGTCCCGCAGTGTCACCTTGCTGGCCCAGATCGGATGCAGACGCAAGGAATCGCCCTGCTGCAGCATACTGTCGTCGACCCGCACCGGCTCGGCCAGCTGTACACAATAGACCGGCAGATCCCATTCGCTATCCGGCAGGGTGATCGTCACACGGGCGGCCGACTGAACAAAAGCGACCGGCTTGTGGTCCGGCAGACCGGTCACCGACGTTATCCGGCTCTCAAGGCCGTTGATCTCGATGGTTTTGGCTGCGCCGTCGTGCAGGTACAGGTACAGTTTTCGGTTCGCAGCAGCCAGGTGTCCCCAGTCGAACGTCGTCCGGAACGGATTGCGACGCGTGTGGTAGACGGCTTCACGGTTGCGGGCCACCCAGGCAGCGACACCCTCGAGGATCGACTCGGTTTCAGGGGTCAGGCTGCCGTCGCTCATCGGACCGACGTTGACCAAAAGGTTCGCGCCGCAGGATGCGCTGCGCGCGATCATGTCGATGATCTGGCCGGGCTCTTTCCAGTTGTGGTCGGTTTTCTTGTAGCCCCAGGTGTCATTGAGCGTGACCAGGCACTCTTGGGGTACGTCCATGGGAACGGTCGGGATCTGGTTATCGCCCAAATCGTAATAGTCGGAGACGATGTTGCCGATGCGCGAATTGACCAGGCAGTCGGGCTGGATCGATTTGACGAGCGCATACAGCTCATGGCATTGCTCCGGCGTGATGTTATGCGGGTAGTCAAACCACATTAAAAGGATGTCGCCGTACCCGGTCAGCAGTTCCCTGACCTGAGGCATGACCTTCTTATGCAGGAAAATCGAATAATCCTTGTGCTCGGTGTCGGGGAAATCCCAGTCGTTGGCAATAGGCTCTTCTCGCTTGATCCCGCTGGATGTTATGGAGCCTGGCGCGTGCTCTTCGCTGAAATCCAGGGTGTGGTTGTAATACAAGCCAAGTTTGAGGCCATGGCGGCGGCAAGCATCGGCCAGTTCGAGGAGCAGATCCCTGCCGACGGTATCGTAGGCATTGTAGTTATTGACCGCCGTCCGGAACAGGCAGAACCCATCGGCATGCTTTGTCGTGATGACCACGTAGCGCATGCCAGCCGCCTTGGCCGCTCGAACAAGGTCGTCCGCATAGGTCTCTTTGGGCTTGAGCTGCTCGGCCAGTTCCCGGTACTCCGCCAACGGGATCCTAAAGGAGTGCTGGATGCCCTCGCCCAGTTCGTACGGACCAAGCTCCTGGCCTTTCCAGACACCGGCCGCGACACTGAACAAACCCCAATGCACAAACAATCCCAGGTGATCTGCAAAGAAAAGATCCAGCAACATCTGCTTATCCATCTCAAACCTCCCGACTGTAACCGTCTAGTAAATCGAAACCAAAGCTGATCCGAGTCGTTCGCCGCGTGTAACTTCTCTTATATTGTTTATGTTTAGATTGATAGCTTAAGTATAGGCTAAAACGTGCCTAACTAGCAACAGGATTATGTTTAGATGTACAGGATAATATTCATAATTAGGCCAATAATTGCCATTATTCACAAATGAAACATGATCACGCTTCGATCCAATACCTGCTTGGCTTGCTCATTGTTCAAGGATCACCCCCGCGTATGCGGGGACCACCACGCATCAGACGCAATCTTGCCGCCAGCCTGCGGGGACCACTGCGAGCCGGCTGCCCGGTGTCTTTGCCTCGTGGGATCACCCCCGCGTATGCGGGGACCACTATTGATCGTCTTCTGGCGTAATGTCCTTGTAGGGATCACCCCCGCGTATGCGGGGACCACGTTGAGCCTTAGCACGATTGAGCCGGACGGTTAGGATCACCCCCGCGTATGCGGGGACCACCTTTTCATGATGACCGACATCCATCACTGCATAGGATCACCCCCGCGTATGCGGGGACCACCGCAGGGCTTCGCTGACGACGTAAACGCAGGCGGGATCACCCCCGCGTATGCGGGGACCACCCTGTCACCTCCGACCCCGACTACCGCGCCAAGGGATCACCCCCGCGTATGCGGGGACCACCAAATGTTCTGTGTTGCGAGTATGCGCTTCTTGGGATCACCCCCGCGTATGCGGGGACCACTCGATCTGCGCGTAGCCAAAGGTCGGGTCGATGGGATCACCCCCGCGTATGCGGGGGCCACCTTTACGACTACCTGCTGGACGGGACACGCCCGGGATCACCCCCGCGTATGCGGGGACCACCAAATGCTATAAACACCGGTACAGATAAACTTGGGATCACCCCCGCGTATGCGGGGACCACTTGATCGTGTCAAGCGTGGGTTTTTCCAGGTAGGGATCACCCCCGCGTATGCGGGGACCACCTATAGTGATCAACAATAATGTCATCCGGTATGGGATCACCCCCGCGTATGCGGGGACCACCAGTAGGTACAACGATTACACAGCAATATCCAAGGATCACCCCCGCGTATGCGGGGACCACGTACAACGGCGTGTCATATGCTATTGCGGATGGGGATCACCCCCGCGTATGCGGGGACCACCTGTCATCCGATGACAAGATTATCGGGCGCCAGGGATCACCCCCGCGTATGCGGGGACCAC
>JAQVSS010000102.1 GCA_028700415.1 Kiritimatiellia bacterium
TACGATTAGAATTAAGACGGGACGGTTACCTTCATAATCATAATCGTAATCTTTATCCTAATCTTAATCGGCTCCCTCTTGCGGGCTTCTGCCGCTTGACCCTAGTCAATGAAACGGGGATGCGCCCGGGCGTCCGGGACCGCAAACCCGAGCGCGGCCCGGAAGGCAGGGACCGGACGCATGGGGCGCAGGGAACGGAACCCGACATGGGCGTGGACGGTGTAGCCTTCCGCGAGCAGTTTCCCGTCGCGCCGGACCTCGCAGCAGATTTTCAGGCGCACGCCTTTAAACTCGCTGCACCACGCGGTGATCTCCAAGAGGTCGTCGTAGGTTGCTGGCGCGCGGTAGTTGACATGCGCTTCCAGCACCGGCAGGGCGAACCCGCCTGTTTCCAACTCGCGGTACGTGTAGCCGCAGGCGCGCATGAGCTCGTTGCGGGCGCGTTCAAACAGCGTCAGGTAGTTCGCGTAATAGACGACCTGCATCTGGTCGGTGTCGGCATACGGCACGCGGTAGGTGATGGTGACCCGTTTGGGTTCGTTCATGTCCGTTTCCTTCCGGTGGTTCCGCGGTCAGCCCCCTTGGCCGTCGGCGTGTTTTGGCAGGGCGAAGGTGCGGTTATGCAGCACGTTGTTCGGGGTGAGCCCGGTGATGCGTTTGAAGACGGTCGCGAAGTACTGGGATGAGGCGAACCCGCACGCGTGGGCGGTTTCGGTGACCGAGTGGTGGCCTTCGTGCAGCAGGGCCTGGGCGCGTCCGATGCGCTTGCGCAGGATGAAGGCGTGGGGCGGGATGCCGGTGATGTCTTTGAACACGCGCTTGAAGCAGGAGACGGAGAGCCCGGACACGGCCGCGAGCTGTTCGAGGGTGACGGTGGCGGCGGTTTGCGATTCGGCCCACGCGATCACTTTGCGGATGCGCGTCTGATAAGCAGGTGAGGTGTCCGGGAGGTTCAGGTCCAGCAGGTCAAAAAGGATGACGAGCAGGTTCGTGCGCAGCATGGCTGTGCGGGCAGGGCTCGCCGGCCGGCCGCAGAGTGAGAAGAGGATGCCGGTGCGGCGGGCGAAGTCCGCAGGCCATTTCGCACAGGGGTTGGCCGGGCTTCGCAGCATGTTCAGGAGTGGCTCGGCTTCGGAAGCGGAGAGGCCCAGCCAACGCGCCCCCTGTTTTTTCGGCAGACGCAGCTGGATCCACGTCTTTTTCCCGGGATAGGAGGGGTGCCCGTCGGTGCTGTGGGGAACGCCCGGCGGGATGACGGTGCCTTCGCCGCCGAGCAGGGTGAAACGTTGGCCGCCAAGGTAATAGGGCTGATGTCCCGTCTCAACATAGGCGAGTTCGGCCACCCCGAAATGATGGTGCAAGGGCAAGGGAGGATAGGCGTGGCGATACACAGAACATCCCAGGACCACGCACTCGGGTATGCCCGCCTCGCGCAGATTGATCGCGCGCCGGTCGTAACGGTCCACATAATAGGAGGTCAGATCGGAGAAGGGCACTTTCATCCGGGGCTTTTCCTCCTGTCGGGCTGCGCGGGGCCGAGAAGCGGGAGAAGCGCGTCGCGGCATGCCGCATGGAGAAGGCCGTTGGTTGCGAGGAAACAGAGGCGGTGGTCGGGATAAGCCTTGAGGATCTCGCAGGTTCCCCCCGCGCGTTCGACGATCAGGCTCGCGGCGGCCATGTCCCAGACGTAAATGCCGGACTCGAAGTAGCCGTCGAGCTTTCCCGCCGCCACCATGCACATGTCCACGGCCGCCGCGCCGAGGATGCGCGGCCGCTGCGCGATCTCCGCGACCTTGCGCATGAATTTGAAGGCGTGCTCCCCGAGGTCCCATTTGTCCGCGCCGGTTGCCAGCATCGCGAGGCCGATCCGGTCTGTCTGCGAGACGCGGATCGGCTGGCCGTTGCACAGGGCGGGTCCGTCGAAGGTCGCCTCGAACATCTGGTTCAGCTCAGGGATAAACACGGCCCCCGCGATCGCCTGCCCCCTGAAACGCGCCGCCACCGAGCAGCACCACCAGGGGAGGCCGTGAAAGAAGTTGATCGTGCCGTCGATGGGGTCGATGATCCAGACGTAGTCGCTTTCGGGCAGGGGCGCGTCGCAGGTTTCCTCCCCAAGGACCGCATGGCCCGGGAAGGATGAGGAGATGACGGCGGTGGCGGTCTGTTGCGCCTCGACGTCGAGCTTGTGTTTCACGTCAGAGCGCAGGATGGAGTTCGCGTCGCCGCGGCGGTGGAGGTTGGCAAGGACATGTTCGCCCGCGCGGCGTGCCGCAAGGGTGGCGATGGCTTGGAGTTGGAGGGAAGATAACATAAGTCGGCCGCGCACGATCAGTTCCGGTTTAAAAACGACACTCTGATATATAGCAGGTTTTCCGGGTCAGGGCAATCCGGCTTCCCGCACGGGCGCACCCGTTTTACTGACTTGGGCCGGACGGCGGAAGTCCACCCGAGGGGGCCGATTAAGATTACGCGCTTGCCTTCTATCAATGCGACAGCCTGCCGCAAAGGTCACCATGAACCCAATTGAGATTGAGCCGGTTACACATCTTCTTGCCCTCGTTCGGCCAGAGGACATCCGCCCATGCCGGTGGATAAGCATCGTTGAGGAAACAGATCCACGCCGGGAAAAGCCGCGCGTCGCCATGCCAGACACCGGCGGGGAACGACAGCTTAAGAACGTTTACGCCATTTATTTTCACAACCGAACCTTCACACGCATCGCTCGGGAACGCTTCAACCTTGCCCGTGTCCTTGCGGACAAGGACACGAATGGGATACGTTACGCCAACGGCGTCGGTCATCGAGACGATGAGGTTGTCCGGAAGCTCTCCGTATTCGCAGACCAGCTCCAGTCCGCCAGCAGCGGTCTTCTCCGCCTTCCAGCGCAGACCCTTCCCCTCGTTCCACTCGCCAATCTTCGCCTGCGCGGCGTTTTTCTCGAACTCCGATTCGGGATAGGCTCCGCCTGCATTGAATACCGACATGATCGCATCGAGTCTCGCGGCAGATTTGTCGAGCTTGCCGCGCCGCCAGGCGAAGAGCTCCGGGAAGTAGAGGTAGGCCTGAGCTTCAGAATGGAAGCCGAGGAGTGAATCCGCCTTGCACAGGTCGTCCATCTCGTCCGTGATCTCTTTCGCACGGTCATTGATCTTCCTCATCGCCTTCACCGCCGCAAGCGCCGCGGCGGAATTGCCGCAGATGCGGCTTTGGAATACGGCCTCGCTACGGAGCCGGTAGAAGCGGTAGATATCCGCCCCCTGCTCGAGCTGGAGGTGCAGCGCGCGCATGACGCCGAGGTCGCGTGACCGTTCGACGTTGTCCGCATACTTGTCCCGGAGCTTCTTGACGACATCCTCACCCGCGGCGTTCCTGCCGTTTGTGCCGTGCGACATCCGGTCTGCAAGGATGTGCCCCCGCACTCCAAACTGCCCACGGCCTACTTCTCTCCCTTCGCCTGACCCCAAGTCAGTGAAACGGGGATAGGCGCCTGGTTTCGCGCAATCCGGGATTGCATTCCGGCGCGGAATAACGGTACAGTAATGCACAGTACGGGTCGGGCGGGGAGGAATCCGCAGGCCTGAAAAGAAAGAAAGGGAGAATATGAAGAAAGGTTTGGTTTGCGCCGTGGCGGCGTGCGCGATAGCGGGGGGGGCCTGGGGTGCCGACGTCCTGGAGGAAGGCTTTGTCTCGTTGTTCAACGGCAAGGACCTGTCGGGCTGGATCGGCGCGACGAACGGGTATGCGGTTGAAAACGGTATGATTTACTGCAATCCGAAAATCGGCGGCAATCTGCTGACGGAAAAGCAGTACGACAATTTCATCCTCCGCTTTGAGTTTCAGCTGTACACCAACTCCAATAACGGGCTCGGCATCCGCTGCCCGGCCTCGGGGAATGCGGCGTACAACGGGATGGAACTCCAGATCCTGGACGACTCAGGCTCGATGTATAAGACCCTGAAGCCGTATCAGTACCACGGCTCGGTCTATGGCGTGGTGCCGGCCAAGCGGGGCTCACAGAAAAAGGTTGGCGCTTGGAACTTCCAGGAAGTGCGCGCGATCGGTTCGAAGATCACCGTGATCCTCAACGGCGACGTGATTGTCGATACGGACCTTTCAACGATCAAGGAACCCATGGATGGCAAGCAGCATCCCGGCCTGCATAATGCGAAGGGACACATCGGCTGGTTGGGGCACGGTTTCCGCGTCGACTGGCGCAACATCCGCATCAAAGAGGTCCCGGCGGACTACACGCCCGCGCGTTCCGGCGACAACAAAGCGCCGGAAGGCTTCACGACGCTGTTCAACGGCAAGGATCTGACCAACTGGAAGGGCGTGACGCGTAAGGACAGGTTTGACAACCCCCTCGTGCGGCAGGCGGCGACACCCGAGAAACGCGCCGAGATCCAGAAAATCGCGAACGAGGAGGCGGCTCAGCACTGGCACATCCGCGACAACGCGCTGTTCTTTGACGGCAAGGGATACAGCCTCGCCACGGCCAAGGATTACGGCGACTTCGAAATGTTTGTCGACTGGCGCCTGCTGTCGGTCCGCGGCGATAGCGGGCTTTACCTGCGCGGCTCGCCCCAGGTGCAGATCTGGGACGCGCACAATCAGTGGAACATCGGTTCCGGCGGACTTTACAACAACAAGAACAATCCCAGCAAAGCGCTGGTGGTTGCGGACCGTCTGGCCGGCGAATGGAACACCTTCTACATCAAGATGGTCGGCGAGAAGGTGACCGTGAAACTCAACGGCGTGCTGGTGGTGGACAACACGGTTCTGGAGAACTATTGGGACCGCAAGCAGCCCATCTTCCCGAAGGAGCAGATCGAGCTGCAGTGCCACGGTGACCCGCTCGAGTTCAAGAACATCTACATCCGCGAACTGTAAAAGATTCTGTCCGGATGCCTGACAGAGGGACGTGTCCAGAAACGGGCACGTCCTTTTTCATTGTGCCCCGAGCAAAGGGTTCTCAGGAAAAGAGTGGCACAGCACGCCCTCCAGGGCCTCGGCGGAGGCCTTTTGGGAGAAGACGGTCGCGGCTGCGGCCCGGCCGAGTTCAGATTCGCGGTGTAGGCGGGCGGGGTCGGAAAGCAGCGCCGCCCATGTTTGCGCGAGGGTTTCCGGCGTGGTGTCTGCGGTCAGGACGCCACATCCGGCGGCCGCGGCGATCTCGGGGAAGGCGCCTTGCGCGGGCAAAACGACGGGTACGCCGGACGCCATGGCTTCGATCGCGTAGTACCCGAAGGCTTCCGGCGATGATCCCCCCGGCACACAGAGGAGCGTCAGCCCGCAGAGAAAACCGAACCGGTCTTTGACGAAACGCTGGGGAGAGATGTCGGCGTCGGCCAGCAGGCCGGCCCCTGAAAGTTTTTTGAGCTGGCGCTTTAGAAAACGTTTGTCCGCCGAAGGGCCGCCGGTCGCGGAAAGACGCACGCCTGTGAAGCGCGGGTCGCGGCGCAGGAGCAGAAAGGCGTCGATAAAGCGGTCGAACCCTTCTTCGGCAGAGAGCCGGGAGAGAAACCCGACGGTCGCGCGCTGACGCGACACATCGGATGAACCGTAGTCCTTCGGGTCAAGACCCGGGAAAACGACGTGCAGCCGCGCGGGATCCAGCGACAAGAGTTTTGCCATGCGCTCCGCGTAAAAGGAACTGACGGCGATGAAACCGTCGATTTCACGCGCGTCCCCGGACATGACGCGCAACACGGCGTCACGCAGGCCGGGTTCCATGGCGTCCGTCCAGACGTGCTCGTCCTGCAGCCAGCAGACGACCGGACAGCCCGCGGCCTGTTTCAGCGTTTTGGCCAAACCGGCGAGCAGCGCGTTGGACAACACGATCACGTCGGGTTTCTCATTGGACGGCAGCCCCGCGATCCATTCTGCCACGAGCCGCAGCTCGTCCGCCTGCCGCCCGTCCGGCCCGCGCAGCATCGAGAGGGTCAGGCCTTCCAGCCCGGAGGCGGTGGTGGAACCCGCGAAACGGGCTGCGAGACGCAGGACGGGCCAGCTGTCCAGCGGCTTGAACCAGGCGCGCGGCAAACGCCGGAGAAAGGCAAAGCGGTGGCGCAGGTAGAGCGTGACCGCGCCATAGAAGACCGGGATCTCCGAGGGTTGCCGCATGAGCGTGGTCGCGGGCAGGTAGAGCGGCATCAGGGTGACCGTATGGCCGCGCTGGCGCAACGTCTCAATAGCCGCCAGATCACGCAGGCAGTTCTGGCAGTAAAAGGATCCGCCCGATCCCGGCAGAATGGCTAGTAATCGCATAAGCACCTCCAGCGCCTTTAAGCATAGCGGGAAGGTTGCGGCAGGTCGAGCCGGGTCTTGTGTCAATCGGATGAAGAAAAGCTACGTTTGCATCCTTTGTGGAAAACGGGTATTTTGATGAAATGAACGCTGAGGGCGTCATGCCATTTCGAACAGGGGGCAGGGATCGGATGAATCCTTACGATGCGGAACGTGCGGATACGGGTGTGCCGGTGACCGTAAACGGCAAGGCGCTCGCGCGCGGCTGTTTTGAAGCCGGGATTGCGGGCGTCCGCCCGGACCGGCTGATCCGGGACAGCGTCAGACTGGAAGAGGGGGCGCTGGATATCGGCGGGCAAGTGTTTGACCTGTGCCGTATCCGGCGGGTTTTCGTGGTCGGGGCGGGCAAAGCGTCCGGCCTGATGGCTCTCGCGCTTGAAGAGGTGCTGGGCGACCGTTTGACGGGCGGGGCGGTCGCGGTCAAATACGGCCATGCCGCACCTTGCCGGAAAGTTGAGATCATGGAGGCGGCGCATCCGTATCCGGATCAGGCGGGGGTGGACGCCACGCGGAAGATCATGCGGCTCTGCGGGGAGGCCGGCGAAGGCGACCTCGTGCTGTGCGTGTGGTCGGGAGGAGGTTCCGCGTTGCTGGCGGACGCGCCGGAGGGCGGCACGTTGGACGATGTGATGAGGTTGTCGAAAGCGCTGGTGAATTCGGGCGCGGCCATCGGTGAGATCAATGCCGTGCGCAAGCACCTCAGCCGGGTGAAGGGCGGACAGTTGGCGCGGCTCGCCTATCCCGCGCAGGTGGTGAGCCTGATCCTGTCGGACGTGGTCGGCGACCCGTTGGACGTGATCGCCTCCGGGCCGACCGTGCCGGATCCCTCGACGTTCGGGGATGCGCTCGGCGTCCTCCGGAAATACCGGCTCGAAGCCGGGACGCCCCCGCAACTTCTGGAGGTGTTGAACGGCGGCGTGGCGGGACGCATCCCCGAGACGCCGAAAGCAGGCGACCCGGCTTTGGCGCGGACAATGAACCGGATCATCGGCAGCAACCGGATTGCCCTGGAGGCTGCCGCACGATACGCGCAATCGCGGGGCCTGGCGGTTAGGATTGTGACGGACCGGCTCGAAGGGGACACCGGGGCAGCCGCCGCGGAGATCGTCAGGACCGCGTGTGAGGCGCAAGTGCGCGGGGATGTCCAGAAACCGGTCTGCCTGCTGTTCGGTGGCGAGACGACCCTCCAGGTCACAGGCGGCGGGCTGGGAGGGCGGAACCAGCATTTGGCGCTGAAGGCCGCCCTGCTCCTGCGCGGGCGGGAGGGTATCGCCGTGCTGGCAGGGGGAACGGACGGCACGGACGGGCCGACCGACATGGCCGGCGCGGTGGTGGACGGAAACACCTGCGCGGAGGCCGAACGGATCGGCATCGATCCAGGGGAAAGCCTGCGCGCCTTCGACTCGTATCCCTTTTTCCAAAAAGCCGGCGGGCATGTGCGCACAGGCCCGACGCGCACCAACGTGATGGACATGGCGGTTGTGATCGTTGCCCCGGCCTGATCGGCTGCGGCGGTGAGGAAAAGTGCTTGCCGGAAGGGTCGGCCGCGTTTAACCTTAGCGCAACCGTGGTTTGTCGGATGGTGTGGTGTGGAACCAAGCATCCGACGGACAACACACAAGAGAAAGGGATCGGGTTATGAGCGATACGGCAACGATGGCTCCGGTGGGAATGATCCTGCTGGTTGAGGTTGTTTTCGCACTTTTCATGGTGGTCTCCATGTGGCGGGTATGCACAAAAGCAGGCCAGCCCGGCTGGTCGGTTATCGTCCCGATCTTCAATATTTACGTGATGTTGAAAATCGCGGGCAAGCCGGGCTGGTGGTTGCTCCTGATGTTCATCCCGCTCGTGAACATCATCATCATGATCCTGACACTGGCGGGCATCGCCAATAATTTTGGCAAGGGCGGCGGGTATGTGCTCGGGCTGATCTTCCTGCCTTTCATCTTTTATCCGATGCTGGCCTTCGGCGATGCCCAGTACCTTGGATCCGCAAATGGATGAGGAATGTTTTAAGGTGCAGTCATGAAGCCGGATGAGAAGCGAGCCGTTGTTTAGGCCGGGAACTTTTAGAACGTTAGGAAGAGGCCGCGCCCGAAAATGCGACGGAAGTGAACGGATATGAATATTCCCGCCGCCGAAAACCTCCACCTCCACGAAGAAAACGCGGAGGTGTGTATTCCGTTCGAATACAACCTGAACGATAAAGGCTGCCTTTTTGCGGGGTCTATCTATGCGGGTGCGATTGTTGCGGCGTACCGCGCGGCGGAGTGCGGTTTCTCCGAAGGCGGCCTCTCCGGTCATCTGGTGGCCAAGACCGCCTCCATCAGCTACCTCAAGAGTATTGTGTCGGGGGGTCGCGCAACGGCGGTTGCCTGCGGCGCCCCCCTGCGCAAAGCCAACGGCAACCACACGCTGACGGTGAAGGCCGTCGTGTCCAATGCGGCGGGCGTGCCGTGTGCCGAGGTCACAGCGGAATTCGTCCTGCTCGCAAAGCGCGGCGTCTGACGGGGGACCTTCTTGTCACAGCCCGCAGGCGAGGCTGAAAGGCGGCGAGACAGAATTGTTGGGAGCGACTTTTTTGGAGCAGGGGCGGCAACAAAAATGTAACCGTGGAAACACTACAATAGCCGCAGAGAACGCAAAGACCGCAAAGAAAAATCTACGAAACGCCTTTGCCCCTCCGGTTTTCCCACCTCTCTGAGTTCTTTGCGTTCCTTGCGGCTAATCATCAACTGTTCTTCTTAGGTTGGCATGAGTGGTGCTTAAAAGGGTTCCGTATGAATGTGTCCTGTGGCAAACGAGCGGAAGCCCTTGAGCCTGAGCGGCCGAGGGAGCATTGCGGTGTGGTGGCGGTGTACGGTGTAGAGGACGCCGCGATGACCCTTTACAACGGGCTTTTCGCCTTGCAGCACCGCGGGCAGGAAGGCGCAGGCATGGTGGTCTCCGACGGCAAGAACATGCATTTCTGTAAAGGCATGGGTCTTGTCAGCGAGGTGTTCACGGGTGATTTCACCGAGCATCTGCCCGGCAGAACCGGTATTGGCCATGTGCGTTATTCGACGACCGGCGCTTCCCGTTCCGTCAACGTGCAGCCGTTTCTGGGCGAATGCCGCGACGGCATGTGGGCGATCGCCCATAACGGGAACCTTGTCAACGCGGGCGAGCTGCGCGACAGGTATCAGAAGCAGGGCTCCATTTTTCAGACCACGACGGACAGCGAGATTTTGCTCCATCAGTTGGCCGATCCCGCCTTTTTCGGTCAGAAAGACCGCATCCGCAATGCGCTGGCCGAGCTGTGCGGCTCGTTCGCGTTTGTGATCGCCCGCCCGAACTGCGTGTATGCGGCGCGCGATCCGTGGGGCATCCGGCCCCTTTCGCTGGGCAGACTCGGCAAGGGGTATATGGTGGCCAGCGAGACCTGTGCCATGCAGCAGGTCGGCGCGGAGTACATTCGCGATGTGAACCCCGGCGAACTGGTGAAGCTGGACGGCAACGGCATGAAAAGCCTGCGGTTTGCGGATGTGCCGGCCGGCGGTTACGGGCAGTGCGTTTTCGAGCACATCTATTTCGCGCGCCCGAACAGCCATGTTTTTGGGCAGAGTGTGTACACGGTCCGTACGGCGATCGGGCGGCGCCTGGCGCAGGAGCACCCGTCCGGCGCGGACGTGGTGGTGCCGATCCCGGACAGCGGCGTGCTGGCGGCGTTGGGGTATTCGCACGAGAGCGGCGTCCCGTTCGAGATGGGGTTCATCCGTAACCATTACATCGGGAGGACCTTCATCATGCCGACGCAGCGTTCGCGCCGGAACAGCGCGGACCTGAAGCTGGCGGTCGTCCCCGAGGTGGTGGACGGCAAGCGCGTGGTGCTGGTGGACGACTCGATCATCCGCGGCACCACGATCCAGAAGCGTATCGACGTCCTGCGGCGTGCGGGCGCGAAAGAGGTGCATGTGCGCATCGCGTGCCCGCCCACGCGCCATCCGTGTTATTTCGGGATCGATTTCCCCGAGGCGTCCGAACTGGTGGCCGCAGGCCGGTCCGAGGATCAGGTCAGGCGGTTGTGCGGGGCGGACTCGGTGGGGTATTTGAGCCTGGAGGGTTTGCGCTCGGTGCTGAAGAATCCTGAGCATTTCTGTTTCGGCTGTTTTGACGGGCATTACGTGTGCGGCACGGAGCATGTGGTTTGCAGGCATGCGTTGGAGCGTAACGGTCCCGAGAACTTGGAAGACCGGCACCACCGGTATGGCGTGTTGATGCAGTAGGGAATGGGATGCCGGAAGGATGAAACGTGTGTTGAGGGGTGCATGACAAAGGACGATGCGGGTTATTATCCGGGGCGACAAGGGCTGTACGATCCCGCTTTCGAGAAAGACGCGTGCGGTGTCGGCATGGTGTGCAGCCTGAAGGGCGAGAAGTCGCACGATATCGTGGTCAAGGCGCTCCACGTGCTGGCAAACCTCGAACACCGTGGCGCGACCGGATGCGATCCCGAGACCGGCGACGGCGCGGGCATTCTGCTGCAAGTCCCGCACGCCTTCTTCAGTTCCGTCGTGGAAGGGCTGCCCGCGGCGGGTTCGTATGGGGTGGGCATGGTGTTCCTGCCGCAGAACGCGGAGAGTCGGCGCGTCTGCGAGCGGGCGCTTGAAAAACATCTGAAAGACGAGGGCCTTGTGACGCTCGCTTGGCGCGATGTGCCGGTGTGCCCCGAGGCGATCGGCGAGTTGGGCCGCAGCACGATGCCGTTCATCCGGCAAGTGTTTGTCGGGCGCGGAAAAGTTGCGGCGGAGCACCTGGACCGTCAGCTCTTTATCGCCCGCAAGCTTACGGAAAACGAGATCCGCCTGGGCAGCCTCGATGGACGCGGGCAGTTCTATCTGCCCAGCCTCTCGTCCAAGCTGATTGTGTACAAAGGTTTGATGCGCTCTTTCCGCGTGGCGAAGTTCTATCTCGAGCTGGAGAACCCGCTCGTCGCTTCCGCGTTGGCCCTGGTTCACCAGCGTTACAGCACCAACACCTTCCCGGCCTGGCCGTTGGCGCAGCCGTTCCGCTTCATCAGCCACAACGGCGAGATCAACACGTTGCGCGGCAACATGAACTGGATGAAGGCGCGGCAGGGCCTTTTCTCATCGGAGTTGCTGGGCACGGGGCTGGAGCGGCTCTTCCCGATCCTGACTGAAGGCGCGAGCGACTCCGCGATTCTCGACAACGCCATCGAGCTGCTCTACCACGCGGGCCGCAGCCTGCCCCATGCGGTGATGATGCTGATCCCCGAGGCGTGGCACCACCACACGGAGATGAGCCCGGAGAAGAAAGCCTTTTATGAGTATCACGCCTGCCTCATGGAACCGTGGGACGGTCCGGCCTCAATCCCGTTCACGGACGGGCAGGTCATCGGTGCGGTGCTCGACCGTAACGGGCTGCGCCCGTCGCGCTACACCGTGACCAAGGACGGGCTGGTGATATTGGGTTCGGAGACGGGCGTGCTGGAGATCGACCCCGCGAACATCGTTTGCAAGGGGCGTCTTCAGCCCGGGCGCATGTTTTTGGTGGACACGCAGCAGGGGCGCATCGTCGATGACGAGGAGATCAAGGCGCAGCTCAGCAACCGCAAACCATACGCGGCATGGCTCGCTGCGAACCTGATGGGTCTCGAAGCCCTGCCCGGGGCGCAAGGAGAAGCGCGGCTCGCGCTGACGGGCGATGCGCTGGCGGCGCGCCAGCGGCTGTTCGGCTACAGCGTGGAGGACCTGAAGATCACGCTCGCCCCGATGGGGCGTACCGGCGCCGAGCCGATGGGCTCGATGGGTAACGACGCGCCGCTCGCGGTGCTCTCCAAACGCCCGCGCCTGTTTTTCGACTATTTCCATCAGCTGTTCGCCCAGGTCACCAATCCCCCGCTCGACGCGATCCGGGAGGAGCTGGTCACCTCGCTGGTGTCCTACATCGGCAAACGCGGGAATCTGCTCGCCGAGGCGCCGGAGCTTTGCCGTCTGCTGCGGGTGCGGCAGCCGCTGCTGACCGAGGCGGAACTGCTCGCCCTGCGGACGGCCGAGAACGGTGTGATCCGCAGCGTGACGCTGCCGATGCTGTTCGCCGCAAACGGGGATCCCCGGTCTTTAAAGACGGCGCTGGACGCGCTGTGTGTCCAGGCCGAAGCGACTGTCGAGGAGGGGATGACTTTCCTGATCCTCTCGGACCGCGGGGCGAGCCGTGACTGGGCGCCGATTCCCTCGCTGTTGGCGGTCTCGGCGGTGCATCAGCATTTGGTGCGGCAGCAGTCGCGGGCGCATGTGGCGCTTGTCGTCGATGCGGGTGACCCGCGGGAAGTCCACCATTTTGCGGCACTGATCGGGTTCGGGGCGGATGTGGTCTGCCCGTACATGGCCTATGCGGCGCTGCGCGATTTGTGCGCGCGTAAGCTCTACCTTGAAGACGGG
>JAQVSS010000103.1 GCA_028700415.1 Kiritimatiellia bacterium
CGGAATCGCGCACCAGCTGGTAACACGCGCTCAGCGGAGCCTGCTCTGTCGTTTTCGAGACGCGCGTCAGCGGAGTCATCACCTGCGCGGCCGTCTGCGACTGCAAGGCCAGCACGCGGTTGATCATCAGCCGCTCAAACGCCGTGATGCGCGAACCGTCCTTGGCATCGCTGACCACGTTCTGGATATACTCGCGGGTCATGAGAAAACGCTGCTCCGCGCCCTTCCGGTTCTTGGGCACCAGCCATTCCGTCAGGAAAAGGATCGCGGCGGTCAACGGCTTAAGCATTCTCTCGATCACATAGAAAAACCGCGCCACCGCCAACGTGTGCCGCAACGGGCGCGTCGTGAAGAAAAGCTTGGGAAGATATTGGCAGAAGAAAAGAATCATGAACGCCATCGCCGTGGCCCACACCGTCTGCACAAGATGAAGCCCCGGGAACCATTTCTGCGCAAGCCCCGCCGAAAGCGTGGAAAGAATCACGCTCATCAGGTTCGACCCGATCAGCGTCGTCGCAAGAAAGCGCTGCATATCCGAAAGGTACGCGCTCAGAATCTTGGCGGCCTTCGACCCGGCCCGGACCAAATGCATCAGCCGGGCGTGGTTGACGCACAGCACCCCCGTCTCCGTTCCCTCAAAGAACGCGACGGCCATGAAACACGCCAGAATGGCGAAGATGTGGAGTTCCGCACTCATGGCAACCCCTCGTCTTCCGTGCTCTCATACATCAGATCGTCGCCTTCCGGAAGCTCCTCCGGGTCCTCTTCCGGGCGCGCCATCACCTCAAGCTGGACGGCATCAATGCGGCGTTTGCGCAGCCGCCGCACGGTCGCGCGGCAGCCCTGTGCTTCAACGGCCTGCCCCGCCTGGGGCAAGCGCCCCGCATGGAAGGTGATCCACCCCGCGATGCGGTCGGCGTCATCCGCCTCAAGATCGAGGTCGAGCTGGCGGTTAACCTCTTCCAGGCTCGCCGTGCCGTCGATGAGCCAGACGTCCCCTTGAAGCTTCCGGATGGAAGGGCTTCCCGCCGCGTCCCCTTTCGTCACCGGAACGGTGATCAGCTCCAGGATGTCGCCGCGCGTGATCAGGCCTGCGGTGCCGCCATACTCGTCCAGCACGCAGGCGATGTGCTTGCCGCTCCGCTGAAAGGTGATCAGCAGGTCATCCAGCGACACGTTCTCCGGGACAAACAGGGCGGGGGCGGTTATTTTGCGGGCGTCGTGCGCCGGGTCCAGCAGAAACTGGGCCGTGTCGACGAACCCCTCGATGGCGTCGGGTGTCCGCACATAGACCGGCAAATGGCGAAAATGCGCTTTGCGGGCAGTCTCGAGCTGTTTCTCCAAGGGCGTGTCCAGATCCAGCCCCACCATGTCGACACGCGGCGTCATCTCATCGCTGGCCTTCAATTCGGAAAGCCGCATGATGCCGTCCACCATCGAAACCTCTTCCGCATCCAGCACGCCCTGCTCCTCGCCGACTTCGACGACCGTGAGCAGCTCGTCGTTGGAGAGTGCCCGGCGCTCGCGACGCAGCGATTTCCTGAACACGCGCGAACCCGCCGTGAGCACCACATTGAAGGGGCGCAACAGCCAAAGCCAGAAAAACAAGAGGCGGCAACACAGCGGCGCGAGCCGTTCGGCGTTGTTGATCGCGACGCGTTTGGGAGTCATCTCGCAGAACAACAGCAGCGAGACGGTCATGAGCGGAATGGCGATCGCCTCGCCCCAGCGGGGAACCAGGCTCGCGATCACCATGTACCCGAAACTCGCGATCACGAAGTTGACAAAGGTGTTGCCGACCAACAGCGTGGAGAGGATCAGCGCCGGATCAGTGAGCAGCGTCTCCAGCCGTTTCCCGACCGTCGCGTTCCGGTTACGGATTCTCTGCACCTGAATCGGGGACAACGAGAAAAGGACGGTCTCACTGCCCGAAAAAAAAGCGGAGAGCAGGAAGAGGGCCAGCAGCATCACCCCGTTGAACACTAGCAGAATAGGACTCATGGCGTGGAAACGTCATCCACAGATAACCGGGTCCGGTGTCCGCTGTTCAGCGTCTCGATCTCCATGTCGCGGATCATCCAGCGGTCATCCATCTTTTTGACCCGCTGCACCCACATTTTCCGCACGGGGTTGCCTTGCGGGTCGAGTTGCTGCGCCTGCATCACACACCGCAACTGCCGGTCCACCCAGACGCGCACCGCCGAACACCCGGGGATCGGGTAGGGCGGCACGGTCACCAGAATGTCGCAGTCGCGCCCGTTGTGGCTCTCCCCGCGCGGGGTGTCGTCAAAGCGCACCTCTTTCCACCAGAGGAAGTCGAGCGTCAGGTCCATCCACGTCATGTCCGTCCCGCGGATGCGCCCGGCGTAAGACGGCGACTCCACCGGCGTCTGCGCGGCCCCGCTGTAGAGCTTGATTTGCGCGGCCTGCCCGAGAGGCCGCGTCAGCACCGCGCGCTCCACCAGCGACGTGCCCGCCCGGTCCAGCAGCAGCACCTCGGCCGTGGGGGTCTTCGCGCCCCAGTCCATCATCAGCTTGAACGGCTCCTCCGCCAACACGATCCCGCGCAGCTTGCGCACGGTGAGCGTGCCCTGAATCAACAGCCGGTCCGTGGGGATAAGTTTCGCACAGGCGCCCAGGATCTGAACGGCGGTGAGAGCCTCCTCGTGAGCCGCCATCTCTGTTGCGGGCCGCCCAACGTCCTCCGCAAGAACCGGCAGACAGGCCACCCCGCACAAACAAATGACCCAACGACATGTTTTCTTCAAAAGTACCCCTTTGCGCCACACCCGTATGGAGGCCGCGCGTTGTAGCCATTATATATCAAAAAGGAACCTCTCCCGCAAGAAGGGGTAAGACGGTGGGCGCATGGGCTCATCCCCGTTTCAATGACTGAGTCCCACACGTCGTCACTGACTCGTCTATAACTTGAGTGTTGAACGTTGCGCGTTGAGCGTTGAACGTTAACCCCCTCGTTCATTCGCGGCACAGCCGCGCGGCGCGCAGATTTCAGAGGCCAGGGCCTTCAGCTCTTGGGCGGCCTCGCGGACACGGCCGGGCCGGGCAAAAAGGGCCGACACCACGGCGATGCCCGCGATTCCCGTTCCCGCGAGCAGGCGCGCGTTTCCCCCGTGAATGCCGCCGATGGCCACAACCGGAATGCGGACAGCCGCACAGATTTCCGACAGGGTTCTGAGAGAAACATCCGCCGCGTCCCGTTTGGTTGAAGTCGGGAAAACCGAGCCCACCCCGAGGTAGTCCGCCCCGGAGGCCTCCGCGTCGGCCGCCTGCGCAACCGTCTGCGCGGAAACGCCCAGGATTCTCCCCGTCCCGAGACGCGCGCGAACCTGCCGCACATCCCCGTCGTCCTGCCCGATATGGAGACCGTCCGCGCCGGAGGCCAAGGCCACCTCGAGGCTGTCGTTGATGATCAGCGGGACGCCCCGCACATCCGTCACCCGTTTCACCCGCCGCGCCAACCCGGCAAAGCCTTCTTCGTCCAGCTCCTTCTCGCGGAGCTGGACCATGGTCGCGCCGCCCAGAACCGCCTCTTCCACCTGACGCTCGAGCGTGCCGCACCCGGCGGGCGACGAGGAAAGCCACGCGCGGTCCGTCACCGCGTACAGAAGCAGCGCATCACGCAAACCGTTCAATCTTCATCCCTCCGGCAAGAGCCGCCTCATCCATCAGCGAAAGGCTGTCGATCAGATACGCGCGGAAAGTTCCGGTCCCGGCGTTCTCCCCCGCCGTGCGCCCTGCCGCCTGTTCGCCCGCGAGCCCCATCGTGCAGAGCGCGGCCGCAGCCGCCTCGAACGCCCGCCCGGGCGCTGCCCCGCAAAACGCGCCCGTCACCGCCGAGAGCATACACCCGCTGCCGGTGATCCGCGACATGAGCGGATGGCCGTTGCGCACCGCGAGCGTTCGGGTCCCGTCCGTCACGATGTCCGTGGGGCCGGTCACAGCCACGGCCGCACCTGTCCGGAGCGCGAGCGCCTTGGCCGCGGCGGCAACCCCGCCCAACCCGCCCGCGCTCAAATCCTTCACGTCGGCATCGACGCCGCGCGTGGTGCCGGCGCCGCCGAGCAGCGCCTTGATTTCCGACACGTTGCCCCGGATCACCGCGAGGGGAATCTCGCCCATCAGCTTCACCGCGGTCCCGGTGCGGAGACGGGACGCCCCCGCGCCGACCGGATCGAGAATCACCGGCCGGCCGAGCGACGCGGCTTTCTTGCCGGCCGCGAACATGGACAGGATTGTCCGCGCGTTCAGCGTGCCGATATTGATGACGACCGCATCCGCGAGCGCGGCGATGTCCGCCGCCTCGTCGAGCTCGTCGGCCATCACCGGCGACGCGCCGACCGCGAGCAGCGCGTTGGCGCAATCATTCACGGTCACATAGTTTGTGAGGGTGTGCACCAGCGGTCTTTTTTCGCGCACGTCCCGCAACAGACGGGCGATTTCGACCGGTTCCTGACCTATGGACATTGCTTTCTTCTCCCCTCCTGAAGAGCCGGGGCCGCACATCCGGGACACCCTCTTTTCTCGCCGCTTTTCCAATGCGGGCAGAGCCCGCAACCCAGAATCATCTCTCACTGAGCCACAGAGGTCACAGAGAGCCATCTCATCATTATAAACTCTGTGGTCTCCGTGCCTCTGTGAGAAACAACGTGTTATTTATCATTCTTGTTGGTTTATAAGGCACTACCGCGCCCGTTTGGCCGCATCATAGACCTGCCGGACCGTCACGTTGTTCGCGCGGGCCAGCGCCGCGCACGCATCGTGTTCCGGCGAGGCCGTGATGTCTTCCCCGCGCAACGAACCGATTTTGACCGGCACATCGCCCCACGGCGTATGGGCGGTCTCGAAACGCCGCGCCAGCGTCTCGCGCCGGACCGCGTAATCGCGGATGCCGAACGTGGTCGTGTCGCGGAAAATCCGTTCGCGCAGCGCCGCCGCGGCAGCGTCCCGCGCCAGCACGCTCAGCACCGAGCCGGGGCGGCCCTTCTTCATCGTGGCAGGCGTGACCCACACATCGAGGGCACCCAGCCCGAGCAGCTCCGACGAGAGCGACCCCAGCCATTCCGGATTGCAGTCGTCGAGATTGGCTTCCAGCACGAGCAGGCCGTCCTCCGGTGCGGACGGGCCTGCGTCGGCTGCGGCAAGGAGCGTGGCGCGCAACACGTTGGGCCGGCCGCGAAGCGTGCGGGCTCCGAATCCGAAGGCACTGCGCAGAACCGTGGTCTCGCGGGGCACCGGTTCGAGCGTGCGGGTCCAGACGCGCAGCAGCGCCGCGCCGGTCGGCGTCACCAGCTCGGACGGCTCATCGGTCTGCGCGATTGTCATGCCCTCCAGCAGCTCCTGCGTGGCCGGCGCGGGATTGGGCATCTCGCCGTGGGCGCAATGGATCGTGCCGGTGCCCGCCGGCAACGGTCCGCAGGAGACGCCCGCGACGCCGAGCTGTTCGAGCGCGAGACACGCGCCGAAGATGTCGGCCACGGAGTCCCACGCGCCGACCTCATGGAAGCGGACGGTCCCGGGCGTCTTGCCGTGGATCTTGGCCTCGGCCTCCGCGAGCGCGCGGAACACGTTGAGCGCCAGCGCGCGCGTGGCGTCGGCGGCCGGCGCCTGCGACAGGAGCTGTTCGATTTCCGCCAGCCCGCGGTGGGCGTGCGCGTGCCCGGAGTGGCCGTGATGCGCCGCGTGGCCGTCCGCCGTCCCGGCGGCAGGCTCACAGGCGTCGAGCCACTCGCCGTCGCCGGGGTGGCGGTGTCCGGCGTGAACAATGACCCGCAACCCGTTCAGACCCGCGGCACAGGCAGCTTCGGAACAGAATTGGAGCGGACCGGGGAAAAAGGCGTTGACGGTTTTCTCGATCGCCGCCAGATCTGCCCCCAGCGCCGTCAGGGCAGAAAGGATCATGTCGCCGCTGGCGCCGCCCACGCTGTCGAACCGAACGAACTGTTTCATGACGTTAGCTTACAGGTAACGGGGATACGGCTTCAACGGGAAAAACGCGAGTTTGCCCTTTGCAGGAGAGGTGGGCATCGGATAAGATTCGGTTCTGACAAGGGCGGAAGGAAGGTTTAGTATGGCATCCGTAATGATGGATCAGTTGTTGGCCGATATCAAAGAGGCCATGAAGGCGCAGGCGGGCGAAACGGTCGTGGCGCTGCGTACGCTGCACGCGGCCATCAAGGACCAGACGGTCAACGCGGGCGTGGAGGTCACCGATGAGGCGGTCAACGCGGTGGTCGCGAAGGCGCTCAAGCAGCGCGCCGACTCCATTGAGCAGTTCGCCGCGGCGGGACGGCAGGATCTGGTTGAGAAGGAGCAGAAGCAAGTCGACCTTTACCGCAAGTATCAGGCGAAGCAGCTCGACCGCGCGGAGATCGAAGTGCTGGTGCGCCAGTGCATCGCCGAGAGCGGCGCGGCCGGCAAGAAAGAAATGGGCAAGGTGATGAAGCTCCTCATGCCGAAGGTCAAAGGCTGCGCCGACGGGAAGCTGGTCAACCAGGTTGTGCTCTCGCTGCTGCCGTAAGGCCTGCCCGACCGTTTCAAAGCCAAGCGCAGTTGAGGGCGCAGAGGCCGTAGAGGCAGGCGGTCTCGGCTCGAAGGACGTTTGAGCCGAGGCTCACGGGGATGGCGCCGGCGGCGATCAGCGCGGCAAGTTCGGCGGGCGTGAAGTCGCCTTCGGGGCCGACAAACCAGCCCGCGCGGGACGGCGGAGCGGCACAGCCGGCAAGCGCGGCACGCAACGGCCGGGCTTCCGGCGTCAGTGCGGCCACGAAAACCGGGGCGCAGGCGGCTAGCAGCGGCAGGCTGGCGCTGAAAGCGACAGGCGCGGCGATTTCGGGAAGCCAGACTGCGCCGCACTGGCGGGCAGCCTCTTCGGCCACGCGAAGCCACCGGCCGGTTTTGGCGTCGCCTTCGGCGGCGTCCAGCCGCACGATGGTGCGGTCGGAGATGACCGGCACGATGCGCGCGACACCGAGTTCAACCGCCTTTTCAACGGTCCAATCCATGCGTTTGCCCTTGCTGACACAGGCGAAAAGGGTCAGCGCGCAAACGGGGCGCGGGTGGCTCTGCGCCGGCGACTCGGCCGTCAGCGAAAGGCCGTGTTTTTCAACGGAGGTGATGATGGCCAGGCGCGTATGCCCCTGTCCGTCGAAGAGGGTCACCCGCTCGCCGGGTTTGACGCGCAACACGGTCCGGAGGTGGCGCGCCTCATCGCACCCGAGCGTGCACGCGCCGGCGAGCAACTCGGCTGGCGTCACGAAACAGCGGTGCATGACACCCCCCCTTCTCACCGGTCATTTGGCCGTGTGTTTGAGCAGAGCGTCGCGGCGCGCGAAAAAGGTGTCGACCGCCTTGTTTTGTTTCGCCGCCTCAGGGAAATTGTCCGGCGTGGCAAGCGCGGAGAACTCTTCGAGCAGCCTTTTCTGCTTGGAAGAGAGATGCGCCGGGACTTCGGTCTCGATGCGGATGTGGAGATCCCCATACCCCCCGTTCAGGTTGGCCATGCCCTTGTCGCGCAACCGGAAGACTTTCCCGTTGGGCGTGCCGGCAGGCAGCTTGATGCGGGCGTGACCGTCGGGGGTCGGGACTTCGACCTCGCCGCCGAGCGCGGCGAGAACGGGAGAGACATACACCGTGCAGACGAGATCGTCCTCCTGCCGCTGGAACACCTCATGCTCGCGCACATGCAGCACCACGTACAAGTCGCCGGCGGGTCCGCCGCGCAGGCCGCTCTCGCCCTTTCCCGCGAGGCGCAGGCGCGAACCGGTCTCGACGCCTTTCGGGATGCGCAGGGCGATATGGCGCGGGGTTTTCACGCGGCCGGCCCCCCCGCATTTCTTGCAGGGGTTGCGGATCATGCTCCCCTCGCCGTGACAGACGGGACAGGTCTGGCGCATCTGGATGAAACCGCCGCCGACCACGACCACGCCGTGCCCGCCGCACTGACGGCACGTCTCGCGGGAAGACCCCGAGGCCGCACCCGTGCCGCGGCACGTTTCGCACGCATCGTTGACAGAAAGATCCACTTCGCGTTCCGAACCGAAGAGCGCCTCCTCGAAGTCGATCTCGAGATCGAAGCGCAGGTCATCGCCGCGATGGGCCGCATTGGGATTACGGGACCGCCTCTGTCCGCCGCCGCCGAAGATGTCGCCGAATCCTCCGCCGAAGAAACTGCCCAGGATATCCTGCAGGTCCATGTCCTGCATGTGGGAGAAGTCGCGCCCGAAATCGAAGCCCCCGGGACCGAAGGCGGACTTCATGCCGGCATGGCCGTATTGGTCATAGCGCTGACGCTTATCGGCGTCGCTGAGCACCTCGTAGGCTTCGCAGATCTCCTTGAACTTCTCCGCCGCTTCCTTGTTGTTGGGGTTACGGTCAGGGTGGTGCTGCATGGCGAGTTTGCGGTACGCCTTTTTGATCTCATCGGCGGTCGCGCTTTTGCCGACGCCGAGCACTTCGTAATAATCGCGTTTATTAGCCATAGGGAAAGAACGTTGATTGTTATTCGTTACATGTTGAACGTCGGCGGCCGGGAACAAGGGCCGACGACGAAGGGTTTAATCGGAGACGCTGTCGGATTCGGCTTCCGCCTGCTTGGGATCAGGCGAGCCGGAAGAGACGATCACCTGCGCCGGGCGCAAGAGGCGTCCGGCCAAAAGCCAGCCGCGGCGGAACTGATCCATGACGACATGAACCGGGACCGTCGGAGACGTCATCTGCGACAGGGCTTCGTGGAACTCGGGATTGAACAGCTGGCCTTTAGCATCGATGGGCGTCAGTCCGTACCGGTTGAGGAGCGCAACAATCTGATCGTACACCAACCGCACCCCGACAACAAACGGATCGGAAGGGTCGGGCGTTTTGGCGAGGGCGAGCTCGAGGTGATCCACCACGGGAAGCAGGTCGCCGAGGAGCTCCTCGTTGGCGCGTTTGATGAAATCCTCACGCTCCCGTGTCTGGCGTTTGCGGTAATTATCGAAATCGGCCAGCAACCGCGCATAACGGTCCTTGAGGGCCGCGAGTTCTTTCTCTGCGGCCACCGTCTGGGGCGGTTCAGGGGCGGGAGCGGGCGACGGTTCGGCCGCCGTGGCGGCAACGTCCTGGGCCGGAACCTCAGGCGCCGCCGTTTCCGGAGCGGCAGCCGGCTGCGGGGACGCATCGCCCGGGGCAGAGGATTCCGCTTTATTGGCCTTTTCCTTGCTCTTACTAAACATCGTGTAAACTCCTTTGGCATACGCAGCGTGCCATGGACACCCGCTGCGCCGAGAATCTTTCCCCCGACAGGTCTGGAAAGGGGAAGAATGGGTGATTAGTGAAACACACTCCCTGCGGATAGTCAAGGAGACGCCCGCGCATAGCGGCAGACGGAACGGCTAGGCCAAAGCGTATTTCTTGGAGTGCTGAGAATGGATATGGTATGGTTAAGGTTTTCTGAAAACCAAAGGATTTTGACATGGCACTCGCAGTCGGCATCGTTGGGCTTCCCAACGTCGGCAAATCAACCCTTTTCAACGCCCTCACCCGCGCCCAAAACGCAGAAGCGGCGAATTACCCCTTCTGCACCATCGAGCCCAACAAGGCCACGGTCCCCCTCTCCGACTCGCGCCTCGACGCGCTGGCGAAGATCGTCAACCCCGCCCAGATCATCAAGGCGACCGTGGACTTCATCGACATCGCGGGTCTCGTGCGCGGCGCGAGCAAGGGCGAGGGACTCGGCAACAAGTTCCTCGCCAACATCCGCGAGACCAACGCCATCATCCAGGTCGTGCGCTGCTTCACCGATGACGACGTGGTGCACGTCGAAGGCGGGATCGACCCCGTGCGCGACATCGAGATCATCGAAACAGAACTCGTGCTCGCCGACATGCAGTCGCTCGAAAAGCGCATCGACCGCGTAGGCCGCCAGGCGCGCGCCGACAAAGAGCTGCGCAAAGAAGTTGAAGACATGGAGGTGCTCATGAAGCACCTCGACGCCGGCCACCCGGTCCGCACCTACCCGCGCGGCGAAGCCGACCCCATCGGGAACACACTGGCCGAACTCCAGATGATCACCGACAAGCCGGTCATCTACTGCGCCAACGTGGGCGAGAACGACCTCAGCGGCGAAAATGCGCACGTGGCGCGGGTCCGGGAACATGCTTCCAAAAAAGGCTGCGACATGGTGGTGATCTCCGCCAAGATGGAAGCCGAGCTGGCGGGGCTTTCCGACGCCGAACGCGATGACTTCCTTGCCTCCTACGGCCTAAAGGAAAGCGGCCTGGACCAGACCGTCCGCATGGCCTATCACACGCTCGGGCTTGCGAGCTACTTCACGGCCGGTCCCAAGGAGGCGCGCGCCTGGACCTTCCACCGCGGCTGGACCGCGCCCAAGTGCGCGGGCGTCATCCACACCGATTTCGAACGCGGCTTCATCCGTGCCGAAGTGATCGCTTACGACGACTACGTGCGCCTCAACGGCGAGGCCGGCGCCAAAGCCGCCGGCGTGATGCGCGTCGAGGGCAAAGACTATCTCTTCCAGGACGGCGACGTCGTCCACTTCCTCTTCAACGTGTAGAAAACCGATATCGATTTTCCCCACTATTTCTTCGCGTCGGCAGGCGGATTGGACGGCAAGACCACTACACCCGGCAGACGCTTGTCCGCAGAAACCCAGCCGTTGGTCCACACCGTGCCGGGATCGAACCGGGCAGGGTCGGGACGCAAATCATCCGGCGTGCCAGGCTTTTTGTCCGGCCCGCAGGAGAAAAGCGTCGGCAGACCGTTCGTGCCGGCCCCGCACGCATACACGAACGGGGTTCCCCACGGGTCGTTGCGGAGGAACCGGATGTAAGGCCCATCCCATCCCGGCACATGGGGGTCGCGCACCAGCGCGGCCAGCCCCTGTTCCGCATCGGGGAAACAACCGGTATGGAAACGGTAGCGCCCCAGCGCCTCGGCCAACACGTCCACGTTGCGCAACGCCCTCATAGGCGGCGTCACCACCAGCCGCTGGACCGCCTTGTCCGTCGCGGTGAAAAGCGAGGCCCCGACCAGCACAAGCACAATGACCGCCCCAAAATAAAACCTCGGGTTCCGGAACAGCGTGGGCGGCACCACGGCTTGCAGTTCGGCTTTTTTCTGCTCATACTCGCGCGCGATGCGGTTGAGCGCCCGCCGTTTGACACGCCACTGCCTGGGATCCGTTTTCACGGGCACACGCATGACTTTCCCACAGTTTGGGCAGTGCGCCAAAAGGGTGGGGCCAAGCTCCTGTTTACAGTATGGACAACGGTACGTCATCGTTCCTCAGACCCGCAAACGCGGGCCTCTCCCCCCCCTCACGGGTCCAGATTTGTGAGGGCCAGCGTATCCAAATCAATGCGGCGGTAGTAACAGTTGCGCGGCTCGCCCCGCCGGTTCTTGGTGTGGCAGATGGCTCCGCGGCGCGGACGCACGATGTAGAGCAGGGAATTCTGCTCGCAGTTCACGCGCGCCTCCAAAAGGTCAAACGTCTCGCCCGAACTTTTCCCTTTTTCCCACAGCACGTTCCGCGATGTGCTCCACAGGATCAGCATCCGTTCGGCAAAGGCTTTCTTCATCGCGAGCTCGTTGGTGTACGCCACCAAAATCACCTCTTTCGTGTCGGCATGCTGCACCGCCACGGGAATCGCGTCTTTACACGTTTCGGCGATCTTCGCGATCTTCGCGAAGTCCAACATCAAAACCGTCCCCTCTTCCAGCTCCTTGCTCATGCGCTCTTCCTTTCGTTTGCGTCCGGCCGGACCCGTCCGGCCAGGCCATCCTCAATACGTCAACTGGCTGCCGCCGATATACTCGCGCAAGATCGAATCGCCGGGCACCACATCCGGCGCCAACGTCGAGAAATTGTGCAGAAAACCGGACAACCGGCGCGCCTCGATATATTCCTCATCCCACGGCTTGATCTGGTTCAGCAACGGCGAGGCCAACGGCTTGAGCACCGCCAACTCATAGTCGAGCGCCGAGTTGAACACCGCGTCGGCCAAATGCTGGTACGGGTAAATCCACCGTTTCTCCCCGCGCGCGATCGAGGACCACATGCGGAGCGTCTCGATGGCGGGCCGGTCGCGGAACTGATGGTCGCGGACCATGCGCCGGATCACGCGGGTATCGGTGGTCGAAATGCGGTTGCTGCTGTCCACCCCGAGCTGCGTCAGCGCATTGATGTAGATCAGGAACTTCTGCGCGCGGGGCACGTCGGTGGTCAAGTGCGGGTTGAGACTGTGGATGCCCTCCATTACGATGATCCCCTCCCCGGGCAGACACGTGGGTTCGGTCTGGTCATACCCTTCCTTCTTCTTGAAATCAAACGAGCGCATCTGAACCGCTTCCCCCGCCATCAGCCGCAGGAGATCGCTGTTCAGGCGCGCCAGATCCATCGACTCGACATGCTCGTAATCGAGCTTGCCTGCGGCGTCGCGGGGATTACGCGCATCCCCCACGAAGTAATTGTCGGTCGATATCAGGATCGGCTTGTATCCGTTGACGCGCAGATGCGTGACGAGCCGTTTGGAGAAGGTTGTCTTGCCGGCCGAGGAGGGACCCGCGACCAACACGAGGCGGACGCGCGGCTGACGCTGCGCGATCTCGTCCGCGATGCGCCCCAGTTTCTTGTCGTGCAACGCCTCGACGGTGTGCACGAAATCGTCGGCCTTTTTTTCGAGTATGGCTTGGTTGAGTTGTCCCACGGTCGTGATAC
>JAQVSS010000458.1 GCA_028700415.1 Kiritimatiellia bacterium
AAGGCTCTCAAGTACCTTTCGGTGGAGAGCCCTGCACCCATCACGAAGATCGGGCCGAAGTTCAACGTCACGGCTGCCGCAGCGACCTATAAGATCAGCCAAGAGCATATCGAGGCCATTTTGCGCATTCGGCGTGACGAGCAGGCGCAGATGCAGCAATACATGAAGCACGGCGGGTGCCTGATGGAGTTTCTCGCGAGCGCGCTCGACGATCCGCACGCCGCGCCCTGCGGCAAATGCGCAGGTTGTCTCAGTCATCCGGTGCTTGCCCCGGCTTACGATCACGATCTTGCGAATCGTGCCGCAATCTTTCTGAAGCGCAGCCACCAGCCGCTCAAACCCCGAAAGCAGTGGCCTCCGGGCGGCGCGCTGCCGATTTACGGCTTCACGGGAAACATCGGCGAGGCCTTGCGCGCGGAAGAAGGCCGAGCGCTTTCCCTTTGGCGCGATGCCGGCTGGGGCCGGCTGGTCGCAGACGGTAAGTACTTGGCCGGGCGCTTCGACGATGAGCTTGTCGGGGCGTGCGCGGAGATGATTATGCAATGGAACCCTACGCCAGCGGCGGCGTGGGTGGCCTGCGTTCCGTCGCTAAACCGACCGGAGCTGGTGCCGGACTTCGCGAGGCGGTTGGCCGCTGCGCTTCAGTTGCCTTTTCACGCATGTCTGCGGAAGGCGCGAGCCAATCCGCCCCAGAAAGAGATGCAGAACAGTTTCCAGCAGGCGCGGAATTTGGACGGCGTTTTCGTGGCGGAGCCGGCGGCTGTGCCGGCTGCCCCATGTTTTCTCATCGATGACATGACGGATTCGGGGTGGACGTTCACCGTGGCGGCGGCGGTGTTGCGTCAGGCGGGATGTGCGGCGGTGTTTCCGCTGGCTCTCGCGCTGAACTCTCCGCAGATAGATTGAGGTGCAGCATGAATATGATGAGCGAAGATGCAAAAGCAATCCTCTTACTGTGCGGACATCTGGGTGGCGAAGGCGGCGAGGAGCCTTTGAATCAAAGTGAGTACAACCGCGTCGTACGGTGGCTTTTGAGCAAGACACTGCGGCCTTCCGATCTGCTCATTCCTGAGCATGTGCCGTTTCTAGCCCAAGAAGCCGGGCTGAATGAAGCGCGCCTGACGGCGTTGCTGAGGCGCGGCGTCCTGTTGGGTTTCGCCGTCGAACGCTGGAACCAGAGCGGCATCTGGGTAATCTGCCGAAGCGATTCGACTTACCCGAAACGGTATCGGGATCACTTGAAGGACAAGGCACCCCCGATTCTCTTCGGGACAGGAGACCGCACCCTCTTGCAAGGCGGCGGACTCGCCATCGTCGGTTCGAGGGACGTCGACGCGGATGGCGAGGCTTTTGCCCGCGACGTGGCCGAGCGCTGCGCACGGGAAGGTTTGCCTGTCGTTTCCGGCGGCGCGCGCGGCGTGGATCAGATTGCGATGTCGGCGGCTCTGGAGGCCGGTGGCATTGTTTTGGGCGTGCTGGCAGATACGCTTTTGCGGCGGAGTGTGGAGCGCAACACGCGACACGCTTTGGCTGACAGACGTTTGCTATTGATCTCCCCCTATCACCCCGAAGCCGGGTTCAACGTCGGAAACGCCATGGGAAGAAACAAATTGATCTATGGTCTTGCGGATTTCGGGCTGGTCGTCAGTGCCGACAATAACAAGGGCGGAACTTGGGAAGGAGCCATAGAAGAATTGAAGCGTGAGCAGAATCTGCCGTTGTTCATACGAAGTGGCCCGAAAGTTCCGAAAGGTAACTTGGAGTTGCTCAGAAAGGGTGGGCGGATATTTCCGCCGGAAGGCTTGAGGAGTTCATTGCGGGATGCTATTGCAAAAGCTCTTCGTGAGGGTACGAGTCTTGTCAATAATGTCGAGATACAGCCGGAGTTGCCTGTGATGGCGACGCAGGCCTCCGTCCCAGCCCAAGGTGTTCCGCAAGCCGCGATCGCCTTTTCAGCTGCTCTGCCCGCGTGTGTCAAAGAGTCCCCAACTACACCGCCCCTCGCGAATGAAGAAGCCGTCGGCTCGGTGCTGGACGCCGTCACGCCGCTGATCATGCGGGCATTGGAGAGCCCCCTGAACGTCGATAAGTTGGCCCAAGCGCTCAATGTGCGCAAAGTCCAGATGCAGGATTGGGTGACAACACTGTTGGCTGATGGTGTTTTGGTCGAGCAGGTGAATCGTAGGACAAAAGTATTGGCCGTGCGGAAACCTGAGGAAGAGTTAAAACTCGGATAGAAACGCCCAACGCTGAACGTTCAACGCTCAACGCTCAACTCCACTGCCGGTCGTTGGCCCACTCGGCGTCCCACTGGTCGGTGGGAGCCCAGGGGTCTGGGAATTGCGGGTGGCTTTTCTCTTTGATGAGCGCCTCGTTGAGCGCCTCGATGCCGAGACCGGGCGCGTTGGGTACGGCGATAAAGCCGTCCTTGACGAGAGGCTTGGGCAGGCCCGTCACGAGTTCTTCCCACCACGGCACGTCCACGGAGTGAACCTCCAGCGCGGTAAAGTTGCGCGTGGCGGCGGCCACATGAACCGCGGCCATGCAGGCGACCGGGCTTTCGGCCATGTGGATGGCCATCGCGACGCCGTTCTCTTCGGCCAAGTCGCCGATCTTCTTGGTCTCCATAATGCCGCCGGCGGAAAGCACGTCGGGGTGGATCACCGCGATGCCGCCGGACTTCAGCAGCGGCAGGAAATTCTCTTTGAGATAGATGTCCTCGCCGGTACCGATGGGCGTGGTGGTGGACTGCGCGAGGCGGACGTACTGCCCGGTCATCTGCCACGGCACCGGGTCTTCCATCCAGCCGAGGTTGAATTTCTCCAAGCGCCGGGCCAGCTTGATGCAGTCCTCCAGCGGGATGTGCCCGAGGTGGTCGATCGCCAGCGGGATCTCGTAGCCGATCTCGGCACGCACGTCGGCCATGTAGTTCTCGAGGAAGTCGAGGCCCTTTTCGGTGATGTGGATGCCGGTGAAGGGATGGGCGGTGCTGAACAGCTCATAGACCTCGCCGCGCATGGCGCGCGGGTCGATCGAGCCGTGCGGCGTGCTGAAAACGGCCTTCTTGTAGTGCCGCATGGTCTCAAGGAAACCGCCGGGCGCGCTGAGGCAGCCGGGCTTGTCCATGAGCAGCTCGATGCCGAGATCCATCTTGAG
>JAQVSS010000104.1 GCA_028700415.1 Kiritimatiellia bacterium
TCGTAGGCGTTGACGAGAACGTCCACCGCTTGTGTGCTGTCACAGCACACCACATAATTGATATCCACCAAGCGGCTCCACGGCCAGCGCTGCCGCACCACCACATCGGTGATCGAGGGCTCAGCCGCCATGACGCCTAGCGCGAGACACGCCGCTAAACTTCCCAACATCATTTTTATCGTTGTTGTCATGGCTGTTTTCTCCCTTCCGCTTTCTTTGTCCGACAGGAATCGACGTGATGCGACCTGAATCGACCCGAGCCGAAATCCCGACTCCAAACTAATACACTTTAGAACTAACGCACTTTAGAACTTCCCTCTTCTCACCTCACGCTGTACATAGATCCGTCTGTCTGGCGTATCAGCTCCGCCGTCCATGCGTTCGTCATTCCGGGGAACGTCAGCGCGAGGTCAAATGTGCCGTAGCCCCAGCTGCCGCGCCGGATCTTCCAGCCGTAGTAGCCGGCCACGTCCGCGAAAGCGTTGGTCTGCACCGCGCCGCCACGCCGCCCGATCACGAGCTGCGTGGAGAGGGCGTTCGTCGCCGTGCCGGAAAACGACGCATCGTAAGGGATCAGCACGTTCTCTTTGACTTTCGTCCACGCCGGGCTGTTGGAGACCGCGTTGACCGCCGTTGCCCCGAACGCGCCCGTCACCACGGCCAGGCGGGAGGTCAGCGCCCCGACCGTCATATTGCCGTCCGTATAGAAGGTCAGCGTCAGGTCATACACGTCCTCAGCCGCCGGCACGCCCGACGCGAAGGCCCGCCAGAGGTAATTCGACACGGACGTTGTGAAGTTCGTGGTGAAGGCCGTCCCGTCCATGCCGACGATGTCCAGCCGCGCTTGGAACGCATTCGTGCCCCAGTCCCACGTCAGATCGATGGCGTTCGTGAACGCCGTTCCCCAGTGGGCGCCCCGCAGGTCGCTGTCGACCAAGACTGGCGCGGAGGGTTCCGCAAAAGCCCCCGCCCCCATCAGAAGAACTGCCGCAGCCGCAAGAGCCGCCGAACGTGTCTTTCTCTTCATCATCACGTTCTCCTTGTCTGACTGGATCACCCCAACAACTGACGCCCTCATTGTTTCGTGTTCAATTATACTTGCCAGCATGCGGGAAAGCGACTTGCATTTGCGTAAAAACTTTTCTTTCATTTGCGCAATCACGGATTGACTCGCGCGTCCAAGCCTGTCCATAATCCTCTCAATCTATGCGCCGTGTTTTCAGAACAATTCCGCAAGTGGTCGTTATCTTCTACTCCTCGTTCAAAGTCGTCCGGGATCTGCGGCGCGGTATTCTGAAGTATGCCCGTCAACACGGCCCCTGGGGGATCCACCTCATCGAGGGACGCCCCAACGAGCAGAAGCTGCTGCGCCTGAAGGAGTGGGGGTGTACCGGCATCATCGGCCGTCTCTATACGCCTGAACTGATCCAGGCGGTGATTTCGGCCAAGCTCCCCACCGTCATTTTCGAGCCGCCCGCAGAACTGTGCCGGCCGGCAGGTCCGTTTTCAAAATGTGGCCTGATCCGGAGCGACAGCCCGGCCATTGGGCGCATGGCCGCCGAATACTTGCTGAGCCTTAACTTTACCCATTTCGCGTATGTGGGAGATATTCACGGCTCGGAATGGTCTGTCTCCCGGGGTAACGCTTTCCGCGCGGTGCTTCGGAAAGAGGGCGTTGACTGTTCCGTATATCCGACGGCCACTTTTAAGAAAGATCGAGATGCCAGCGCGGACCGCCGGCGACTCTGCGACTGGCTGTTGAACCTCCCGAAACCGGTTGCCCTTTTCGGCGCCACGGACACCCGCGGAAGGCAAGTCATCGACGCCTGCAGGCTTGCAGGCATCAACGTTCCCCAAGAGGCGGCGGTTCTCGGCGTCGATAACGACGAAGACATCTGCGAAACCTGCACGCCTGCCCTGTCCAGCATCGCGTTCGAAGCGGAGCGGGTCGGTTATGAAGGCATGCTGCTGCTCGATCAACTGATGCGCGGGAGCGTGAGAAAGCCCGGGACCATCACGTACGGGCCTGGATCTGTCATCGGGCGCCAGTCGACCGACATCTCTCACATCACGGACATTGTGATTTCCCGGGCGCGGGAGTTTATCGCGCTCAATGCGCGTGCGGGGATTGGTGTGTCTGATGTTGTGAGGGAGATCAAAGTCTCCCGCCGTCTGGCGGAACTGAAATTCCGGCAGATTCTCGGGCATACCATCCTTGAGGAAATCCAGCTCAAGAAACTGGAACACGCCCGCATGATGCTGAAAGAAACGCTTCGCTCGATCGCGGAGATTACCGCGTCCTGCGGGTTTGAGACGGCTACGCATCTCGGTGTCCTGTTCCGGCGGCATTACGGCTGCACGATGAGCGAATACCGTGCGGGAAAAGACGGACGCGACCAGGGGGACGGCGCTCGGACATCGCCCCCCTTCCGCCGGCGGAGCGTGGGAGATCCCGTTTTGTGATTGTTTTTCCAGAGTCGGATACGTAAGCTTTGCGGACGGATCGACTTAAAATGAGGAGAACGGTATGAGTGCTCTCAGGGTGGTGTCGCTTTGCGGATGCGTATTGGTGTCAGGATGCGTTTTCTTTCCTGCAGGCGACGCGGCGTGTTCCGCGCAATCCTGTCGGGGGCCGCTTTCCGGGCCGTCCGGCAGTCCGGATCCCGTCCATCCGGATTCCCGCAACTGGTCGTCGCTGTTCAACCTCAACCTCGACAATGCCGTGTTCACCAAAGGCGTATGGTTCATCAACGGCAAGGGCGACCTGACCGCGAACAAGGATGAGGCGATCTGGACGAGCCGCGACTATGAGAATTTCGTGCTCGATCTCGAGTACACCTGCGACCCGGCCGCCAACAGCGGCGTGCTGATCTATTGCGGCGACACTGCGAACTGGATACCGAACACGGTGGAGATCCAGATCCTGGACGACAACGACCCGCGCTGGGCCAACGAGGCACCTTTCGCCAAAAACGGCGGGCTATACGGCCATCTCCCTCCCAAAGTCAACAACGTGAAACCCGCCGGCGAATGGAACCGCATGACCGTGACCGCGCAAGGCAAGCGCATCAAAGTGGCGGTGAACGGGGCGGTCACCGTAGACACGGACCTGTCGCAATGGGTCTCGGCCAAGAAGAACCCCGACGGCACGGACATCCCGTCGTGGCTGAGCCGCCCCTGGGCGGAACTGCCGACCCGAGGGCGCATCGGCCTCCAAGGCAAGCACGGCAATGCGTCCATTTATTTCCGCTTCATCCGTATCCGCGAGCTGTAATGCCCGGCCGTCTATCCGGTCACCGGGTAGGGACGCCTCCCCGAGGCGTCCGTGGACGGTTCGGGGAACCGTACCGACAATCGAAGCTGGCTACAAAACAACTTAACCCGCTCTAATCCGTAAAGAAGGCGCGGAATTCTTTCACGGTCACGCCATCCCCGATCAGTGTCCCGTAACGTGAGGTGTTCCTGAAGCGGAGCTGTGTCGTCAACAGGCTTTTTTCCGAAACCTGCAGCGGATGCAGCGTGACTACCTTGACGTCCTCTTTATGCTCGAAGACCTTCCGCCAGCCGTCCCCCGCCTTCGCCTCCACAATAAAGTGATGGGGCGGGCGGCTTCCGAACCGTGTGATGAAAAGGTTCAGCGACTCCACGGTTGCGGCTTGCGGTAACGTGAGGGTTAACATCCGGTCTGTTCCCCCGCAAAGGTGGATGCCCAGATCCCTGTAAATTTCGGCATGACCCGGTTCCGCCGTCCACACGCCCAGTTTCGTTTCCAGCCGCTCAAACGGCCCAGCCGGGAAGTCGAGCGTCAACCCTTTCGGGTAGGCCGGCTGCGGCAAAGCATCCGCGTACAGCCATGCAAGCGGCACACGCGTGATGCGTCCATGAGCGAGCCCGTCCGCGCCGTATCCCAATAGCACGGCGTCCCCGCCCGCCGGATGAATGGCGATATAACAGTACGACCCGTTCCTTTTACCTTCCAGCGCCTTGCCGTGTTGCCATGTTCTTCCCTCATCTTTGGACAGAGCCACGCTTAACGGAATCCGACTTTTTGAAAGACAGGGCGGAATGCCGGTGTGATTGTTCCAGACCACCAGAAGATCGCCGGTCTTCGGCAGACGCTTGATCGAGGCCGGCGCGAGCGGCCCCTTGAAAACGTCCGAAGGCACCGGTCCAGACCAGGAGTCGCCCCCGTCATCCGACCAAGAGAAGTACTGACACCCGGCATCCGTGCGTATGAACATCATCACGCGCCCATCCTTCAATTCAACGATTCCCGGCTCCTGCGCCGCGATGCGTTTTCCTGCCGCGGAAAAAATCGTGTGCCGGGACTTCCCGCGCCGCCACGTCCTGCAGTTGTCGTCTGAAAAATAACACAGCACGCTGCCGGGACTGTCCCCTTTTTCGCCCCTGACCACATGCTGGCTCATGGGAATGACGACCCGCCCCGACCGCAACTGGACCGCCCGGTCATTGTGCACGCAGTAATACCCGATCACATCCGCAACGCAGTTGACCGGTTCCGACCATGTCTCCGCCTCATCGTCCGACACCCTCACGATAGGGCGGCAATCGTCCCCCCCGTTTTTGCGCAAGTAGAAGAGCGCGATCTCCCCGCTCTTCAGGCGAAGCAGGCTTACGGACATGACGTTCATGCCGCCCTCGTTCGCCACGATGACCCGGTCTTCATCCGTCCACGTTTTGCCGCCATCCGAAGAGTACCTTGCGGCCACATGGGCCGGATCGTGGTCGGCCCCGCTCCCGGCCATGTAATGCGTGTAGGCGAACATGATACGGCCGTCCTTCAGCGTGATGAACGCGCCTTCGCTGTTCCGGGGGTTCCCCTTGACCGGCGGCAATTCGAGCGTTCTCACGGGCATTTCCTGTAGACGGGGCCGGAACAGCGAACACCCGCACACCAAAACCAGCGCCAAACAAAACAGACACCTCCGCATCATCGTCCTCCCTGACATCCCGGCGTTTCTCTCCCCCGCCCGCCCCATCGGATCCGTTTCCCCGCTGTATGGGTTCTCCCACCAGTCCAAACACCACTCCCACAGGTTGCCGTGCATGTCGTACAGTCCCCATGCGTTCGGCAGATAGGAGCCGACAATCGCCGTTCCGTTCGACGCCGCGCAGTCCGAGGGAGGAAGGGTCTCGCCGGGAAGAACAAGGCCGCCGTTGTATTTGTACCGCCCCAACACCTTGATGACATCATTGCTGTAATAGCCGCTGACAGGCGACGTGTTGTCGTTATAAACCGTTTGCGTTCAGGCATGGAAAAAGGTGCGTCGCGTAGTTAAGGAACATGAGCTTTTCGGCTGAATCACTGGCCTGCGCACATGATCCCGCCTCAATTAATTTTTCAAGTATACCCGTCTTGCTAAACGAAAACGTTCGCGAAAAAAGAATTCTTCTTTCGTGTTGTTTTTTCCCCCATGCCTTTTTTTGCGGAGACCGATTCCCGCTTGCCTACCTGTGCGGATTAGCCTACGCTCCTCATTCGTTATGCGCGTGTCTGCGGAAAAACCCGCACAGTTCTGCCACACGAAGAACGGCAAGGCACCCACTATGAAGACGACGACAATCGGCGGACGGCTGAAAATAAGTACGCTTGGGCTCGGTTGCGCAACGTTCGGACGGGAAATTGATGAGGCTGCCGCTCACGTCCTGCTCGACTACGCAGTGACCAAGGGGATTCGTTTCTTCGACACGGCTTCGTCCTACGGCGAGGGTGTTTCTGAAAGCATCCTTGGTTCTTGGGTCGCCTCGCGCAGGCCTTCTGCGGACTCCTTCGTTCTGGCCACCAAACTTATGCCCCCTTACCAGCCCGCGCGCATGAACGAAGCCGTTGAAGGGTGTTTGCGGCGGCTGCGCGTCCCGGCGATCAACGTGCTTTATCTCCACCGCTGGGATGCGACGGCCGAATCGCCGGCGGCGCTCGCGGCGCTCGATGCCCTTGTGCGAGCCGGCAAAGTCCGGATGCTGGGGGCCTGCAATTACACCCGCACGCAACTCGAAACAGGAGTGGCGTTGCAGGCACAGCGCGGGCTGGAACCCTTTCGCGTGGCACAAAACAACCATAACCTCGCGGTGAGCGACGTCAGCCCCGAGTTCCGCCGGTTTTGTGCGGAACGGGAAATAGCCCTCGTGACGTACAGTCCTCTCGGTGCCGGTTTCCTGACGGGCAAACACCGGCGCGGCGTACAACCCGGATCGCGGTTCGCTCTGGTGCCGGGGCATCAAGACATCTATTTCCACGAAGAGGCCCATCGCCGGCTCGGACAACTGGAACGGGTGGCGGCACGCGCCAACCAAAGCCAGATCTGTCTCGCGCTGGCGTGGGCGCTGCATCAGCCCGGGGTGGCCTCGGTTCTTGTCGGAGGGCGAACCCCGGCGCATATCGATCAGGCACTGGCCGCGCAAGATTTCGATGCTCCAATGCTTTTCGCGGAACTCGATGCGTAATATGTTTTGCAGAAAAAGGGTCGATTTTGTGGAAAACAGGGTATTGCCGAGATCTGATAATTATGTGATACTCATTTCAATATCGGCTTTTGATTAACTGAAAACTTTGACGATCCGGACGAACAGTTAGGGTTGAAACGGATCTTATCTGTGCCTCGAAACAACGGAGGACACGCGATGAACGCTAAACGCGGGATAGTGAGTGTGGTTCTGGCCGCCGCAACGGCGGTGACGGTCTGCGCGGCAGACCGGACGTGGGACGGCGGCGGCGCGGCCGACAGCACTTTCAGCACGGCAACCAACTGGGACGGGGACACGCTGCCGGCCTTTGACGGCAACGACCGTGCGGTCTTCGGCACGGGCGGCGCGACGGCGACGGTCGACACGGGGGCCAGTTTCTCCGGCATGACCTTCAACCGCGATGCCGACTTCACCGTGGCCAACGGTGCGGGGAGTCTCACGCTGGGCGCGGGCGGTCTCTCCGCGCTTCTCCCTTCCGCAACATCGCGAACGTATATAATTCAAGAAGATGTGACCTTCGCCGCAAACCAGGTGTGGAGCCTCACAAACAATGGGGCCGGCACCGCGACAGTCGAGGCCACGGGAACCCTGGGCGACGGCGATTCCACCTTTTCCCTTACCAAGAGCGGCACCGGCACGCTCGTGCTTTCGGGAAGCAACACGTACGACGGCGCCACAACGGTCCAAGCTGGCGGGGCACTGCGCGTCAAACACGGTTATGCGCTGGGCAGCACCAACGGGGCCACTTTTGTCCAGGATTACGGCTGGATTGAGCTGAGTGGCGGTGTCACGGTGCCGGAGCCGATCTCGCTGGCGGGGGCAGATCCGAACACCAATTGGAGGGGCGCGCTGCGGAGTATGGACGGCAGCAATGTTCTGACCGGGGTGCTCTCCGGCGGTCCGCGCATCAGTTGCAAAGCCGGCAGCCTCCACATTCTCGGGGGAATTCAGACTGCGGGCACGGTCATTGACGCCACAGCCGGCTCCTACATCCGGATCGCGGAGAAACCGGTCAACTTCGGTGCGGGACAGGTCTCTTTGTACGGAACCGCGCTGCTGATTATCGACGTGACGAACAACGTGTGGGGAACCATCTTTCTGCAGAGCACCATTGTCCGTACGGACCGGGACAATGTCCTGGCCACCTGGGGCGCTTTAAGCATGGGGGACAACGTCAATGTGCTCAACTTGAACGGCAAGAATCAGACCGTCTGGCGTCTCAGTTGCACCTCGGCAACCGGATCGAGCTCCATCCACAGCGACACGCCCGCCACACTGACGGTCAACCAGAGCTCCACCACAGAGTTCAAAGGCATCTTTACGGGCGCGGCAGGTCTGGTGAAAACGGGTACAGGCGCATTAACCTTGTCCAAAGCCAGCACGCTCTCCGGTGCCGTCATTGTGAGCAACGGCACGCTGCTGGTGACCGGCACAGGCGCGCTGGGGGCGAACTGCACCAACGTGATAGTGGCGGGCGGCATGTTGACGATCTCGAATTCGACCGCCCTCTCGGATAACGCGGCGGTGAGAATTGAGGACGGCGCCACCATGACCCTCGCCGACGGCGTCAGCGAGACCGTCAACACGCTATTCCTGAACGGCGTGCAGCAGAAAAGCGGCACCTGGGGCGCGGAGGGGAGCGGCGCCACGCATACCGACGGGCACTTCGCGGGCAGCGGAGTGCTGATCGTCAAAACCAGCCCGCCTGTCGTGCCGGTCGCAGCAACGTGGGACGCGGAGGGCGGGGACACGCTGTTCAGCACGGCCGCCAACTGGGTTGGGGACACGGCTCCGGACTTTGACGGCACGGCACACCCGGTGTTCGGCACAGGCGGCGCAACGGCCACCGTCGACACCGCCGCAGAGTTGTACGGCATGGTTTTCAACCGGGACGCCGACTTTACCGTGGACGGCGGCGCGGAGAGCCTGTCGCTCGGCTCGGGCGGCATTGTCGCGACCCTCCCCTCCCCGACATCCTTAACCTACCGGGTCGAAAAAGACATCCGCTTTACGGAAAACCAGGTCTGGAGCCTCACAAACAACGGCACCGGCGCAGCCACCTTGGAGGTTTCGGGTTCCTTGGGCGACGGACTTGACAGCTATTCACTCACTCTTTCAGGAATTGGGACGAATGAACTCTCAGGAAACAACACGTACGACGGCGTCACGACGGTCAAAACCACCGCTGTCCTGCGCGTCACGCACGACAACGCGCTGGGCAGCACCAACGGCGCAACGGTTGTCGAGGACGGCGGCCGGCTGATTCTGAGCGGCGGCATCACAGTGCGGGAAAACCTGTCATTGCACGGGGATAAAAGCACGAGCTTCCAGGGTGTCTTGTGGAGCACGGGCGGCACCAATGTCTTGCGCGGCAAGCTGGTTGTCGGGGCACGCGTCAAATGTCTGGACGGACAGCTCGATCTTCTCGGCGGTTCGAGCGTTGGAACCTCCCTGATCGTAGCCGCCAACCCTGGCGCATGTATCCGCATCGCGGAAAACCCTGTCCACTTGGGCGGGAGCACCTTTTTTGCCCACTCGACAGCCCTGCTGATTTTGGATGTGACGAATAACGTCTGGGGAACCATGGAGGCAGCGGGAGTCACGTCTGTCCGGACGGACAGGCCGAATGTCCTCCCGCCGGCAAGCACGCTGAGGTTAGCCGAAGGCGTCACCGTGTCTTTTGACCTGAACGGGCAGGATCAAACGGTCGGCAAACTCGAATGCGCCGTTGTCGGGAATTACTTCCTGGGCAGCGCGTCCCCGGCCACGCTGACGGTGAACCAGAATTCCGCTTCGGAGTTCAAAGGCGCGGTCACCGGCACGGTGAGTCTGGTGAAATCTGGAACAGGAGCGTTGACCTTGTCCAGAACGAACACCCTCTCCGGTACCGTGGTTGTGAGCAACGGCACGCTACTGGTGACCGGCGCAGGGACGCTGGGCCTTGCATGCACCAACGTGGTGGTGGCAGGCGGCACGCTGACGCTCTCGAACTCGGTCGCCCTGGCGGACACGGCGGTGCTGAATCTGGCGAATGGCGGCGGCGCGAAAGTCGATCTCGCGGCGGGCGTGAATGAGTCGGTGGGATATCTTTACTACAACGGCAGGCAGCAGCGGGCAGGCACCTACGGCTCGGCCGACAGCGCGGCCGCGAATAAAAACAACGAGCACTTCTCCGGGACCGGGATACTCAGGGTCCTGCATGACAACGCCGGAACCGTGATTTCCTTGCATTAACGGCCTGCCCAGCGCGGCATAAACGCTGCGGGCGTTTCACGTTTCCGTCTATTTTTTATCGTGCAACTGGTCGCCCGCCACACCACCCGCCACGCCGCCGACCACGGCGCCAACGGCGGCGCCGGTGCCGCGGTTCCCGCTGCCCGCCGCCGCGGAACCGATCACCGCGCCGCCCGCCGCGCCCACGGCAGAGCCGATCACCGCGCCCTCATGGCCTTCAAATGTTTCGCAGCCGGCAAAGAATCCGGCCGCCAACATGGTACCTGCCGCCATCAGACATGTTGTCTTTCTCATCGCGCCCTCCCTCTCTGAGGTTACTTGCCCAGCAGCCCGCGCAGTTTCTGGAGGTTCTGGCGCATGGCTTCCGCGCCTGTAGCGGCGGGCGCGGTTTCCGTCTCCGCCTCTTTCGCCGCCTCGGCCTGCGCCTCTTGAAGCGCCTTCAGCGCTTCCGGAGGGAGCGTCATCCCCCCGCCCTGCTGGCCCGCCGCCGAAAGCGGCAGGGCGCCACCGCCCATCATGACCTCCTGCATGTTCGCGGCCTTCACGTAATCCTTGGGGATTGTGAAGAGCGCGGCCTCCGGTTTGCCGAACCGGTAATTCTTAAAGAGGATGACGGACGTGATCGCCATCGGCGGCTGATCCGGCTCAGTTTTTATCTTTGCGTTTGACGTCATCTTGACCGGCATGTTTTTTTGCGCCGGTGAAAAAAGCATGTCCATCACCTGAGTTCCGCCGTCCGGCAGCGTCACGGTCATGCGGCGTTTCTTGCAGGTCACGCCCTCGTACACTTCGGTGCCCGCATCGTTCAAAGTGTAATCCATTTTCCCTTCGTCCTCCCCGCCGTCCGTTTCGGAATCGACGCAGTATTTCTTCTTGTCGGGGAAGAGCGAATAGTTGACGGGCTTGCCGTTTTCGGTCAGTTGCAGCGACACGATTTTCATGCTCATGAACGGCAAGGTCATCTCGGAGCGTGTCTTGTCCCCGGCTCGGTAAACCTTGCTGGGCATCGTCATCCCCATGGTCTGGATTTCCATCTCGACGGAGAAGTCGCGTTGCAGGCCGAGTTCCTTTTCGAACTTGAGCCAGACCTGCTGCGCGTCCTGTCCCTGTTGCCGCATGCCCTGCGCGGAAAGTGCGGTCGTCAGCATCATCCCTGTTGTCAGAACCAGCCGTCCCAGATACCGTGTCGTCCTCATGCGTGCTCCTTGTGTGTGAACCGTCGCGTTTTTTGCGCCTTAGTATACAAGCGGGGGGAGAGGAAATGCAAGGCCACGAACGCCGAATCCGCGGCCGAATCGCGGACCAACACGCGGCCTTCACACTTTCTTTTCCGGTGCCGCTTTCCTGCGTTTATCCCGAATATACATCGCCGTACCGTTACGCAGGTCCGCCTCGAAAAGGTCGGTGGCCTGGATGAGCTTGCTCCAGCTTTTGAACCCGTAGTTGACCGGGGAGAAGGACTTCTGGTTCGTGATATATTGGGAGACTGAACTCATGTGCGACCAGCCGTCATCGCCCGCCGTGTTCTCGCAGGCAAGGCGAAGCATGCGGACCAGACCGGTATCGCCGCGCAGTTCGTTCTTGGTTTTTTGGGTTTGCGCTTGCGCCGGTTTGGCCGCTTCAATCAACGGTTTCACGGGCGCAGGCTCGGCGGCGGCGTCCTCTTCGCGTTCTCGCGCTGAGGAGATCAGATCCTCGGTGAAGATGAACTGCGAACACGCCTTAACGAAGGGGGACGGGGTTTTCTTCTGCCCAAACCCGAAAACCTCCTTGCCGCTCTCCAACAGGCGAACGACAAGCGGGGTAAAATCGCTGTCGCTGCTCATGAGCGCGAAACAATCCACCTCGTTGGTGTAGAGAATATCCATGGCATCGATGATGATGGCCGTATCGGTGGCGTTCTTGCCCTTGGTGTAGCCGAATTGCTGAACCGGTTTGAGGGCGAACAGCAGCGAATGGGCTTCCCAGTTCTTCAACTGGCTGCTTTTCCAGTCGCCGTAGGCGCGACGGATGTTGACGACCCCGTACTTGGCCAGCTCGTTGAGCACCGGCTCCACCGCCTCGCGGCTGGTGTTCTCGCAGTCTATCAGCAGCGCAATGTTCTTGTTCTTCATGCGAACAGCTTAACAGAGTTGGGAGACGATGGAAAACTGGAAACGAGAGGACTTCTATGCGTGACCCGCCTCCGTTTTTGTGTAAAATTGACAAATTAAACGAGGGGTCTCGGACAACGATGGGTTGTCCCGCTTCCCGCAGAGGAGTAAGAAAATGAATCTAGCTGATACTCTTTCTGTCTGGCTGGCCGGCGTCTTGGCGGCGGGCGGCGGGTGGGCGCAAACCGAATCGTTTCAGGCGAGCCTGACACCGGATCATGCCTTGCACCACCGGGACACCCGCATTGAAGGCCTGACGCTCAGCATCTGGGGTGAGAACCCGCAGACCGCCGTGTCGATCGGATTGGTGAACGGCGCGTCGGGGGAAAGCAAAGGATTGAGCCTCGGGCTTATGAACTATTCGGAGTCCTATGCCGGCGCGCAGTGGGCCGTGGCAAATTTCGCGCAGGGGGATTTCCACGGATGGCAGGGCGGACCTGTCTTCGGTTTGTTGGGAAGCGTCCTGAACTATACCGAAGGAACCATGAGCGGCCTGCAGACAGGGTTCATCAACCTGACCGGCGGCATGTCTGGCGTGCAAATCGGGTTGATCAATTACGCCCAACGGTGCGACACCGGGCTGCAAATCGGGTTTGTGAATCTGATCGGCAACACGGAAGGCTGGTTCAGGGATTTCCCGAATGAGGTCGCGCCGGGCATGATCCTCGCGAACTGGCGTTTTTAGCCGGTCATGGAAGACCGCATTGATCGTTCTACACGTTGGCGGATAAGCCTTTAACTCAATTATCAATGATTATCAAAAACTATCAAATTGATACTTATCGGCCTGCGCGATCAGGTCTGACACGCTCGAC
>JAQVSS010000459.1 GCA_028700415.1 Kiritimatiellia bacterium
CTTGCGCAATGTGTCACGGGCGCGGGCGACCCCATCGGCGGCATCCTCGTGACGCTGGCGGCTCTCGATGAGTTTGCGTTTGGCCAGTTCGTGCAGGCGTTTGGCTTCCGCGACCGCAAGCCGGGCTTCCTGCTCTTTCGCGACCAGACCCTGCGCGTCTTGTCGGCGCAGCTCCGCGAGACGCAGGGAGGTGGAAACGACATGAATCTCCAGGCGTTTCTGGTCCTCTTGCAGATCGGCGAGGCGGCGCTCTTCGGCGTTCAGGTGTTCCAGATGCAGATCGTAAGCCTGCTGGTACTCGCGCGCGGCCAGATGGCGTTCCTGCCACTGGCAGGCGGCGGTGTCGACGCGGGCGTTCAAGACCTGGGCGCAGAGACCGGACAGCACTTCTACAAAACGGTGTTTGGTCCGCAGTTTTTCGAGATCCTGCCGACTCTCCTCGAGTGATTTGAGGTGCGCGACGACCTCTTCGAAGACCTCGCGCGGCGGCTCCTGCAGGAGTTGCCGGAAAAGCTGGTGGTAGTCGCTGGTGTGCGCGGCGATCTCGCGGTAAGCCTTGCCTGTGGCAAGGAATTTGCAGACATCGTCAAAGGTCTCGCGGTCGGCGAAGAAACGCGTAGCCAGTTCATCAGCGTAGGCGCCGATCTGACCGTAATAGCCGCTGCCGTTGAGCGCGGCTTTGAGTTCCGTCTTGGTGGTCACGCGGGTGCGGCCGCCCTCGCTCCTGAGCAGTGGCAGATCTTCGACCGGGCCTTCGCGCAGGACTCCCCAGCTCTCGTAACGCTCCTCCATGCTGGTGGTGCTGACGCCGACGGCGGCGGTGACGGGACGCCCATTGCGGCCGGCGATCTCAAGCGCGGCGTAGGTGACGCCGCCATTGGGGTTTAGCGGGCCGTTGGCCTCGATGTTGTAGCGCATCACGATGCCCTGCACAGAGCGTCCGCCGGAGTGTCTCGCGCCTGCCACGCGCGCGGCCGAGTTGAACTCCATCGAGCGTCCGCCCGTGAGCACGAAGTGGACCGCGTCCAACACGGTGGTCTTGCCCGAACCATTGTCGCCGAGCATAAAGAGATGTCCGCCCGAACGCAGCTCGATGGTCTCGTCCGTAAAGTTGTGGAAATTGACCAGGCGGATTTTTGTTATGCGGTAGAAATCCATAAAAGAGGGAAGAGTGAAGAGTTAAGAGGGAAGAGTGGAGAGGTAAGAGTTAAGAGTTGGGAGTTGATGGGAAAGGAATGGCAGCGGGGTTTTCGTCGAGCGGGCGGGAGATGCGCTGCACGCTATAGTGCCAGAGGGCGGGCAGGCATTCATAGATCGTATCTTCGGGCTCGACGGCCACGTCGTCCGGCGGGTCGATCTTGAGCAGGAAGCGGTATTTCTCCAGTTGCGGCATGACCATGCGCATAATTTTGCGTATGTCCTCATCCGCATAGCTGGCTGGTTGTTCGTGGAATATTTCCTGGAAACGCTCGCGCTCGAACAGCAGCAGGTCGCCGAAGCGGAAGCGGAGGTTGTCGGGCTCCTCGACGCTTGCCGCATCCTCCTCCAGCTTCTTCTCGAAGAACTCCAGCAGCAGCATGAAGGCCAGGCACTCGTCGCGCCGGGTGAAGTTGAACAGGTCGCGGTTCGAGGGGGTTATGCGGTCGTTGTACCAAGTCTCCTTGTAGAGCCGGGCACATTTGGGGTCGAGTACAAGCTGCCAGCCGAAGTTTTTTTCGAAGAAGTCCGCGAATTCGCGTTGATAGCGGCGGAGGAAGAGGAAGTTCTCCTCGTGATCGCTACGGTAAAAGTACGGGCTTTCGAGCAGGATGTTAAGGACGGCCTGCACGCGGGACTTTTGTTTCTGGAGGAGATCGTCGTAGGAGGACATGGCAGAGGGGGGTTAGAAGGGAAGAGTTAATAGTGAAGAGTGAAGAGGGAAGAGTGTAGAGTGAGTAGTGAAGAGTGAAGAGGGAAGAGTTAGGAATTAGGAGTTAGGGGTGGATTTCGAGGTCGCGGAAGGCGAGGGCGTGGTGATCGGCAGTGACGCTCACGGTATCGGTGGTGGGGGTGAGGGAGAGACCTAGCTTGGACAGGCGCGCGCCGCGGCCGAGCAGTCCGCTGCGGCCGAGCTCGACGATGCGCGGGAAGTCCTCGAAACAGGTGAAGGAACCTTGCGACACGCGGCGGCTTTCGTCTCCTTCGGCGGTCAGGCCGCGTTCGCGCAGCCAGGTCTCGAAGGCTTGCAGTCGGCTCTCTTCCAGTGACTGGGCGGGTCGGCCGTCGGCGCGGGGTTTGGTGTCCAGCCAGAGTTCCGTTTCTTGGCGCAGGCGGTAGCGTTCCCAGCGCGGCTGTGGCGGCACGGCTTTGTCGTTCTCATCCCAGAAGTGCATGTCGCCGAGCATGCGGGCGGGGGCGAGCAGTCGGCGGAGGAAAGCGACAGGTACGGTGTCCGGCGGGAGCCGGGCGATTTCGGCGGTGCGCAGGCGGAGGTCTTCGAGGCGGTGGCTGCGGCGCTCCAGCTCGCGCAGGTGGGTGTAGAGTTTGCGCCAGACGAGGAGTCCGGCTGTGTTGACGCGGGCGCAGAGTTTCTCCAGCGTGCCTTCGCTGGCGTAAAAGGCGGCGAGGCCGGCCAGTGTGCGCTCGGGCAGCGGCAGGCGCGTGCGCATGAGGTGCGAGGTGGCTCGGCTTTCCTCCTCCATTCTTGCCAGACAGGCCTGCCAGCGGGCATTGTGGCGTCCCTGGCGCAGCTTGCTGATTTCCGGCGTGATCTCGGTGCGGAGGGTATGGATGCGGTTGAGGAAATTTTTTAGAAAACGGTCGAGTTCGGCGAGGATGACGCGGGCCGTGGCGGCGTCGTAGCGGCTGGCCGCGAACCCCAGCAGGCGGATGTTGAAATCGCCGAGGGTCTGGCTCACGCTGTCGGTGAGGGCGCTCATGCGCGCGAGTCGGTAGAAGACCGCGCGCGCGGTTTCGTAGTCGATGGCGGCCGCGCCGGTCTTATGAAAGAGCCGGGCGGTCTCGCGCAGTGTGCCGACAAGTTCCGCGAGCAGGTCGCGCGTGTCGGTGTCGTTGGGTTCGAGGTCATCGCGGCAGCGGGCTTCGAGCCAGAGCAGGAAGGCGGCGGCCTCGTCGGTGAGGCGGTAGCGGAACTTGCGGCGGCGCGTGT
>JAQVSS010000460.1 GCA_028700415.1 Kiritimatiellia bacterium
CGCGACACTGCTGACATTCCCCGCCGGACGCGGCGGGGAGTATGCGGTTGTTGAGGGCACCGCCCGCATCGGTTATGAAGCGTTTACCGGTGCCTCTCTGACCAGTCTATCGCTGCCCGGCAGCGTGACAAATGTTGGGGAATATGCAAGGTCCCCTGATATGTTACTGTACAACAAAGAACTGCAGCTAAGTGGATGCCCTATTCTTGTGATACCCGGCATGACCAACATCATCGTGGCGGCGGAAAACCCTGTGTATCGGGACATCGGTGGCGTGCTGACCAGTAAAGATGGAACAACGCTGCTGGCGTTTCCTGCCGCACGCGGCGGAAAATACTCTATTCCGTCTGGGGTTACACTCATCGGGGAATGGGCGTTTGCCGGGTGCAGCAGTCTGACCGCCATAACAATCCCTGACAGCGTTACAACTATTGGGGCTTCGGCATTTCGGCTCTGCGCCGGGCTGACGGACGTCACCTTCGGTGCCGGTACGGTTGATATCGGGAACGTCGCGTTCTTCAGATGCGGCGTAACGAGCGTGACGATCCCCGATAGCGTGGCCAGCATCGGGGACGGTGCGTTTGTCGAGTGCGCAAGTCTGACGAACGTCGTTTTCGGTGACGGGGTGACAAACATCGGGTATGGGGCGTTCGGCGATTGCGACGGTCTGGCGAGCGTGACCCTTCCGGGCGGCGTCACCCATGTCGGGGACTATGCGTTTTTCTGCGTCACCTATGTCGGGGACTCTTTTAGTGGCAGCGAGTGTCCGACCGGCTCGATGACGAGCGCGGTGATGTCAAACGTGCGCGTGATGGGGCCGAACACATTCGGCGGCCAGCCTTTGACGGAGGTTGTCTTCACGGGGGCGGAGCCGCCCCGCATCGTCGGGGAGTTCTGGACGCAGACAAATGGAGTCTACTCCAATTGGGTGGGGGATGCCGGGGCCGACTGGGAGTTTCCGACGTGGGAGGGCAAGGGCGATTTCACGGTGCTGGTCCCCGCCGCGTATCTGAATAATTGGGTGGCCGACGTGGCTGATCCCGTCTGGCGGGGGCGGCCGGTTCAGACGCTGGAAAGCGCGTGGGGGATCTCGGGGACGTTCGACGTTGCGGTGGATGACCGATGGGGGCTGGAGTGGACGACGGCGGGATGGTTCGCGCAAAGCGCGGTCTGCTACAGCGGCCCCATGGCGCTCCAGAGCGGTGACATTCTCAACGGGCAAACCTCGTCCGTCCAAACCACCGTCAAGAACGCCGGGACGCTCACGTTCCGTTACCGGGTTTCGACGGAAGAGGACTACGATTTCCTGAATGTCTATTTGGACGACGCTCTGATCCTGCAGGATTCGGGCGAACGGGCAGACTGGCTGGAGTCGCGGATCGTTGTCCGGGGAATAGGCAAACATAAAATCCGCTGGGACTATGTGAAAGATGACAGTTACAGCGAGGGCGAGGACTGTGCGTGGATTGACGCGGTGGTATGGGAGCCTGGGACGGCGGGAACCGAAGTGCCTGTGCCGTACGCCTGGCTTGACGGGTTTGGCCTTTCGGCATGGGGCGGCTACGAAGAGGCGGCGTTTGCAGACGCGGATGGCGACGGATATCCATCATGGGAAGAATATGTGGCGGGCACCGATCCGACCAACCGGGCATCAGTGTTCACGGCTTTCATATCGTTGCGCGACGGTATTCCATCGGTGACATGGGATCCCGATCTGAGACCCGAACGCATCTACACTGTCGAGGGCACGGCATCATTGACTGGTGCCGACTGGCAGTCGCCCACCAACGCCACACACCGCTTCTTCCGGGTGAAAGTCTCGATGCCCTAACTGACAATCTTGATTCGAGGCCAAAGGGCGGTCATCCGTCACCAACGCACCCTTAACTCCTCCGAGTCCTTATCCGCCCCTAACCTGCCCACGCCCAATCGCCCGCAGCCGCATCAGGAGCACGCGTTACCGCGCTCCTGATGCGGTTTCATAGGTGGTGAAATTAATTTGTTGCAACAGCGCGGGGTCATCGGGGTCGTAGTTTGACATTATACATTGGCAAACAAATGGCATTATTCCATAGCGCCGCGGGGTCATCGGGGTCGTAGTTTGACATTATACATTGGCAAACAAAAGACATTATTCCATAGCAAAATTCCTCATCTCCGCCGCCAAATCCCTCAAAGATAACGCCGCACAATAACCCCCGCTCCATGCTCCCCGCCTCTTTTACCCTCGTAATAGTGCCCTGGCCCCCGTTTTCCCGCCGCAGCCCCGAAGGCGGACAGTCTCCCCTGCGTCCTGGGTCCTGCGTCCCTCCTCTCCCCGCTTCCGCACTCCCGGCATCCCTTGAACCAGCCGCGTCAGCGGCGTTTAAACCCTTGAACCTTTTGAACCAGCGCCGTCAGGCGCGATTGAACCCCACTCTTCCCTCTCTTTTACCCTCGCCATTGCGCACCTGTCCCCAGGGCGCAATAATCATTTTTACGGCATGTCATCCATCCAAATCGGGTAAGACCATTTAATACGTAACGGCTTTAGATCGGGATCGTTTTCAGGCACCAGATAGTAACCTTGCCCCGAAGGATAGTCGGCAAATATATCTGCTCGCGTCTGCGTAAGTATGCCAGCGAAAGGAACGCTTACTGCCTTATGAATCAGGCGGCCACCTTTAACGAAATCGTAGTACAAATTAAATTTGCCTTTAAAAATGCCGGTCCTGGACGAAAAAGATAGTTTGGCCATTGCACTGTTTTCGTCCGTGTAGTCATAAACCTCGCCAGCAAGAACCGGTTTTGTGCCTCTTACTATCCTTAAGCGATTGCCTTCAGACATTACGGTTATGCCGTTCGGCAATGCATCCGCCTGCATTTCAGCTACGCCTCCGTTATAAGAATACAGAACGTCATTGAATCCAGCGTACAGTAGGTACTGCGGCGACAATGAACTGTCCTTGTCGTAGTAACCGCCCACCGCATCCAATAAAACCGATCCCCCGTCCACTTTGTCCGAAGGCTTATCCCATCGCACAAACCAGCCAAGATCACGATCAGTGATGACAGCGCTTTTACCTCCATCCATAAACCACAGCAAAGCGCCCACGCTGCCTTTTCGGTAGTAAAGCGGCACGAAAAACGGAACGCAAG
>JAQVSS010000461.1 GCA_028700415.1 Kiritimatiellia bacterium
CGTCAAACTTCTGCGTAAAGTCGTAAAGCATCAGACACGCGGCGAACTGGCGGGTGAATTCATCCACCAGCTCGTAGAAATGCTCGCGGGTTTCAACGTCGTCTTCCAAAATCCGGATGTACTCCTCAGTGTCCTGCTTGTTGCGGACCGCATTGAAGATGCCGTGAAGCTCCTGATAAATCCGCTCCAGCCCGGCGATCTTCTCATCGGTGTTCAGCAGGGCCCGCTCAATGTCTTCGGGATCGTAGTTGGAGAACAGCTCCATCGCGTCGCGCAGATTCTTGGCGTTCTTGGAATAGTCGATCACAAACCCGTTGACCTTGGCCTCCTTGCCCTCGTCGCCGTCGAACAGACGGTTGACGCGGGCCACGGCTTGGAGCAGGTTGTGGTCCTTCAATTGCTTCGCCAGATAGAGGAACGTGTTGCGCGGGGCGTCAAACCCCGTCAGCAGCTTGTCCACAACGACCAGCATCCGGACGCCGTCCGGGTTGTCCCGGAAATCGTCGATCAGGTCTTTTTCGCGTTTCAGAAGCGAGGAGCCGAACCGGTGCTTCTCATCGGACAGAAACTTCACGACCTCCCTTTTATGCTCCGGCAGCAGATCGTCCTCCTCCTTGTCGGCCGACTCCGAAATGATCACCGCCGTGAGGGCGCCTTCCTTGTCGCCCTCACGCTCGCCCCCGCAAAGCTCAAACGCCTTCTGGAACATCACCGCCGCGTATTTGGAGGGTGCCACGACCTGCGCCTTCAGGCCGGTGTCGGCGAACCGTGCATAGTGGTTCAGGATGTCCAGCGCGATCGTCTCGATCCGCTGGGAGGTCTCCTCGATGATCTGCGACGAATTGAACTTCTGCTGCAGGTCCTTCTTCTGCTCATCGGTCAGATCCTGCGTGATGTGGTCATAAAACTGATCCAGCATCTTCTGCTGCACGCTCAGTTCCACAAAGCGCGGCTGATAGATCAGCGGCAGCACCACGCCGTCCGCCTCCGCCTCGGAAATGGTGTAGGCGTCGATGATCCCGCCGAACTTGGCCGCGCTCGACTTCTCCCGCTTCATCAGCGGCGTGCCGGTAAAGCCGATCTGACAGGCCTTCGGCAGTACCAGATTCAGCTCGGTGTTCGCCTGGCCCGCCTGCGTGCGGTGCGCCTCGTCGATCAGCACAAACACGTTCGGGTCGGTGTCGGTGAAGTCGCGGGCGGTCCGGCCGGCCTCGAATTTGTGGATCAGCGCAGTGATGACCCTCTGGTCCTTCTCCTTGATCAGTTGCAGCAGTTCGCTGCTGCTGGTCGTCTTTTTGACATCCTTCTTGATGTTGCAGGCCGCAAAGGTGTCGGCGATCTGGCGGTCGAGGTCGCGCCGGTCGGTCACCACCAGCACGCGGGGCAGGACAATTTCCGGATCGTCAATCAGGCATTTGACCAGCATCACCATCGTCAGGCTCTTGCCGGAGCCCTGCGTATGCCAGATCAGCCCGCCGCGCCGCCGTCCGTACTCATCGAACGTCTTTAGCTTGGCCATCGTCTTCTTGATCGCAAAATACTGCTGATAGCGAGCGATCTTCTTGATGCTGTTGTCGTAAAGGATGAAATTGCGAACCAGATCCAGCATTCGTTCCGGGCTCAGCAGCGAACAGATGCCGCGGTCCTGTTCCGTCACCGCGCGGGGCTCGGGGACGGGCAGCTCGCAGCGGCAGAGGTCATGGGATATTTGACCGAAGACCTCCGCGGTCACCGGCGTGTTGATGAGCGCGGACACCTCGGCGTCGAAAGCTACGGAATCGACATCCTTTTCCTTCCAGTGCGAATAGAAGCGCGAGGGCGTCAGCATCGTGCCGTACTTCAGCTCGCGCATGTTGGTGGCGATTAGGATTTGCGGGAAGATGAAAAACTTCGGGGTCTCGGTGCGGCCCTGGTTGCGCACCATCTGCGCCACGGCTTCCGCCAATTTGACCGACGCCTTCTTGTTTTCGATCACGGCGAACGGAATGCCGTTCACAAACGCCACGATGTCCGGGCGGCGGTCGCCGCCTTCGGACAATTCAAATTCGGCGCAGACATGGAACGCATTGTTTGCCGGCTTGCGCCAGTCGATGAACTGCATTTGCGGAGAGGTGCGTCGCCCGTTGATCAGCTCAGGCACCGACCGGCCCGCAAGCAGAAGCGAAAAGATCTCTTCCGAGGCCTTGAACACACCCGCGCCCATGTCGATCAGCTTTTCCGCATCAAAGAGGGCGTCGCGGATGCTCTTGTCCGAAATATCCGTGCTGTTGATCTTGCGCAGCGCGTCAAAGGCGATGCCGCGCAGAATATACTGCGAGGCGCCTTCGCGCAGTTCGGCGATCTTTTCGCGGGGAATGTACGTGTAGCCAAGATTCACCAGCTCCAACAAGGCGGGAATTTGGGACGACGACGCTTCATCGAAATCAGGCAAGTCAAACGGTTCACTCATGGCGATCTCCCTTGCGGGATCTTGCAGAATTGCGGCAGTCGGATTGTGCCGGTGACGAGGTTGTTGAGAAGGTACTTCTTCTGATCATTAAGCAACGCTAGCTTTCGCTCCAGCGTCTCAATCTCTCCATCCGCCGTAGCCAGCACTTTCGCGATAGCCCGTTGCTCTTGGAGAGGGGGAAGATGCAGTTTGACTTGTGTCAGGTTCGATTTTGAGATGCTGTAGACAGAAACGCCTGTGGCAATCCGTTTCAGTTCTTTTGACAAACCATATTCCTTAAACAGATAACCGCGAAAACCATCTGCGGTATGCCCTGTTGAGTCTCTGAGGACAAAAGTGTGCAACCCGCCCGTTATCTTTTTGGAGTCGACATTTTTCAGCTCAATGCACGCGCCGATGCCTTCATAATCTTCTGAGACATCGGCCATTACAAGATCGCCGTCTTTAAGAAATTCCATCTTGCGGGGCAGCAAGTCACTTGTTTTCAGCATAGGAACTCTTCGTTCAACGCAAAAATCTAAAATGGCCGTCGTGTAGGTCGCGTGAATGTCGCCGTAATGAATGTTGTAAATGTCACAGCCGGCAATGTCTTCGGTGGTCAGGCTTTCACGAGAGAAAGCGTAAGTCGTTATTAAATCGAAAACCTTTCCCAACCGTATGTTTTTCCAAGGCTTGGAAAA
>JAQVSS010000462.1 GCA_028700415.1 Kiritimatiellia bacterium
GCCTCCGGAACGAGCATCTTTTCCGATCCGGATTCGTTCGCCAACCGAAACATCCAGAAGACCTTGCGGGACTTCGCCAGCTTTCAGAACATTCAAGTCCAACCGGTCCAAGCGCGGGCTTTTCTGCTTTATTTCCATAACCTGGCTGCGGATCTCAGTCTGGCCGTCTGGATGCTGACCGCCGTCATAGTCATATTCAAAGACAGACGAAACGGCCTCTGGCCGATCATCCATACCCTGCCCAAGGGCCGTCGCCAGCTTGCCCTGGTGCGCATCGGCATTCTGGCTGGTACGGCGTTGCTGGGTGTCTTGGTCATCGACGGTGCCCGCTGGCTGATCAGTAACATTTTGTTCGATTCGTTTCGCGACTGGGCCCAGCCGATTCAGGCTGTTCCCGGATTCAACGAAGTCACACCGGTCTGTTCCATCGCCGCGTTTGGGCTGGCCTATTCCCTGGTCCGTACCGGCATGGCGTTTCTGCTTGGCCTTTTGCTGATTCTCCTATTGATTCTGTTTCCCAAAATCCAGTTGGCAGCGGCCGGGCTGGCCGGTTTGTTTGCGCTTGAAACGGTCCTCTTTTTCACGATCGGGGACAACAGCCGCTGGTTATGGCTGCGGGGCATCAATCTCGTGAACCTGGTTCACCCGCTGCCGCTGCTGCAAAACTACATCAACCTGTCTGTCTTCGGTACGTTGATCACGCTACGGCAACTGACATTGCTTGTTTTCCTTGCAGCAGGCATGTTCCTGGCTGCGGCAGCCGTCCTGAGCCTGGCCTGTCGCTATCCGTACCGCTCCGAGCGCATCAGGGAAACAAGAAAGCGTATCGGTGTGCCGACAAGACTGGCTGTGCGCCGTTTCGCGGTCAAGCCATTGTGGCTCTGGGCTGTCCATCAGCAGATTGTCCATGCTTATGGCTGGTTGCTGATCCCAGTAGTCATCTTATATTTCTGCTTTGTATATTCGCCGCCTCACCTGGCCACAAGCCTGGAAAATCAGCATGCCCGATTGTATTTTGAACGCTGGTCTGGTACGGTCGATATGGAAAAGCTACGTGCCATTGATGCGGAGGCTCAAGCACTGCAAAAAAAACTGGATCTGCTCTTGCCAATGGCATCGGGATCAAACGAACCGGGACAGCTTCAAGTCCAAAGATATGTGCTGGACAGTCAAATTGCAGGGCTAAAGCACGTTCAAGATACGATTGCCCGTCAGCAAGCGCTAAATCCGGACACGATCCGCCTGGTTAATCCATATCCTTACCGCATCTTCTGGGATCCTCGCGCCGTTTCAGGTCAGCGTGAAGTCGGTTTGATCGTGATGACGGCCTGCTTGCTTTTTACAGCCGGGCTCTTCTCGTTTGACCAGCGCGGCTCAACGGCAGACCTGCTGCATAGCCTGCCTGAGGGCCGTACACCGCTGGTCAGAAGCCGCCTGGCTGGAGCTTACGCCCTCTGTGCGCTGTTTTCACTCAGCTGCATGACCATCGTTTCAATCCGTCAGTTTCGTCAGATCGGATTTCCGGCGCTGCTATCGGACCGCCTGAGTACACTGCCCTGGTTTTCAGCCTCAAGCGGAAGGCTGCCGATCTGGGCCGGATTGGTTGGGTTTGCGGCCTTGAACATCCTCATGCAGCTTGGTATCCTGACGCTATCTTTATGGATCGCCAGTCTGAAAGGATCGGGGCAGAGCCAGACGATTCTGATCTTGCTGCTTCTTTTCATTTTGCCGGCGATCTTCCTGCTGCGTTCATCAAGCCGGGCCCAATGGGCGACCCTTCTGGCTGTGGCGTCTGCTTGGAATACCCTCACAACCCAGCCCTGGGTTCTAATCGTCTGGCTGAGCCTTGGCCTCTTGTCGCTCGGCGATATGTTCCGGCAATATTCACGCGCAAAATAATCCTGCCCAAGCAATATGGACAAAACCTTTTCACAGCGAAGCATCTTCGAGAGCGATCGAAGCGATTCTCACTTTTCAGCGGAGCGCGGATGCGACTAGGTAAAATCAGCCAATCGCATCTTGAACTTGATCAACCTTGCGAATGGCGTGATTAAGCAAAAGCCAAACTAAATTCAGTGAGTCGCATCAATAAAATATCCGCTGGCATGGCCATCATAATCTTCCAGCATACCCTCAGCCGCAGCGCTCATGCCGATTGTCACAGAGTTGCTGCGTACACGTACGGTCATGCGCATGGCGGCGTTTCGGTTCCCCGGCAGCAGACAGCAGATGTTCAGCGTGTCGTCATTGACCCAGGCGCTGGAGGCGATGGCGTCGTCGCCGTATTCGGCAAATGGCTGTCGTACATGCATGCCATAACCGAATGTCAGTGTAAGCCATTGACCGTTTTTTTCAAAGTGGAACACGCCGCCGGCATCGTCAAAGACAAACTTCACCTGCGAGATATTCAACGGGTTATCCAGCAAGCGCGCGGTTCGGTTGTGCAGCCAGTGCATCCCGGACTTCCCCAATGAGGTCGTATACATAAGCGACAATGGTGTGGTGTATGCTAAGGGCGTAGCCCAGACGCTGTGGGAATGCAACGAAGCAGGGCTATTGCCTTCAGAGCGTTCGGTTTGGTGGGCAAAGGCGGGGACAAAATGCTTCCTGCGCCATACATGTTTCGGCGTGTCATGAGAAGGCAACACTTAGCGGACAATAAGATCTATTCTCGCTGGTGTTCTGCAAAAAAAGCAAACACATTGTCCGCTCATGCTTCGCCTTTCGCCATGTAGCGTCACAGGCTGCGAACGAAATCACCAAACAACAAAATTCTATCGGCATCGGCCTTTTCGATCAGAAGATGCTCAAAATCCCGGCGTTTGCGGGACAGATCAGTCGATCCAGCTTTATCGATGAGCGCCGTGATCAGCTGGGCTTTGCTGCTGATGCCGCACTTTTGTTTTAGAAATCCATAATCGGGTTCCGTGCGCTGCAAAAGGAACAGCAGATCATAAAAGTCCCTGCCCTTGCCGCGGTTTAGTGCAGCCATCACTTTCATGGCGCAAAGAACGGCAATCGGTGCGACCTTTAACGGGAATAGAAAACCGCATCGATTCAAAAATACCGTTTCAGATGTGTACTCGATCCCCTGATCCTGCGTTTCCACTTTCAAGAGGAAGCGCTG
>JAQVSS010000463.1 GCA_028700415.1 Kiritimatiellia bacterium
AGGTTCCTCGATGATCGCCACCTGCTCGTAAGCGCCGATCTGCTTGAGGTGGTCGATGAACCTGAAGAGCGTTTCCTTTTTCTGGTAACGGCCGTTCGCGTCGAAATAATACGGGAGCTTCCCGCTGTTGGTGTAGGGCGTGCGGCAGTCTTTCAAAGTCGCATGTATTTCCGCAACGCGCGCCATGTCCTTGGCGAGCATTTCCGCCTGTGTTCCGGGCTGCCCGATCTTTATCTTCATGAAAAAGTAGCCGGATTCAACGGCGTCCTTAATCTCGGAAACCGGGACCTTGTATGAAAAGAGCGGGATCGACGCGCATTTCGCGTGACGGGCGGAAAGCGACGGGCGATACCCGTCGGGAATCATCTCGTCAAAGTTCTTGAGCCCGTTCTCCCTGGCAAAGAGCACCCACGCCGCGCTGTCAACGGGGACAAGGGCGTTTAAGGCATAGGTGGAACGGAGCTTAGGGTTGGAAGTGACCCGCTTGCCGTATTCAAGCACCTTCGGCCAAAGGGCTTCGTTCAGCTCGACCGGAGTCGAGAAGCTCATCCCCTCGGCAAGTTTGACGGCATACTGCGTCATGGCAAACATGAAAGAGTTCGCGCCCGACTCGGAGTTGGCGGCGAACACGCTTGCGTCGCTCCAAAGCGGGCTCTGTGTGCCGAGACCGATGCCGTGAAGGCCGGAATCCGACCCGAGATACGCCGACACGATCCATTCCTCGGTAAGATAGCCGCCCTTGAACCCGAACGGCCGCACCAGCGGCTCGCGCTCAAACTGACAGCGCCCCTTCCTGATCGTGATTCTCTTCATCGGCTTTCCTTTCATCGCGGCGAGCGATGCCGCAGATCGGCAACCGGACACCGCCGAAGCGGCGGCCGCCATCGCCAAAAATTCACGCCGTCGGGTTCCCATCACTCCAGCACCTCCACTTTCAAATCCAAATTCAGAATTCGTTGTTAAACCACCGGCTATGCCGGTGAGACTTTCAAGGTTTGACCTGCCCTAAGGAATATTCACAGAGCAGCCCTTTGTTTGTGCCGACCAAAGCCCCCCAAAAAACCACCTATGAATGCGGAGAGTTTAGCCCACACAACGTGGGACTGCAAGTGTCACGTTGTCTTTATCCCGAAGTGGAGGGAGAAAGCGATGTTTGGACAGGTGAAACGGCACCTTGGCGGGGTGTTTCACGAGTTGGCCGGGCACAAGGAGTGCCGGATAGAGGAGGGGCATCTTATGCCCGACGTCAGCGGTGAGGCGGCGGTATCCCGTCGCCTCCACCGCGTTGTTGTGTGCCGGGTATGACCGGCCGCTTGTCGGGAACGCTCCGCGAGCGTACCAAGTTTCTGAAACAGCATCAAGCGTAACAGAAAATTTTGGCCGTTTCAAAGGGCAAGTCCGACCCCAGGCAGATAACGCCGAAGGGTAGCCGAAGGCAACTGTATCCCCGTGAGGGGAGCGGAGAGAAGGCCGGAGGCGAAAACGCGGGCCGACCGTACAGGGAAGCGGATACGAGGCGCGGTGCGCGGGACGAGGGTGCAACACAACCCGAAGTCCTCCAGTTATCAAAGCGCATCACGTAGATCCGACGGTTACGCGTGGAAAGCGGCAGGGAACACCCCGGGAGATCCGCCCGACGCCCCGCAAGGGGAAGGCGGGCCGCAAGGCCCGCCCACAGGGAGGCGGAAGTCAGCAGAGGGCGTAGTAGGTGCGCAGTCAGGCAAGGCTAATGAGGCACTCCAACGCCGAAAGGCGGAGCAAACAGATAGGCCGAGCCGCATAGCCGGCACCGAAGGCCCGAACGGTGGGCGGGCCGAACGGCCCGCAGAGTGCAAGGGACAAAGTAAGGGGCAGGACAGTATGAAGACAATGCAGATGCAGCTGGACCTCGAAGGGGAGGCCACCGGCCATCCCGACAAGGCCCGCGATGAATTCATAGCGGTCCGGCTCGCCGAAGGCCCAGCAGGAGAAGACCGGCTCATGGAGACGATCTGTGGGCGGGAGAACATGCTCGAAGCCCTGAAACGGGTGGAGGGCAACAAGGGTGCGCCCGGTGTGGACGGGATGAAGACCGCGCAGCTTCGCGGGTATCTGCTGAAACACTGGGAGAAGATCAAAGGCGACCTGCTTAACGGCACGCATCAGCCGATGCCCGTGCGCCGGGCGGACATCCCCAAGGAAAGCGGCGGCGTCCGCCTGCTGGGGATTCCGACGGCGCTCGACCGGCTGATCCAGCAGGCCGCGGCGCAGGCGCTCTCGCCGCTCTGGGAATACACGTTCTCGGAGCACAGCTACGGGTTCAGGCCGGGACGGTCGGCGCACATGGCCATCGGACAGGCCCGCGAGTACGTGGAGGCCGGGTTCACCTATGTCGTGGACATCGACCTGTCGAAGTTCTTCGACCGGGTCAACCACGACCGGCTGATGATGCGGCTGGCCACGCGCATACGGGACAAACGGGTGCTTAAACTCATCCGGGCGTACCTGAACAGCGGCGTTCTGGTCGGCGCGGCCATCGAGCGGGCGGGGGAGGGCACGCCGCAGGGCGGCCCGATCTCGCCGCTTCTGGCCAACATCGTGCTCGACGAACTCGACAAGGAGCTGGAAAGGCGGGGTCTCCGTTTCGTGCGTTACGCCGACGACGTGGCGATATACGTGCGGACGCCCAAGGCGGCGGAGCGGGTCAAACGCTCGGTCAGCCGCTTTATCACCGGCAGACTCAAGCTGGTGGTCAACGAGGAGAAAAGCGCGGTCGGCAGGCCGTGGCACAGCAAGTACCTCGGTTTCCGTATCACGCGCTTCATGGGGAAGACGCGCACCGGCATCCATGCGGAGAGCCTTCTGCGGTTCCGCAGGCGGGTGCGCGAACTGACGGCCCGCGACAGGGGCCGGAGTCTGGAGGCGGTCATCGGCGAACTGAACAGCCTGTTGCGCGGCTGGGGCGGATACTTCCGCCCCGGCCTCTGCGAGACGCTGGCCGGAACGCTCGACCACTGGATAAGGAGACGCCTGCGGGCGTATGTCTGGACACAGTGGAAACTGCCGAGGACACGGGTCAGCAACCTCGTGGAGCGCGGCACCGCCAGAAGATGGGCGGTGGCGGTCGGCAACACCCGCA
>JAQVSS010000464.1 GCA_028700415.1 Kiritimatiellia bacterium
ATCCCGCTCGCCCACCTGCGCCAACACCTGCTCCAACGCAACCCCTTCCCAAGAGGCGCCGAGGCGGGGATGGGCCAGAAGCGCGTCCATGTCTTGTGCACCGAGAAAATAATGCAGCAGCCCGCTGTCCCGGAAGTAGAGCTTGGGCGACTTCACCTGCCGCTTGCCCAGATTCTCGAACCAGGGCGGAAGCTGCCGCAGCACATACGCGCCGCACAGAATGTCGAGATAGTGCCGGGCCGTGCCGGGCGCGACGCCCAATGCCCGGCCAAGATCCGCAAGATTCAACACTTGCCCGTGGTAGTGTGCGGCCATGGCCCAAAACCGGCGCAGCGCGGCGGCAGGCACACGGATGCCGAGCTGCGGAATGTCGCGTTCAAGAAAAGTCTGGACAAAGCCCTCCTGCCAGCGCCCGGCAGCAACCGCGTCACGCGCGAGATACGCTGCCGGAAAACCGCCCCGCATCCACAGGCGATCCTGGTTCTCCCAGCCGACCTCCGCGACGGTCAGCCCGGGGACCTGCAGAAACTGCGCGCGGCCAGCCAGCGATTCGGAGACGCCCCGCACCAGTTCCGGCGAGGCGCTCCCGAGAAAGAGAAAGCGCGCGGGCGCCCCCTCGCGGTCGCAGAGCGGCCGCAGGAGCCGAAACATCTCCGGCATCCGCTGCACCTCATCCAGCACCACCAGCCCACGCTTGCCGCCCAGCGTCTTCTCCGGCAAGGCACGCAGGCTTTCCAGACCGGCCGCGGTCTCCAGATCAAACCACGCCACCTCTTTACGCCCGCCGCAGAACAAGCGCGCCAGCGTCGTCTTGCCGACCTGCCGGGCGCCCAACAGAACCGTCACCGGCGACTCTGCGATCCGCAGCGCCAACTCCTCCAGCAGCCGCTTTCTTTGAATCAAATCATGTTGCATATCGAAATCTTACCTGATGATATTCAACATCGCAAGCGTGAAAAATCACCTACGCCCGGACGGTGTCCGCCGATCCGTGCCCTGGAGGGCGGGACCCTCCTTCGCTAAAGCTACGGCGGACAAGCGTCCCCGAACCGCCGAAACCGAACGCCACCGCACTCGCCGCATGCGCGGCTCGCGCGGGGCAAAGTGCCAGATGGTAAAAGTCCATAGTGTGATTTGCCCTCAGCGCGACAACGCGAGGCGAAAGCCGCCGCCATTCGATCCGACGCTGTCGCCGCGGTACGCGACGCGCAGAACGTCGGGATCGTAGTTGAACCACGATGCCCCGCGCCACGCCCCGAAAGACCCGCCGGAATTGTCCGACGCGCAGCACTCCCACACGTTGCCGCCGATCCCGTACAGCCCCCACTCGTTCGCACCGCTCTTCTCCACCGGGCACGTCACAGCGTAATCATCCCGCCAGTTATCGATCATGCTACCCGCAATGCCTTTCGTCTCTTGCCCGCAGTAGTTCCCGTACTTCGGCGGCATCGCGTTGCCCCACGGGTACTCCCGACCGTCCCCGCACTGCGCCACGGTCTCCCACTCCTTCTCCGAGATCACCCGGTAGCGCAGCCCGCCCAGTTGCCCCTTGTCCCGCTCCGTCAGCCACGCCGCGTACGCCTTCGCCTCGTCGAAACTCACGTACACCGCCGGCTGACGTTCGCCGTTCAGGCTTTGGCCCTTGTACTCCTTGCTGTCGTGCCCCGGCTCTTTCTTGCGGTACTCGCCGTTCGTCGCCTCGTGTTTCCCCGCCCACACCTTCAGCGCAGGCACCCACACGAACGCCATGCCGGTCGCGGGCGAGGTCCACGGCTGGCCCTCAGGCGGCCCGCGCATCTCCTCCAGCGCCACCTTCCTTGTCCGCGGCCCGCGCCAGTCCGCCGTCACCTCCAGCGTCGCGGGCTTGTAGCGCGTCGACTGAATCGATTGATTCGATTGACTCGATTCCATCGAAACCACAAGACTGTACCGCCCGTCCGCCCTGAGCGTGAACGTGTGCGGCGCGCGGTACGTCCGCGTCCCGTCCGAGATCTCCGCCGCCACCGCCCTGCCGCCCGCCTCGACCTCCACCGTCAGCGTCGGCACGAGGTTCCCCTCCGCCTCCCGCTTCAGCGCGGCAGCCTCGTCCGTCACCGCGGCTCGCGGGGACGCTCGCCCCCCACTCTCCAGCGCCAGCGCCTCGTCCGCCCGCTCGATGCAGGTTTGCCACTGTCCAGCCGCTTTGGCGGCGCGCGCCGCCGCCAGCGCGGCGGCGATCTTCTCCTGCAGCTCCTTCTCCTCCCGCGCCCTTTGCTCCGCCGCCAGCCGGTCGGCCTCGGCCTTTTCCGCTGCCTGGGCCTCGCTCACCGCCGCGGGCAGCGCCGCCAGCGCGTCGCGGTAAGCCTTTTCTCCCGCGACCGGGTCGTTCGCGCTCGCCGCGCCCAGCGCCCGGAGGCGCTTGACTTCGGGCCACTGCGTGCCGCCGTGGGCGTCCAGCAGAACGGCGCGCGGGGACGCTCGCCCCCCAGCGGACGGTTCGGATTTTGAAAGCTCTGTCTCGAAAGCGGACTTGGCTTGCACGTAGGCTTGGACAGCCAGGGCGCGGGTTTTGGCCGAGGCGTAGGAGGCCGCCGCCTCGCCCCAAGCCTTCCCCGCCCCGGCAAAATCGCCCTGCTCGAACGCTTCGGCGGCTCGCGAGGACGCTCGCCCCCCGGCCGCGTGAAGATCCGCCGCGTCTGTCGCGGCCCCGGCCTGTTCCGCCCCGGACTTTACCTTCTCAAAATCTCCCCTCCGCGCCTCTGCGTCTCTGCGTTTAACATCCAGCTCTTCCAGCGCCTTGCACACCGCCAGCGCCGCGTCGTAGCCGCTCAGCGCCTGACCCCAGCCCTGTCCCTGCCGCGCCGCCTCAGCCTCGCGCCAGGTCACCTCCAGAGCGTCCAGCCGCGCCCCGAAGCCCTGCCCCCGATCCAGCTTCTGCACCCGCTCCCGCGCCACCGACGCAGCCGCGTAGCGCTTGTTGGTCTCGCGCTCGCCCGCCTTGGCCTCGTAGCGCTTCTGCAGCTCGGCCGACACAGAGGTCGGCCCCCCAGCGCCCTTCAGCTCCGCGATCCGCGCGCCCGCCGCCTCCAGATCGCCCGTCGCCAGCGCCGCCTCCGCCGCGGCTATCAAACCCTCC
>JAQVSS010000465.1 GCA_028700415.1 Kiritimatiellia bacterium
CCTGCGTGTTATCCCATTTCAGTTGCGGGTACCGCGTCCAGGAAAGGATGAAACTGTTGAGGATCACGGTCGGGTCCTTCAATCGTTGCTCGACATCCTTGATCCGTTTGTGAAACAGAACCTTCTCGCTGGCGGGGCCTTCGTGCAAAAGACCGTGCGGCTCGATGAAGGTGACGTACTGTTTCCCGCCAATCAGCATCCACAGAATGAAATCAGGGTGAAAGTTGCCCGCCTCGAAGAATCCCACGCCTTTGCCCCGGCTCATGTTCCTGAGCAGGAAGAGTTCTATCCCATCCTTTTCCAGAGCAGCCTTATGACCGTCGCACCAGCTCTTCAGGTCGGTGACAAACTGATATTCGCTCTCGTTGAGGGCGACAGGCAGGATGGTGATTTTCCCACCGCGCCGGACGTGAAAGAGCGGCTGGAACAGGTGCTTGCCGAAATTGCAGGCGTTCAGATCGCCAACCTTCAGCAGATCATCCTTCTTCTGTTCGAGATCCTTTTTGATCTGCTGGATTCCCTGGATGACCTGTTCCTCATCGCCATCCACGATGAGCTGGTAGAACTCCTCCTGCGGGATGTTGTCATCATCCGGCGTCAGGTCGCGTAGCTCCAGGCGCGGTTCGATGTATTCCCGTTTGCGATAGTTGTAGTAATGATCGCAGTACCGCTTCAGAAGCTCGGATGCCACCTGCTGCAACAAGAGGACGCCATCAAAAGTTGCCGGGTTCAGGCGGGTTTCGGGCAGGTAGAGGGTGTACCAGTTCGGGTCCCCCAACAGACGTTGGATGCCATCCTTGGTGATGTTGAAGTTGTACCAGCTCCGTTCGCGCTTGAACCGCTCCAGCTCGAAAAAGAGCGTGTCATAGTCCAGCAGAGCCAAATGCTGTTCACGCAACGACACCTTGTCCTTCTGGGTCGCCAGGGATGTACCGCGTGACTGCATGGCCTGAATGCGCGGGTACCAGTCGGCGACAACCGTGTTGTGCGTCATGTAGTCCGGGATATCCCCGACAGTGGGCACCGCTGCATCTTTCTTGAAGTCGTATTCCTTGCCGTCAGAGGCCTTCCGCTTAGGGCGGAGGATTTTAAGTTTCTTGCCGAAGTCATAGGTGACATTCAGCGGGATGGTAATGATCTTGCGGCGCTCGTTGCCGGGTAGGCCTTCCTCTTTGAGGAACTCGCGGAACTTCTCCATGAAGTCGGCTTCGATACCGAACACGTTGAGGGTTTCCAATTCCTCGATGAAAGTCGGCCGAAGCGGCGCATGGGAATGGCCGCTGCGCTTGAGGCTCCACTCATAACCCTTCAAGCGGACACCGCGCCCAAAGAGCTGAATGATCTGCGAGCCTTCCGAGCGCCCGACATGCATCAGGCCCATGGTGCTGACGCGCCAGCAGTCCCAGCCTTCAACGAATTTCTTTGAGCCGATAAGCAGGTTGACCGGTGACGTGGAATCCTTCACGGAGGCGAACATCGCCTCGGTAAAATCACTGTCTTCCACGGTCAGTCGAGTGCCATTCTGTGCCGCCACCTCGGCCACGTGGTCGCACAGGCTCTTGGCATCACCGACGTTGATCAGACCGAAGGGCGTCTCGCTCGTGCCCACACGCAAAGCCACTTCGCCGGATTCGCCCTTGATACGATCCAGAGACAAATGGCCACCGGCGGCATGGTTGAACAGCCTAGCGAGAATATCCCGATAGAGGGCTTCAACAGTTTCGCCTCCATTCATGGCCCGGGCCAGATAGGTAAAGGCCCCGGCAAAGATGTCGTTCCCATCCTTGTCCAGCAGGCCGGTATCCTGGCCTTTACCGGTGAGGATCTCGTGCATGCGTCGCGTCGCCGCTTGGCTGTTGTCGAGGAAGTCGGCGATAAACTGGATGATGAGCGCCACGTCGGTGGCCACGATCTGTTCATCCTTGCTCATCTTGCCCGATGAAACCGTGCTGCCGACAAAGACCCACAGCGGCTTTTCCAGATTGAACGGCTCGAAATCTTTCGCCTTTTCCTCGTAGATCCGGAGCTGCTGATAGAACTTCAGCAGACAGGCTGTCATATAGATCGATTGCGTCTCTTCGAATGATCCCGGCAGGTTCAGGATCTGATAATCCTTGCCGAAACCGTCCTCATAGAACCACCGGTAGGAGTAATCGAAAACGACCGTCTTGGCGTAGCTGTTCTCAAAATCGGCATTGCCTGATGCCTGAACAGCCTGCTCAAAGGTGGCCGAATACTCGAAGGTGAACCCCTTGGCGCAGAGATCGGACCGCCGGGTAAACCAGACACCTTCCTCTTTGCCGCTCATGCCACGATGACCCTCGTCAACCAGAAGCAGGTTCTGATCACCCATGCTTCGCGTGGCGATGGTGTTCGGCCCTTCCTGGTCGGCCAGTTTGGTAATTTCCAGTACATCCACACGCTCAAGGCCCTGGGCACGATTAAACAAGCTAAGACTACGGGATTGCAGATAACCACCTGCGGAGATATTACTTTCTCGAAACTCAGCGACATGTTGTTCAGACAAACGCTCGTTGGGGGTCAGCAAAATGACACGTGAGAGCTCTTTATCCTTCCCGTGTTTTGCGGCGTAGTGCCGGTATTGCAGCAGGTTGACGTGCATCAGCAGCGTCTTGCCGCTGCCGGTGGCGTTCTGCATGCAGAGCTTGTTCAGGTCATCCTCGTTGTAGGGCGGCATATCGGCGTAATCGTCCCAGTGGCGGTTGAAACGCTCAACGAATGCATTGAGATCGGCAAGCATCCCTTCACGATTGCCAAAAAAGCGGTCCAGGTAGATTTCAACAAAGATCAGGGTCAGCCATTGGTAGTATTTCCACCCAATGGGGCGGTGGCGTTTTTCGTTGATCGCCTGGGTATGGCGAACAATGTTCTGCTCATAGGTCAAGAGCATGTCCCGACTGATGCGAAAGCCCGGGAAATCAGCCGTTGGATCGGCATAGCTGAAGAGCGGGCTATCGCCGAGATGGTGGTAGAAGAAATGCAGATTATCCTTGTCCAACCCTTCCAGGCGCGGATCGCGGATGGGTTCAGCCAGCTTGTGAAAGGGGCGAACCACTTTGCCATTTACTTTGTGTTCGG
>JAQVSS010000105.1 GCA_028700415.1 Kiritimatiellia bacterium
TGTTCATCCACCGAGTGGATCATGTCCGGGAAATTATCCATCAATGCGCTGAACAAACTGGCGGAATCAATCTGCCGACCGTCTTGAGTTGCAATCATAGCATAGAATCCTTCAAGGCTGACTGTGTTCATACTTTATGGAGCATAGTGTACGCCAAAGGGAAGACTATTCGCAAGACAATCCGTGCGGAGGATCAAAATTAACGTTCAGTCCCTAGGGTGTATTCAGCCCGATCCTGTAGAAACGCGCCGCGTGCAGCAGAGTATTCGTGTCGGCCCATTGCATGGTGTCCTGACCGTGGGCCGCCTCCCACGGGCCGTTCGTGGAAGACCACACCGCACCCACCAGACCGGTCGTAGCCACAACACGATAACTCCGTCCGCCAACCACGCCCCACACCATACTGATTCCCCCTGTACCGGACGACACTTCAAGGAACCGCAATACGCTGAGTGAATTGGTGGGATCGGTGCCGCTCAGATATTCCTGCAGGTTGTTGTGTCCATCGCCGTCCGGGTCATCTGTGGCCACGACACCCCCGGCGGGGAAGTACATGGACTCCCACGCATCGGCAATAGCGTTGGCGTTGGTGTCGACCGGCACGAGGAAAAGTGTCCCTAGCTCCAGCGCCGATCCGGCTGGCGCGTTGCTGACCGCGCCGCCCCACACATTGGTCTGGTATCCCGTCAACGCCACGGACAGGTCCCAGTTACAGGCACCGAGCACAATATTGGTGGGCAATAGGCCGTTTGACGAAGTGGTCCACGGCGTGCGGTAGCTCGTGAGAATGACGCTCCCGTCAACCGCCGTGCCCGCAAGGCTGCCGCTGGCCGCCCTGAAGGCTACCTGAGCGTTCCCGAGGTACGCGCGAGTCCATGCGTCACGGACGACACCGGAAGTGACACAGACTGCGGAAAGCACCTCAAAGCCGGCCATGCGCCAACTTCCCGAGATAACCACATCGCGCGGGTTGGCGTAATACATGTTGGTCAGGCTTTGCACCTGATTCGGAACGTTCGGGTCTTCGCGGGCGATATGGTTGTCGGGCACAGGCACTTCGACCCGGTAGGTGCCGTAGGCAAGGCCGGGGAACGTGATGTTCTTTGCGCCGTTGAAATAATTGGTCTGGCCTGAGACGAACGCGTACGAACCGGTGGGTAGCGCGCTGGTGTTGACATCATCGACACCGAGCACGATCAGAGATCCGGTTCCGGCGGCGGCGGGGACATCGACACAGAGCTCGTAGGCACCGACAGTGTTGGTCCCGCCTGAATACGGGAGAACCCGCAGCCAGTACCAACCAGAGGGCGGATAGTCGACGCCGGTATACTCGCCCTCATCGGAGCCTTCCTCATCGACATGGTCGATCTGTTCAAGCGTGCCGTCCGCAGCTTCGCGGTAGATATCGATTACGGTGTCAAGCGTTTCGCTCAAGTGGTAGGTTTCGATGTCGTAGATGAAGTTGGTGACGAGAAAAACGCGCACCCAATCTTCATCGCCAGCGGTGTGGAAGGTATGCGTCTGAAGATCCCCATCGTAAACCGACGCCTGGCTGCCGGTGTCGTCCGGTTCGAAGGCGTCGGCAAGAATGACCTCGGACTGCCTAGGGGCGGAAAGCTGCCCTGCAACGTCTTCGGCGTAGAAAGTGAGCCCGTAGACCCCCGGCCGTGTGAAGCCCGTGCAAGGGGAAGAGGATTCGTAACGGACCGAGTTCGTGTTCAAGAAAAGGTTGATGACCGGCAGTTCACTGGTCTCGCCTGTGCCGGGGGGAGTGACGACACACCAGACGTTTGAGATCGGGTACATGCTGGCGATTTCGGATGCCCAGAGGGTGACAGGCGCACCGGGGATTTCCAGCACAGTGGGGGAAATGACGAGCCCGACCACAGGAGCGTCTGCGCCGGTCACAAACGCGGAACCGAGATAGGTCTCGTCGGCCAGCGAACCGTCGGTGTCCTTCTCGTTCGGCTCGCCGTTCAGGTTGTCATCGATCTGCGCCCGCTGACGGACACTGCCGGAGATGCGCCGGATGGCGCGGCGGGCGTCCGTATAGGCCTCGCCAAAGGTTTTCCCCGCGATGACGCCGGAGAGCAGGTATTGGGAGAAACTGACCGTGCCGCCGTTGGCGAAAAGGGCTTCGCGCCCCGCGTGCGCGCTGGCGATGCAGATGCGCGTGGCATCGGGAAAATCTTCCGCAAGCTGCGCATCGGCGAGGGCAGGCAGAAACGAGCCGGCCCCTGAAAAATCGAGCACGATGTTGACGGGAACGGGATTCGTGGTTTGAAAATCATGGACCCATGCCGCCAACTGGTTGGTGGCCAAACATTCGGTGCCGTTGAGGCACAACGCATCTCCCGTGCCTTCGCCGATCAGGTACAGCGTCAAGCGGTCGGTGGAATTGGTGGAGGCCCATTCGGCGATTGCGCCGTATAGGTTGGCGAGCGAAGCGGCCGCGACATCGTTCGTGCCGTCGCCGTCAAAATCCTGATCCGTTTCAGGCGAGAGGATCTGGATATGCTCCGGAGTGAAGAGGCGCAGGCGTAGTGTGTCGTAGGCAAGATGCGTCAAATAGCGGATGGACGGCCAAGCGGGGCTGTTGGTGTCACCGCCCGCGACGAGGATCACACGGTCATCGTAACCGATCTGTGCGATGTAGGAGGTGCGAGGCACGGAGACGTTGCCCTCTTCGTCCTGCACATAAAAGGTGACGATGTAGGTGCCGGGCGCGGTGAACCCGTCGTATGTCACAGTGTAACGTCCGGTCGAATCGTCATAGGCGAGATCAAGCTGCGGCAGGTCGATAACCGGATTGTCCGGGTCGGGGTCATGACCGGGCGGGATGATCAGGCACCACGCGCGGGAAACGGGGTGGAGGGAAGAGACGCTGCCGATCCACACGGTGGCGGCGGTTTCATCGGAGAGCACCTGATTGCCGCACACCTCGCCGATCTGAGGCGCTTCGCCGGCGGCGATGTACGAAGGGCCGATAAAGGTGTTGGCTGCCCGCTCCCAATCATTGGTCGTATAGAGGCCATCCTTGTCGTCATCAAGCAAAGCGGCCTGATAGGTGGACATGGCGTTTTGAGCCATCTCGAAACACTCCATGACGTCATACCCAAGCATGACGCCAGAGAAGAAGGCGCTGGAAAAACTGACGAGGCCGCCCGCCACAAAATAGCTTGGCTGGTTGGTGTCGCATGCGGCAACCACAATGCGCGAGGCCGTGGTGGTATAGGTAAGCGCGGAAAGCAAACTCCCGGCGTAGCAGAAATCGAGCAGAACCGTCACCTTGGTATGATAGGTGTCCTGCAGGGCATCAAGCCAGGCGTCCAACTCGACGGCGGTGATGGTCTCTGTGGCGCTCAGGCGGAAATACCCGTTGCCCGAAGAGTTGCCGCCGTGGTCGACCAGATAGACGAAGAGGTCGGAGGCTCCGGAGACCCCGTTCGTGAACGCGAGGGCCGCATTCACATGAGTCGATTGAGCGTCGATGTCGTCGTAGTTTCCGTCATTGTCCACATCCTGCTCAGGTTCAGGGCTGAGGTAGTGGATATTTTCTTTCGAGAACCCCCGGTAGCGCAGCGTCGTGTAGGCGGTGTCGGCCAGATAGTCGGTGGCAGGCCAGAGCGTATCGCTGGCCGAACTGCGTCCCGCAATGACGAGCGCCTGACCCGCGATGGCGGTCGCCTGAGTGCTGACGACATTCAGGAAGGCACGCCCGATCGATTCTTTGCTGTCCCATGCCTCCACGACGTCGGTAGATCCGGTTACCGGACCTGCCGTGTAGAGGGCTTGCCCGTCTGCCGCAACGTTCAGTGAGGGCGCACCGCTACCGTTGCGGGCGAAATCCCAGTTGAGTGTGGCAGAAGTCACGTCAAGCGCAACCACACCGTTTGTGGTGGAAAATGTCGTCGAGGCCGCAGATGACGCAAGGTTGGCAAGCGTGACTGACTCGTCGGGAAAAACAGTTTTACGGGAGGGTGTGATCCGCAGGGCGGGATAGAGAATGGTTTCGGGATGGGGGACAGGCGATGAAGCCGCTTCCAAGAGGCCGTTCTGGATCATCTCCCCATCAAGGGCGGAGGTGATGGAACCGTCGAGATTCATGTCGGAACGCCGGTAGACGCCCGTGGTGCCCGCCAACGTGTCGCAGATGGCCAGGTCGGCATCCCCCACCGTACCGTCGCCGTCGGTATCGCCTGCACGGAGCGCATACAGCACGTTTGTGCCGTACACTGGCGTGCAGGAGGACGACCCGCCGAAATATTTATTAGCCCCGGCAGTGAAATCATAGGCCATTAACTGATTGTTGAAAGCAACCGGAACAGCGGACATGGCCGCCAAGTGGTTGCGGTGCTTGATGACCACATAAAAAGCGTTGGTCCTTGGCAGGCTGATGCCGAGGTCGGTCAACCCTTTGTCATCCACAATCCAACCGTCGTTGCGAAGAAACGCGCTGTGGGACAGGACGGCTGGGGTGTCCGGGCTCTGGCGGAACTGCACCAGCACCCAGTCCGTGACGTTAGAGGGAATACGGGTCGCGACACGGGGGGCAGCGGCATAAGGTGACTGATACGGCAACATTCCGGAGGTGGAGAGGGCGGAGGACATTTCCGCCCCGGCGCCGACAAAAGGCCCCTGCAGGAGTACCCTGATCGACGTGCGGACATACAGTTCGTAGGCGCCGAGATCGGCGGTCGGTCCGGACACCCGGAGATTGCCGTCGGCATCGGACGTGCCGGACATCCAGTAGCTGATGATGCCCGAGTCGACACAGGGCGAATCAGGTTTGAGCCGGAAGTTGCCGCTCATGGCATTGACAAAGACGGGGGCGTTGGTGAAGCTGTGCGCGTCCTGACCGCTTGTCGCCTCGCGCCACAGCGCGAGCGAGGGAACCTTGACAGGCTCGGAAGCGCCCGTCTCCCATGCCCCGACAGAAGAGCCGTTGAGCGCATACAGGTTGTTGAAATCCGAGTAGTGGATCGACCGGGGCAACGCCACGACGCATGCGCTTTGAGCGTTGGTCGTCCCGATGATGTTGTTTTTCAGAACGTTTGTCCGTCGTTTTTCGGTGTTGGCGTTGCGCAGAAAGACACCGGGGCCAGTGTTGAAAAGGGTGTTGTTCTCAACAATAAATTGGGTCCGGCTTTGCTGCTCATTCATGCTGCCCTTCAAAAAGAGACCTGCGCCGTTTTTGACAATGACATTTTGAAGAATCTGGTAAGATTCCCCCCCGCTTACGCCTTCCGGCTCCACTTTGATACCGTACACGGCGTTGTTGTTACACGAGTTGGCGATCAGGCTGGCGTGGCGGGCCAGGGACGCATTGACGCGGATGCCGATGTCTGCCGATTCGCATGCAAGGCCTTCAATCCGGATGAAATCCGCGTGGACATAGAGACAATACCGGTCGATGCCGCCCGCCGTGCGGATGAGGTGCGTGTTGCCACGCGTGCCGATGATGCGGATGGGCATATCGGGAGAACCTTTGTGTGTCGCAGCAATGAGAATGTTGTTGGACAAGTAATAGGTGCCGGCATCGACATAGACGGTATCTCCGGGGTTGAGTGTGTATCGATCCAGAATCTCTTTCAGTGAGGCGACCGGAGTGTCGGGCGTTTTGCCGGTGTTGGCGCTGGCGCCGGGCGCGGTACAGAACATGTCGCCGGTAAGCAAGGTGTCGTTGACGTAGTAACTGACGGCTTGACGGTTCACAATGCCCGCGCTTGACGTGATGTCGTACACAGAGGGATCCTGATTGCAGACGACGCGGAGAAAATAGCGGGCGGTGGCATCGGTGGGCGTTTGCCACTCGAAGACGTTTGTCCGGATTGCCAGGCCGCTCGCGTTGGGCAGGTTCGTCCACGCCGAGAGGACGCCTGCGGTCTCGGTCGCATATTCGATGCGGACGGTGTCATTACTTCCCCAACCGTCACCCGAGATACTCCAAACAATGGAGAGTGTGCCGCTCCACGTTCCCCCACCCTGTGGGGAGAGCAGAGTGAGTGACCGCCCCGGCACGCTTTTCGATGCTTCGGGGGTGTTTCCGAACGCGCCTTGATTGACGCGTCCTCCGTTCGGGACAGGTTCCCCGCCGAAACAGGAGGCGGGGTCGCCCGCATCGATGCTGGGACTGGTCGCCATGTCGGACATCCAGACCCCGTTGCCGTCCGCGCCGTTGTGATACGCGCCGGCCTGACTGCACAAATGGTAATCACCGGAGTCGGGCGAGATGAAGAGCGGGTTACTGCTGATGCTGAAGGTGTCGCAGCCGCCCGCTTTCTGCCAATCGGAAAGTGCGGGTGATGCCAGAGTGGAATCAGTCACACTTCCGAGGGCGACTTTGGCACCGCCGTATACATAGAAATTGTTGTAATCGGAGCGGCAGATGGAATCGGCCACACTGAGTGCCAGGCAGAAACCGGAACCTTTGACGGCCACGATATTATTGAGCAAGGTCGTGTCTTTGTACCCTCCGCCGCATGCGATTCCCGTTCCGTTGTAGACCGCAACCGTATTGTTCACCACGATGAATCGGCCGCGGTGATACCCGTCATCCGCCTGCAAGTTCATGCCCCCGCCGTTCCCGTACAGGAGATTGTTCTGTATCGTATAGGTGTCGATCCCTTGGTTCATCTGATCCGGCAGCACAACAATACCATAGCCACTGTTTGCGAGAAAACTGTTGTGCACCAGCGTCGCGTTGCGGCATGTGGAGGGATCGATCACGACGCCCGTACCCGCACCGCGGAACGTCAGGCCTTGAATGTGAGTGAAGTCCTGCTTGATGCGTAAACAGCAGGAACCCGAAAGAGCCGGAACCCGCTCAAGGACGGTTTTCCTGCCCGCGCCCATCACACGTAAGACACAGGATGTGTTACCCGGCCTGATGTGCGGCAATTCCAGATCGTCCTGCAACACATAGGTTCCCGCATCAATATAAACGGTGTCGCCGGAAGAAGGGGCGGGTTCAAGATCGAGCACGGCTTGAATGGAGGCGAGGGGCGTGTTGCTGCTGAGGCCGTCGTGACTCGACAGCCCCGGCGCAGTGCAAAACACATCGCCCGCCGTGCCCGCATCGTTCACGTAGTAGTTGACCGCGGTGGACTGAAACGTGCCGAGGAAGACACCGAGTAAGGCCGCATAACGTTGCGGAAGGATATGTCGGTCCCGGTTGAAGTTCACTCGCATGGTGTGACCTCCACCTTGGTTTCGCCGAGGTTAGATGAGCGTGTGGCTCTTGCTGCCGTGTTTCGGCGGCGCAGGGCATCAAGCCGTTGAGCGGACGTTTCCCGTAAGCGGTTGTCCGGGGAGGCGTTCTGAGCGGCGGTGAGCGTGGCGAGCGCGGCTCCGGAGTGGCCTTGGCTTTCTTGGACATCCGCCAGTTGCCACAGCAATGTGACGCGCCGGTGTGGGGCACGGGTGTCGCGGAGCGCCTCGCGCAATACGAGTTCAGACTCTTTCACTTGCCCGAGGCGCGCGTACACGGCCGCCAGATATGCTTTTTGTTCGGGGTGGCGGCGCGAAACGCGTGCGGCCCATGTGAGCGCGGGAAGCGCTTGGCCGCAACCGATGTAAAGATTGACCAGACGAGGCGCCACAATGGCCTCATAGGCGGTATCGCGATTCAGCAGGCGCTCGTAAGCTTCAATGGCTTCGTTCGTGCGGCAAGCCTGTTCAGCGGAGGATGCGCGCCGGATGAGCGTTTCAACCGTCTCGCTAGAGCTTGAAGGTGCGGTTTGTCCCGACGCGGCCGTACCCAGCGTTGCCAGGCACCCGGCGAGCAGAAGCGCTATAAGCTCTGTTCCGGTCAGGATCATTCCGTTTCTCCATGCTGTGTCATTTTCCGTTCTGGTCATCATTTTCACCCCGTCAAGGGCAACTCTTTTCAAAAATGGTAAATGGCGGAAATGTAGATGTCATGCCGTTGCACATCCGTGCCCAAGCTGTCTTTTTGTCCGGGAACCAGCGTGCCCATCACATCGTTGCCCCACGAGTAGATGTAGGCCACATCGATGATCAGTTTGTTGGGCCCCTTGCCGATCGAGATCCCGGTGCCCAGGCTGACGCCCCAGTATTCGTCCGGGCTGTTCACGGCGGGCCGCTGTTCCCAATAAAGACCCGCACGGAGAGGAATTTCTGTTTTGGTCAGCACGAGCAGATACTCCGTTCCCGTGTGCAGCGCCCAGCAGTCGTCGATCGGGTGGAGACCGTCGCGTGATCCGTCGAGCGGGTTGGACCGGGGCTCGCCGTCGGCTTTAAAGGAATACCGCGACCACTGGGTCTGGCTGACATCGAAGGATGTCGTGAGACGGTTGTTCCAGTGCCACGCCGCGCCGGCGGCCCAATACAGGGGAAAGTCAAAGGAAACGTCCTTGACCGTCCGCGACCGGCTGGAGGTGCTGGCGGCGGAGTCCCCCGTCACGTTCACGCCGGACAGGACGGTCTTCGTTTGGCGCGCGCGCGCCGTCCAAGGCAGGTCGAGACAGAAGCCGAACGTTAATTTCTCCGTAGCCGTCCAGAGACCGCCGAAGGTGGCGTTGATTCCCCGGAAGTCATCAATGCTGTCGTACACATCGTAATACCCCTCATACTGGAGCCGGGTCAGCTCCGCAGACGTTTCCGTTGTTGAATAAGGGGGCACGTCGCCCGAGTCTGGATCCAACGGGAACGAAGTGGTGGGGCTGATATATTCTCCGGTGTACGACCAGGTGCCCGATGTGGTGCGCGTATCAGTGATTTCCGTTTGACTGTCCATGGTCCCGTGGTATCGCGCGCGGGTGTGCGAGCGGATTTTTTCCGCGCCGAGTAAGCCTTCCCGATAGATGTTGACAGCCATCCCCAAAGAGAATTTCGGGGTGACTTCGACGGCGACTGCGGGGGTGATCGCCTGAACCGTGCCCTCTTGCTCGAAACGCAGTTTGCCAAGTGTGGAGGAGGAAAGCAGCTGGCTCAGCGAGGTGGTCCGGAGGGTTGTCAGGGATTCGGTCACGTCGAGGTAACCGTTCTCGAGGTTGTATCGCTGCGTGAACGGCGGCTCGCTGGTGGTTTCGCTTTGCGTTTGGTGATTCATCCTGGATGTGCGCCCCGAGAAATCGGCATGGAAACGCTGGGTGAAATCGAAAACCTCTTGAAAATTGAGGGAGAAAACCCCATTGTGATCCAACACTCTGAACGGCATGACGGCGCTCATATAGTTGAGCGCGTTGCCATAATAATCGTCGTCGCCGACGCGGTAATCATCGTTCCCGGACCAGTGGCGGTTGTGCTCTTGTTTCAGGCGATAGACCAGCGAGAACTCGGGGCGCTCGAGTTGGGTCAATCCAGCCGGGTTCCACGACGCCGCCGTCGCATCGTCGGCCACGGCGGTGAAGGCCCCGGCAAGCCCAAGGGCCCGCGCACCCGATCCGCTGGGAAGGGGCGCCGAAAAAATACTGGGGGCTGTGAAGGGCGGAACGGAGGGCGCGGACGGCGTCAAAATGGTTCCGCCCGGATCGACGTGTACCAGGGGGATCTGCACGTCTCCGGCTCCTGTGTGGAGGGTAAAACTCTCGGCATGGATCACGCACGGGAAGCTCAGCATTGCGGCTGCGGCCGCAACATTCCAACGCAAAGGATGTTCCGCGCTGTCCTTTTTGGAGGGATGTCCCCCCGTAGCTGGCTGATCGCATCTCATCGCTTGATGATCCTATCTGCCGCCGGTGTCCCGCTTTACCGACGCGGCCCACTTTTCCGGCCCGAAAGGCCTTGTGGCCGCTAGTGTTGGCGACTCCGGCGTGCAGTTATCTGTTATGTCGTTTGAATGTACTTCCTTCTTCCCATGAAAAGGCATATAATGTCAATGTTTTTTGGAGAAGGACATCGATATTTTCTTATGGTTCAAGTGACCCATGGAGGGCGGAAAGTGCGGGAGACCGTTTGCGATGAACACACCGGACATTTCAAAACTCCCTTCGGTGAATCCGTTGCATGCCGGTGATGATCGTGATTGGGATGATTTTCTGACATCGTTCGACGGGGTGATCCGTGCCATCGTCGCCTGGCCGAAATGGCATTTTGATTTTCACACCCAAGAAGATGTCATCCAAACAATCAAAGTGGGGATTATCCAGTCCCTCGACCGGCTGCAATCCAAAGGGGCGCTTCAGGCCTTTGTCCGGAAAATTTGCGTCAACCGATGTATCGACATGTTACGCAAAAAGTTGCGCGAACAGAACCGGTTGGTTCCGCTCGGCAATTGGAATGAGGACGGCGAGTGGGAGGAAGTCGATGTGGCAACCGGCGCGGAGTTTGACCCCGTGGCGATCCTTCAGCGTAGCGAACGTGCGGCCTTGCTGCTGAAGGCGTTGGCACGTTTGGACGCGCCATGCCAGTCGTTGATCCGCGAGTTTTACATGAACGGGGTGTCTTACCGCGAGTTGGCACAACGCCATAACATTTCCGTTAACACGGTGGGAAGCCGACTTTCCCGGTGTCTTGACAAACTTCGCGAGGTGTTACAGCAGGAAGGCGATCCGCGCTGAAATGCGGCATTCCAGGCATCTGTTCCTCTCCACCTGCCCGTTTTCCCCGGCAGCTCAACAACCCTTTTTCCTGTTCCGCAACTTTTTGCGGAAGAAGGGACGGTTTCACACGACTTAGAGGGTAACGGGCAGGCTTCCGGTTTATACAGGCCAGAACCCTTCCGGGGAGGATGCAAGGTGAACGCGGAAGTAGACACAAAGAGAGCTGAGGCCATTTGGGCGTTTTTGCACGGGGAACTCGATCACGGGGCGCGGCAGACTCTCGAGACAGACATGGCAGGCGATCCCGTTTTACGCAAACGGTTCGAGGACTCTCGCCGAGTCGACCGTCTGCTGCGAAAAACCCTTAAACAACCCGCTTCAGCAGACATGACGGATGAGGCTCTCGCCAAACACGTGATGGCCGCTCTCAAAAGTGAACAGGATTTCTCACAGCCGAAAGCAAAACCGATGACAAGAAAAATCCCCCGGCGCGACTTCTCGGAATGGTTCGGCTTTTCTCTCCGGGCGACCGCCGGTATCGCATGTTTGGCGGCATCGCTCTACGTATTGGTTTCACCCACCTTGCGCTACTCCCCTGCCCCCAGATGGACAACTCCGGTGTTCGTGCCGTTGACGCTGCGCGGCGCAGAGGTTCCCGGCGAAAACAAGGCACTTTCCGCGTATGCTGCGAAACGCTGCCAGACGGCTTTAAGCGTGTCCCTGAGACAGGCTCTTGAGTCCCGCTCAGTCATCTTGCCGACGGGATTGAGATTTTCACTACGCCTGCACGAATTGCAGCAGGGGGCTGTCGCCGTTTCCGTTCAAGCGCGGACGTGCGACGGGCGCGTCGTAGGCGACTGGACCGGCGACTATTCGGATGTGGACGTTTTCCTGTCTCAAACCGACGCTTCGGCCTCACGAATGGTCGAAAACCTTTTGGTTAAAATCGGCACAGTCGTAAAAAAGGACACGCCATGAACGGTCTTGGCATTCGGCACAACAGCAACAGGCAGAAGACGGCTCAGCGACGGTATCCACGTCTGTTGGCCTGTTTTGCCTGCCTGTTTCTGATGTGGGCAGGATGCCAGTTGCCCCAACCGACTGCGGAGACCGGAAAACTCTATCATCACAACTGGTGGAATTATTATGCGCGCGGAACCTTTCTGTTGCGGCAAGGCCGCGTCGAAGAGGCACAGGCGGATTTCCAGCGTTGCCTAGGGGTGCGTCCGGGCGCCAAGTTCGGCAATACCCGCGACATGTGGCGAGCACGAACCTATGGGCTGCACTTTGTCGAAGGTTATTTCCCGAATCGCGAACTCGGGATCTGTCTCTACGAAAACAACGATTTCACCCAGTCGGTTCATTTCCTCGAGATTTCCATGAAGCAGGAACCTTCCGGGCGTGCCAAACATTACCTCAACCTCGCCCGTCGGCGGCAGATGACCGGACGCACAATCCCGCCGCCACGCCTCCAACTCGACCGGAACACGGAAACGTCCTTTACCCGCGACCGTTCCTGTCTGCTCGGCGGTACGGCGACAGGGGAAGGACGCATCTGCCGCCTGACCGTGGGCGGGCGTCCCGAATTCATCGAGTTGGCCGAAAACAGCTTGCCGTTCATCCGGCGTGCGCCGTTGGCAGCCGGAACAAATATCATCTCCATTGAAGCGGAAGATCTGCTGGGGCAACGTGCCTCAAAAAAGGTCGTGTGGATTGCGGACTGGCAACCGCCACGTTTCCTGATACGCCGCGTCTCCACGCAGGGGGGGGCGTGGCTCGTGGAAGGTGTTTGCCGCGACGAGTTTGGCCTTGCCGAGGTCTTGCTCGACCACACGTCCGTTTTCCGTCTTACAGATACTCGCCACATGTCAGAACTTCCACTCTCTCTCCGTGTCCCTCTGACAGGTGCCACGCTTACGGCCACCGACCGTGCC
>JAQVSS010000106.1 GCA_028700415.1 Kiritimatiellia bacterium
GATGCGCCGCCGCATGTCTGCGGCAGTGCCGTCCCTTGTGAAACTCACCGCCGATACCGATGCTAAAATCCGCGATGCGGCGGTCATGGGCGTGGGGGATCTCGGCACTGACAAAGAGATTCCCACGCTGCTGGGCGTCATTGCGAAAGCACCGCAGGGCGAGACGGCGATCACCGCGCTCTCTTCCCTCTGCTCGCGCTATGCCCGTCCCCGGGCCGGCAAGACCGTCATCAAAAGCGCAGTCTACGGAAACTTTGAGAACAACCTGACCAAAGACGTCACCGACAATGTCCAGAAGCTCGTGGACGCGGGCTCGATCACCATTCAGGCTTCGGGCCGCCTCTGCAAATGGGACGGTTTCAGCGAGGACCCGGCACCGGGGAAAATGAAGGTTCTCCGCATGGTCTACCTCTTCGACGGCGTTGAGAAAAGCGTTCAGGTGCGGGAGAACGATGCCGTACACCTGAGCGGCGAAACCCTGTTGCCGGTCGCGATGGCGCCGGTCAAGGCTGCCTACGACGGAGCGAAGGGCGCCGAAAAGCTTGCCATTTTTAAGGTTCTGACCTCGCTCTCGAATGATCAGGGACTCGTCATCGCCCGCTCCGCGGCGGCGCAGGCGTCGGATGCCGCCCTGAGGGAGGCCGCCATCCGCGCGCTCATCGAGTGGAAAACGCCCGAAGCGCTTGAGGATGCCGCGGCTCTTGCCCAGAACGCCCCGACGGACCGCCTGAAAATTCTCGCCCTGCGCGGCTTTGTGCGTCAACTGGAGCTGAGCTTCACCATTCCGCTGGAGCGCCAGCTTGCGCGTTTAGAGCAGGCTCAGGCTTGGGCGCTCCGCAACGAGGACAAGGCTTTTCTCGCCGCCGCCCGTACCGTTACCAGCCGGCTGCTGGCCGAACAGGGTTTTACGCCGATGTTCAACGGCGTCGACCTGAAACAATGGAAGGGCGGTGACGGCTGGTGGCAGATCAAGGACGGTATCCTCCAGGCGCAGAGCTCTGAGGAGAAACCGTGCAAAAAGAACAGTCATTTCATCTGGACGGGCGGCCAACCCGGCGATTTCGAAATGCGGGCGGAGTTCCGCCTGAGCCCCGGCGCCAATTCCGGGATCCAAATCCGCTCACGTGATCAGGAGTTCGGCGACAGCGGTTACCAGGCCGATATGAACGGGAACGGAAACTACGTCGGTTTTCTCTACCACCCCAAGCAGCACTTGGTGGGCGAACGCGGCGCAAAGGTCGTCATCGACGCCAAGGGGCAGAAGACGGTGACGCGTTTCGCGGACAGCAACGCGCTTCAGGAAAAGGTTTTTAAGGGTGACGACTGGAACGACTACACCATCATCTGCAAGGGGCCTGCCATCACGCTTTTCGTCAACGGGATGAAGACCTGCGAGTTCGAGGATCACCGTCCTGACACCCCGCGCAAGGGATTCATCACCCTGCAGATGCATGCTGGCCCGCCGATGAAAATCCAGTACCGTAACCTGCGTATCAAAGAATTCAAATAACCACCCTGGGGTCAACTGGCCAAGGTATAGGTAGGGCTCATCCCTTCGTGCTCAAAATTCCGGCGACAGAGCGCCGGAACTACAGGGATACGAACGCCTCACGCCGCCGATAACTGAGAGCCCGCCGCCCACCGGTGTGGCAAAAACATGTGGGTAGGGACAGTTCCCCGAACTGTCCGCGGACGCTTAGCACCATTCGGGACGGGGGTCATCTGGCGGCAGGGGCGCGGTTCCACCGGCGTTCCGGGCGGGGCTCTTTATAAATGTCTTTTTTGGCGATGAACTTGATGCCGTTGCGGCCGAGGAGCCCCTCGGCTTCGGCGTTGAATTCGGGAGAAGGGTCGATCGTCAAGGCGCGGTCCGGCTGGATCAGGATGCGTTTTTTGTCGGGGTAGATCAGGCAGATGAGCAGGGGAACGGCGCCCGGGTACCGATCCACCAGATGCCGCAGCGCATCGATGCGTGTGAGCGACTGGCCGTCGTCGGTTTTGATGCCGGCGATGACCTTCTCGCCAAAGTGGCGCGGCGCGTCCATGAGCGGGTAGACCTCGCGCGCGATGATCTTGGGTTGTTCGTCGCGCTTGGATAGGGTGCCGCAGACGAGCACGGGCTGGTCGGGTATGCACGCGCCCTCAAACTTTTTGAACGCTTCGGAGAAAACCAGCGTTTCGATGCTGGCCTCCCCGTTGTCGAGCACCAGGACAGCCCACTGCTCTTTGCTCTGCTTGCTGATGCGGCGGGTGACGGACGCGGCCATGCCCGCGACGCGGACATCCAGATTGTCCGAGGCTTCGGCGAGGTTCGTGAGGGAAAAGGTTTGGATGTCTTTGATGATGCGGCGATAGCGGTTGAGGGGATGGCCCGTTGTGTAGATGCCCAATAACTCGCGCTCCGCGGTGAGGTTCTCCTTCTCTTTCCATGCCGGGCAGTCGGGCAGATGATCAGGATCCGCCGAACCCGCATCCGCCGCCCCGAGCATGTCAAAAAGGTTGCTCTGGCCGCTCGCTTTCTCGCGAAGTTTTTCCGCGGCGCGCGCGAGCGCGAAGTCGATGTTGTTGAAAAGCCTGGCGCGGTGCATGCCGAAGGTGTCCATCGCGCCGCACTTGATGAGCGCTTCCAGAACACGCTTGTTGACGGAAGCGGGGTCGACGCGCTCGCAGAAGTTGGTGAAACTGGTAAAGGGCCCATGGGTCTCGCGCTCTTTCGCGATCGCCTCGGCGGCACCTTCGCCCACGCTTTTGATGCCGGCCAAGCCGTAGCGGATGTTGTTTTCTTCAGGCGCAAAGCGGTTCAGGCTCTTGTTCACGTCGGGCGGAAGGACTTTAAGCCCCATCTCTTCCGCTTCCGCCACAAACCCGGGAAGCTTGTCGAAGTTGCCGATTTCAGAGGAGATTTGGGCGCACATGAACTCGGCGGGGTAATGGGCTTTCATGTAGGCGGTCTGATAGGTGACCACCCCGTAGGCGGCGGCGTGAGCCTTGTTAAACCCGTAACCGGCAAACTTCTCGATGTTGTCGAAGATCTGTCCCGCCTGGTCCGCCGGGATGTTGTTGGTTTTCTTGCACCCCTCGATGAACCCCGCGCGTTCCTTGACCATGACCTCCAGCTTCTTCTTGCCCATGGCGCGGCGCAGCATGTCGGCCTTGCCGAGCGAGTAGCCCGCGAGTGCCTGCGCCGCACGCTGCACCTGCTCCTGATACACCATGATGCCGTAGGTCTCTTTGAGGATCGGTTCAAGCAGGGGGTGGTCGTAGACGATCTTCTCCTGTCCCTTCTTGCGCTTCACAAACGAGGGGATCATGTCCATGGGGCCGGGGCGGTAGAGCGCCACGATGGCGATGATCTCTTCGATGCAGGTCGGCACGATGTCGGAAAGGATGCGGCGCATGCCGCCGGATTCAAGCTGGAACACGCCGACCGTGTCGGCCCGCTGAAACAGGTCAAACGTCATGGGATCGTCCAGCGGCAGCTTTTCGAGTTCCACGGTTATGCCGCGGGTGAGCCTGACCAGCTCAACCGCCTCTTGCAGCACGGTCAGGGTCTTGAGGCCGAGGAAGTCCATTTTAAGCAGGCCGCACTCTTCGATCGGCTCTTTGGCGTACTGCGTGACCGGTGCCCCGTCTTTGTCGCGCGCCAGCGGTACAAGATCGATGAGCGGCTTGTCGCCGATCACCACGCCCGCGGCGTGCACACCCGCGTTGCGGTACAGGCCTTCGAGCACCTCGGCGTACTGCATGATGCGGCGCAGGTCGGGGTCGACAGAGCAGGCGGCGGCGAAGCGCGGATTCTCGGTCTTGGCCTTCGCCAGCGTCATCTTCGGGTCTTCAGGAATCATCTTGCAGTAATCGTTCGACTGGTTCAGCGGGATCTCCAGCACGCGGGCGATGTCCCGGATGACCGTCTTGGCGCCGAGCTGGCCGAAAGTGACGATTTGCGCGACGCGTTCCTTGCCGTATTTGCGCTTCACGTATTCGATGGTGCGCTCGCGGCGGGTCTGGCAGAAGTCGATGTCGAAATCGGGCGGAGAGATGCGTTCAGGATTCAGGAAACGTTCGAAGATCAGGTCGAAACGGATCGGATCGATTTGCGTGATGCCGAGCGAGTAGGCGAGAAGCGAGCCGGCGCCCGACCCGCGGCCGGGGCCCACCGGCACGCCGTTGCTCCTTGACCAGTTGACAAAGTCCGCAACCACAAGGAAGTAATTGAGGAACCCGGCGTGCTCGATGATCCCCACCTCATAATTAAACCGTTCGACCAGCATCTTTTGGAAGTCGTCTTTCGGCGCGTCGAAGTCCACGGCATAGTTGCGGGCGAGACCCTGCTTGCCCAGATGGATCAGATAACTCCGGGCGTCGAACCCCGGAGGCACGTCGAAAGCCGGAAAGTGCAGGCTGTCGGCTTTGCCGGTGGAGAAGGCGAGTTCGACGTTGCAGCGGTCGGCAATCTCCTGGGTGAGATCGAACGCCCCGGCGTCGTTGGGGAAACGCTTTTCCAGTTCCTCGCGCGATTTGAAGTAGAATTCGTTGGATGCGTAGCGCATGCGCTTGGGGTCGCTCATGACCGTCTGCGTCTGGATACAGAGCATCACTTCGTGCGCGTCGGCGTGACTCTGGTGCAGGTAGTGGACGTCGTTCGTGACAACCGCCTTCATGCCTGTGCGGCTGCACAGTTCGCGCACACCCTCGTTGACGATTTTCTGCTCGGGCAAACCGTGGTCCTGCAGTTCGAGGTAAAAATTGTCTGGCCCGAAGATGTCGATGTATTCGCGCGCGACGCGCTCGGCCTCGTCGAGGTGGCGTTCCTGCAGGTGGGTGTTGACTTCGCCTTTGAGGCAAGCCGCAAGGCCAATCAACCCTCCCGCATGGGCACGGAGGGTCTCTTTGTCGATACGCGGCTTGTAGTAAAACCCCTCGAGGTGGGAGATGGTATTTAGCTTGGCGAGATTGATGTACCCCTCCATGTCGCGTGCCAGCAGCACCAAATGGTGATAGGGGACATTATGGTCGCGGGTTTCACGGTGCGCGTTGGCCAGGATATAGACCTCGCAACCCAAAATGGGTTTGATGCCCTCGCTTTTGCAGGTCTTATAGAAATCGATCGCGCCGTACATCACACCGTGATCGGTCATGGCAAGAGCCGTCATCCCCAGTTCTTTGGCACGCAGGACAAGGGGTTTGATGTGGCAGGCGCCGTCGAGCAGGCTGTATTTGGTGTGGAGGTGAAGATGGACGAAAGGCTTGGTCATGATGGTTCAGGCTTCCGGACGCGTACGGGAGAAAACGGAAGAGGTTGGCGCGTCCTGCCCCCACCCCTTTCCTTTGCCCGTATGTTATCAAACTGGGGCCGGGTGAGAAAGTTTGAAAGCAGGGTATCGTGAATAACGCTGGACGGTTTGGCGTAAGACAGTGTACGCTGTAAAAATAGTTTTTGGCGGTCTTTTTCGGGGGAGTAAACGAGAGGCTTGTCGATACACGGGAGGGGGCGGGCGTGAAAAAAGGCATCGGCATCGTGTTGGGTGCGCTCGGGGTTCTGACGGGGATGGCGCAGGAGGGGAAACTCCCCGATATCGCGCCGAAGGCGGGGTGGGACACGCTGCCCCCGGCGCGGGCCGCTGAGGGCGACTGGCCGTGGTGGCGCGGGCCGGCGTTTGACAACGTGGCGCCGAAGGGAGAGAAGCCTCCAATGGCATGGGGGGCGGGGTCGAATATCCTGTGGCAGGTGCGGTTGCCGGGCGTTGGGCATTCATCGCCGAGTCTTGTCGGCGACAGGATTTATCTCACGTCCGTGAATAAGGAACAGGGGCAGGCGACGGTGTGGCTCCTCTGTCTGGAGCGGGCTACGGGCAAGACGGTGTGGCAGACCGAGATTTACAGGGGCGCGGCCGCGAAGATGCACCCCGACAATTCGATGGCCTCTGCCACGCCCGCCTGTGACGGGGAGCGCATTTTCGTGCCGTGCCAGAGCAACACGTCAGTCAGCATGACGGCGTTGGGTTCGGACGGCAAGATCCTGTGGAGCAAGACGGTTGCGCCGTACAATACGATCCAAGGGTTTTCGGCGTCGCCGAACATTTACAAGTCCGCGGTGATCGTTCCGGTCGAAGGGCCGAAAGGGGCCTATTTGACGGCGTTTCACCGGGCGACCGGCGAGGTGGTGTGGCGCAGGAAGCTGCGCCCGGTCTATGAGGGCTATGGGCCGGCCGTGGTTGCGCGTGTGGCCGGGCGCGAGCAGCTGTTGCAGGTGGGCGGCACGCACACGCGCGGGTGCGATCCGGAGAGCGGCGCGCTGCTGTGGGAATGCGCGGGGCCTGCGAAAAAAGTCTGTGTCGCGACGGCGGCTTTTGACCGGGATTCGATCTACGTGACGGGCGGGTATCCGAACCGGAAACTGATGTGTGTCCGCGCAGACGGCAAGGGGGATGTCACGGAAAGCCATATCCGCTGGTCCAGTGACGCGAAGGTCGGATATGTGCCTTCCCCGGTTCTGTACGCGGGGCTGCTGTATGCGGTCGCGGACCAAGGCCTGCTGCGGTGTTACGATACGGCTGAGGGGCGCGTGCTCTGGGAACGGGATCTCAAAGCGCCGTTTTATTCCTCGCCGACGCTGGCGGACGGCAGGCTCTACCTGTTCGACCGCAAGGGCAAGGGGTATATCGTTCCAACAGGTCGGACGGCAGGGGCGATTGTGACCAACGAACTGCCGTCAGGGGTTTTCGCGACGCCGGTCTTTCTGCAAAACAGGCTTTATCTGAGGACCCTGGGCGATTTCTACTGCATCGGCGTGAAGCCGTGAGCAGGCAGGGGGTCGTAAAAGGATGCAAGAGCTGTAAACCTAAAAAGAGCAGTTAAAAATTAGCCGCAAAGAACGAGCGCAGTGAAGGGGAAAACAGATAAAAAGACGTTTTTCGGATTTTTCTTTGTGTTCTCTGCGGCTATTAAGAATCCACTTGTTTGGGGCGGAAGTGCCGGAACGGTTTGAAGTTCATGACTCCATATTCAGCTAAGGACCTCGTTTCCAGACGCGAACTCACGTCGAAGGGCGGGACCTTCACTGTTCCGCTCGCCCCTGGCGACGTGGCGCTGCTCGATTTCACGAGGTGAAACGGCGGACACGTTTAATTCCTTCGGAGTGCGCGCTATGGCCGCATTCCATCGCGCTTCGCGTTCGGCTCCGGTTCACTTTCCGCCGGTGAATGCCGACCGCCATCGCTAGGCGACGGGCACCGTGTGGTTTTTCAAGGGGTATTTCAGCCGCGGCCGGCGAGATGGCGTTTGCGCCAGTCGCTCATGGAGAGACCGTTTTTCGCTAAAAAAACGTTCCGGAGATGATTCGGGTTTTGGAACCCGCAGTTGGCGGCGATGACACTCGTCCGGTCACCGGTTGCGGAGAGCGCGTGTTTCACCGCTTCAAGTTTCGTCTCGAGAATCGATTCCGCGACCGTGCGGTCGTTCAATTCGTTGAACCGGAGGTCGAGCAATCGCCGCGAAATCCCCAGATGCGCGGCGACATCCGCCGGCGTGATGCCGCGGACGGCATTGTGGCGGATGAAGTCATTCGCTTTCGAAATCAGCCGCGCCGCCGGGGCGACAGGGGCGGTCGAATCTCTGGAAACGATTTTCATCTCGCTGAGGAGGAGCGTTTTTGGCGGCTTGGGGTTGCGTGCCCGCATGAGCGCGTCTAACTCTCTGGCCGCCCGTGAGCCCTCGGTGTAATGGTCGGGCCAGATGCTGGAAAGCCGCGGTCGAGATGATTCGCAGATGACTTCGTCGTTGTCCGCTCCAAGCAGGACGATGCGCCCGGGAATCGCAGCCGTGGGTGCCGGCAGCGCATCGATCACACTGTGGGCGATGTTGTCGCATGCGGCGAAGATCGCCGCAGGCTTCGGGAGCTGGTCCAGATAGAAGTCGAGGGGGCCGTCGGCATTTTCGTCATACGTCAGAACCGGGTAATTGTGCTTGGCCATGCCGGCGGAAAAACCCCGGTGGCGCAAAATGTTCCATAAGTCATGCCGCCCAGCGGGAAGGTAAACGACCGAATTGAAACGTCCGAGTCCTGAGAGTTGTCTGGCGGCGAATTCTCCGATGCGTTCGTCGTCTATCCGCAGGAAAACGATGTTTTGTCTGCGGGAGGTCATCCAGTTGGTTCGCGAACCGACGGCGACAACCGGAATGTCCGTCGCGGCGAGCGCGTCGGACGCCCCGGCGGAACCGTTTTCGACGACGATAACGCCGCGGGTGTTGTCCGCCTGCCAACGGAGAACCGTTTTTGGTGTGAATTCGTCCGAGGACTGCACAAGACGGATTTTCCAATCGGGAATGGAATTGACGCGGTCGAAGAACCCGGAGAGGAAGTCCCGACGGGAGGCTTTTGCGAGATCCAAGACCACGGCCACGCGTTTGATGTCGTTGCTTTTGTCGCCCATGTCTTTGATTATAGTATTTGACGATCCAAGAATCCATTGCGAATTGCCGGTAAAGTGAGTTGTTTATTGCCGGGATTTAAAGGCTTCGGATTGTGTCGGCAAATTTTTTAATGTTAAAATGTAACCGCTGACGTGGACTTGAATCCGGCTGATTTTTTTAAAAAACGGGGTCATGAAACGGAACCGCAGGGATTTTAGAAGAAATGGCGCGGAAGGGTGTCTCGTGGCGGTAACGTTTTTCAACTGTTCGCTATTGGGACGATTTTAGTGGAATGATCAGCAAGGGAGTGACCTGTGAAGCGTAGATTGGTAATGGCAATAGCCGCGATGGCGGCGGGGACGATTTTTGGCGGCGTCGCCTGGACGAACGACATGGCGGTCTTGACCTTCGACGCTGCCGGCAGGGTTTTGTCGCTGAAGGAGCGCGAAAGCGGACGAGAGCTCGTTTCCAAGGATGTGTTTTTATTCGCAAGCACTCCGGCCAAATGCCTTTATCCAAATAAGCTGGAGGCGCTTGGTGATGGCCGCTTCCGCTGGAGTTTCCCGTCGGACAGCGGCAGCGTGACGCTTAAGATCAGGAGCTTCGGGCTCGGCTGGTCTTTCGAGGTTGTCGAGTTCGGTGTCCGGGATGCCGAAAATCTGTATTTAGCCTGGCTGACCCCGACGTGCAGGAAATGGACGGGCCGCGTCCTTAACATGATCTCCGATGATGATTCCGGCGTGATCGTGCGTTCTCCCGAGCCCGAAACCGGCATCCACAGCCGCGACCGCAAATCGCTCTTCCTCCATGTTCAGCGCCAGATCGCCCCGTTCGTCGGACGACGCGGCGGAATCGTCGCGGGACCGCGCGCGAAACTTCAGGAGGCGATGCGCCAGATGACGCTCGATGCCGGCGTCTACCGCACGACCTGCTCCGGCGCCTGGTCGCTCGGCAACCAGACCGTGCGCGGTTCTTATCTCTTCACCGAGATGTCGCCGGGGTCTTCCGACGACTGGATCGACCTTTCCGAGCGCGGCGGTTTCGACACGATCCATATGCACAACGCCGGTTCACGCGGACACTTCACGCCGACCAGCGTCCTGTACCCGAGGGGCTATGACGACTTTAAGCTCTGCGCCGACCTGATCCATGACGCCGGGATGCGCGTCGGCATGCACACGCTCACCGCGTGCATCAACCCCAAGGACCCGTGGATCACGCCGGTTTGCCGCACAGACCTGATTGTCCGCTGCACCCATAAGCTGGCTAAGCCACTCGCCGAAGACGACACCGAGATGTTCGTCGAGGAGCAGCCCGAGAAGACGCATGACGTTATCCATTCCTACGGCTCCAACGGCAATTCGTTCCTGATCGGCACCGAGCTCGTGCAATACACCGGCATACGCCGCGAGAAGCCTTACGCCTTCACGGGAATCGTGCGTGGCGCTTTCAAAACCAAGAAAGGCGGCACGTATCCCGCAGGCACCGAGGCCAAGTATCTGCTGCAGCGCTACGACGCGTTCTACCCGGCGCCCAATTCGCGGCTCGCGGAGGAACTCGCGGAAGCGATCGCGACCGCGTTCAACACCGGCCGCCTCGACCAGATCTACTTCGACGGTTCCGAGGGGCTCGGCTCGCGTTATGCGATCGATTCGGTGCGTCTGGGGATCGCCCGGAAACTCGGCCCGGACGCGCTCATTGAAGGCAGTTGCAGCAATGAGATGAACTGGTGGTACCTTTCGCGCTACGGCGCATGGGATCATTCGCTCTGGGGCGCGAAACTTTTTCAGGACCAGCACTCGCGCGACATCGACTACATCCGCAAGGGCAATCTTCTTGAACCGCAGATGGGCTGGTGGAAACCGCGGCAGGCGGACGGCCGCGCCCGCGGGCATTTCCTGGACGAGATGGAGTATTTCGCCGCCAAGAACGCCGCCGCGAACGCGTCCATGTCCCTTCAGGGGGTTGATATGCGCCGTCAGCGGATCACCCCGTTCGCGGTCACGCGGCAACTGACGGTGCTCGGCTGGTACGAACGTTTCCGTATGGCGAACGCCTTCACGGGCGAGGCGCTCGCGCTTTTCGGCGAACAGGGCGTGGATGCCCGCCTCCGTCAGGCGGCTGACGGGCGTTGGCTGTGCCGGCGCTCGGACGCGCGCGTCCAGCGCGTGACCGGCGTCGGAGACGGTTCGGAGAAGTGGACCGTCGCCGCCCGCGGGAACTGCGCCGCGGCGATCCGCGTCGAGGCGCTTTACGCCGCCGGGAAGGACGCCCCGCCGATGAAGCTCCTTTCGGCCGACGACCGTCTCGACGTCAAAGGCGCGGACGTGCCGAAAGTCGATGCGAAGCTCGAACACGGCCAGTCGGAACACGGCAAGACATTCGTCCTCACTGCGGCCAACCGCGGCGACACCCGGCGCGGCGCCTGGGCGTCGTACGCCTGGACGACGGAACGTCCCTACCGCGACGCCAAAGGCATGGCCGCCTACGGTTTCTGGATCAAGGGCGACGGCAAGGGCGAGACCCTGTGCTTCCAGCTCGGTTGCGGCCGCGAATACTCGGGCGCGCTTTCCGACCATTACGTGAAGATTGACTTCACCGGATGGCGCCACATGGACCTGCTGACGCGCGAACGCGACGCGGGGCGGATGGAGGAGTTCGTCTGGCCCTATTCGAACGAGCACAACATGCGGTTCATCGCCTCGTCGCTCGACATGGCGCATATCGCGAAGCTGAGTTTCTTCCTGAACGACGTGCCTCCGGGCGAGACGGCGACGGTCGAGGTCTCGGAAGTCACAGCCATGACCGCCGTCAAGAACGACACGGAACGGGTCGCGGTCGTCGTGAACGGTGTGCGTTTCCCGCTGCCGTTCGTGCTCGAATCCGGCGAGTACGCCGAGCTCGAGGATGGCGTCTGGACACGGTATACCGAGCAGGGCGTTCCTTTCCAGCGCGCTTACGGCGCGAAGGCGGAGCTCCGTGCCGGCGATAACGCGATCGAATACGAGGGTGTCGTCGAAGACGGGGCGGCTCGCGCCGAGATTGCGGTCTTCGCGTTCGGACAGCCGTTCCCTGCCGTCAGGGATCTTGCGACGCTCGGTAAGGACGCGCGTCGGCGGCTTGCCTACGAGGCAGTGGAACCGGTCTTTTACGCGCCGAAACAGGGCTTTGACGGGCGTGTCCCCGTGAACGTCAGACCGGGCGAGAAGGCGTATCTGGAGCTCCGCGTCACCGGCGCGATCAAGAATCCCTCACTCGCCGTCAAGGACGGCAGCAAGCGGGTCTGGACTTTCCCGGTAACACTGGAAGCCAAGGACCGGCTCTTCTGCCGCGATGGTGTGCGTTGGTATGTCTTGCGCGAGAAGGGCCTCGATTCTTCCCACTTTGTAGCCAGAGGCGAGCTCTCGGAGCCGCTCCCGACGCTCGAAAAGTCGACGCGCTTTGTGGTCGGATCGTCCGATCCGTATTCCGCTGCGGCGGAAGTCGACATCGTCAAACGTTACGGCGGTGATCAACACCCGGGGCTCGGACGGAAACTCACTTACGGTCAGGGCCTTTCTGGCCGGGGCGATACCGAGGGCATGATCAATTCAAACTGGAAGGTGAAGTGACGAAAAACGCATAACTTGCCGGTAAAGTGTGGTTCTTGTTGCCGGGAAAAAGCCAGTTCGCGTTTGTTTATTAGGTGTGTTTCTTGTAATATTCAATGCTTAATAAGGAGATTCAATGAAAAAATCCTACTTGAAGCCGCTATGTCCGGCCTTTGCCTTTATAGCATTGGCCACAACCGCGTTCGCCACCGACGCCGTCTGGACGAACGCCGCCAGCAAATCCGCATCATGGACGAATGTTGTCGACTGGACGGATGTATTGGGCAATCCGCTCGGTTACGCGCCGACTAACGGCGAGAACATCGTCATCAATGCGCTTGATCCGTTGCCGGCGGCCTCGGCATACATCGACGACAGTGCGATGACCGGGGTGCAGGTGATCCATACCGGGACCACGGTCGGC
>JAQVSS010000466.1 GCA_028700415.1 Kiritimatiellia bacterium
AAAAATATTTGAAAATATCGCCGACATGATCGGACATACCCCCCTGATCGCCCTGAACCGCTACGCCGCCGGGCAGCAGCTGCACGCCAGGCTGGTGGCCAAGCTGGAGTCCTACAACCCGGCCGGTTCCGTCAAGGACCGGATCGCCCTGGGCATGATCGAGGCCGCTGAAAAAGACGGGCTGCTCCATCCGGGATCTGTGCTCGTCGAGCCGACCAGCGGCAACACCGGCATCGGCCTGGCTGCACTGGCCGCGGCCCGGGGCTACCGGGTCATCCTGACGATGCCGGAGACGATGAGCGTTGAACGGCGCAACCTGCTGCGGGCCTACGGAGCCGAACTGGTTCTGACCGAGGGGGCCGCAGGCATGAAGGGGGCCATCGCCAAGGCGGAGGAAATCGCCGCCTCGATTCCCGGCGCGCTGATCCCCGGCCAGTTTGTCAACCCGGCCAATCCTGATATCCACCGCCGGACGACCGGTCCGGAAATCTGGCAGGACACAGACGGCGCCGTTGACGTTCTGGTCGCCGGCATCGGGACCGGCGGCACGATCACCGGCGCGGGTGAATACCTCAAGTCGATGAAACCGGATTTGAAGGTCGTCGCCGTCGAACCGAAGGATTCGCCGGTCTTGTCGCGCGGCTCGGCCGGACCGCACAAGATCCAGGGAATCGGCGCCGGGTTCGTCCCGGCGGTGCTCAACACGTCCGTCTATGACGAGATCGTCACGGTTGGCAACGAGGACGCGTTCGCAGCCGCCCGTGCGCTGCCCAAAACGGAGGGGATTTTGGTCGGCATTTCCTCCGGGGCCGCCTTGTGGGCCGCATCCCAGATCGCATCCCGGCCGGAGATGGAGGGCAAGCTGATCGTGGTCGTGCTGCCGGATACCGGCGAACGCTACCTTTCGACAGCGCTGTTTCAGGCTTAAGGCCTGACCGAAGCCGGGCCGCCTTGACAAAAGGGCCGCCCGGCTCTATGATATGATCATAACACCCCTCTGGGGGTGTGGTATATAGAGGTGATTTGATGAAACAGAATTTCCAGGTTCGGGGCATGACCTGTGCGGCCTGCTCCGCCGCCGTTGAAAAAAGCGTCCGGCGCCTGTCGGGTGTCGAAGAAGTCCAGGTCAATCTCCTGGCCGGTTCGATGACCGTCGCATACGACGCGCAATCGGTCGGGCAGCAGGACATCATTGCCGCCGTTACCCAGGCCGGCTATGACGCGTCCGACCCGGCAGCGGCTCCGACGACTGCCGCCCGCACCGGTTTGCCCGAAGAAGCTGAAGCCCTCAAAAAACGAGTTGTCTGGTCTTCTGTTTTCCTTTTGCCGCTTCTGTATGTCGCCATGGGGCACATGCTGAAGCTGCCTTTGCCGGCCTGGCTGCACGGAGAGATGCATGCCATGCTCTTCGCCCTGACCCAGTTTCTTCTTCTTCTGCCGATCCTGATCGTCAACCGGTCGTATTTTACCCGCGGTTTTCGCTCGCTGCTGCACCGTGCGCCGAACATGGACAGCCTGATCGCGATCGGCTCCGCGGCCGCGGCCTTGTACGGCATCTTCGCCCTGTACCAGATCGGCTATGGTTTGGGTCACGCCCAGCCGGAACGGGTCAGCCAGTACAGCATGGACCTCTACTTCGAGTCTGCCGGCGTTATCCTGACCCTGATCACACTTGGCAAATTCCTGGAGGCCCGCTCCAAGCACAAGACCTCCGAGGCGATCGCCCGGCTGATGGATCTGGCACCCAAGACGGCACTCGTCCTGCGCGACGGCCGTGAGTTTAACGTACCGGTCGAACAGGTCGTCACGGGAGACCTGCTTGTCGTCAAGCCAGGTTCCGGCATCCCGGTTGACGGTATCATCGTCGATGGCCGCTCGTCGGTCGATGAGTCGATGCTGACCGGTGAAAGCCTACCGGTCGACAAGCAGCCCGGTGACACGGTGGCTTCGGCGACCGTCAACCTGAACGGCGCCTTTACGTTTCGCGCCACCAAGGTCGGGCAGGATACGACGCTGGCCCGGATCGTCGCCATCGTGGCGGAAGCCAGTGCCTCGAAAGCGCCGATCTCCCGCCTGGCAGACCGGATCAGCGCTGTCTTTGTGCCGGTCGTCATGATCATCGCCCTGGTGACCGGACTGGTCTGGCTCATCGCCGGCGCTTCGTTCACCTTCGCCTTGTCCGCCGCGATCGCCGTCCTGGTCATCTCCTGCCCCTGCGCGCTGGGCCTGGCGACACCGGTCGCGATCATGACCGGGACCGGCGCCGGAGCCAGCCACGGTATCCTGGTCCGTTCCGGCGAGGCGCTCGAGATCGCCCAGCAGGTGGACACGGTGGTTCTCGATAAAACCGGTACCATCACCGAGGGGAAACCGGGCGTGACGGACATCCTTCCGTTATCCGATCTGGGCGAGGAGCGCTTGCTGGCCCTGGCGGCCAGCCTGGAAAAGCGGTCGGAACACCCGCTCAGCCGGGCGGTCGTCGCTGAGGCCGAATTGCGCGGGCTCGAGGTTTTGGAATCAACTGATTTCAGCACAACACCGGGCCGCGGGGTTTCGGCGCGGATCGGCGGCGAGCTGTTTTTTGCCGGCAACTGGGCCTACCTTACGGAGCAGGCCGGCTTGACCGGCGATCCTCCGGTTGAGGCCAGCCAGCTGGCTGACGCGGGCAGGACCCCGATTTACTTGGCCCGAACCCAGGCTGCCCTGGGCCTCATCGGCATGGCCGACATCATCAAGCCGACCAGCCGGGCGGCGATCGACCGCTTTAAACGGGCTGGTTTGACCGTCCTGATGCTGACCGGTGACAACCGGCGGACGGCCGAGGCGATTCGCCGTCAGTTGGATATCGATGACGTGATCGCGGAAGTCATGCCCCAGGACAAAGAGGCGGTTATCCGCCGCCTGCAGGAAGAAGGCCGAAAAGTGGCCATGATCGGCGACGGCATCAACGACGCGCCAGCCTTGGTCCGGGCCGATGTCGGGCTGGCCATCGGGGCGGGGACGGATGTGGCGCTGGAATCGGCGGACCTGATCCTGATCCGCAGCGACCTGGGTGACGCCGTGACCGCGCTGGCGCTCAGCAAG
>JAQVSS010000107.1 GCA_028700415.1 Kiritimatiellia bacterium
CTCGACTGGGCCCGCTACGTCACCAACAACCCCGCGTTGCCGAATCAAGCCGCCGTCTCCAACCTTCTCGCCGTTCTGGAAAAAGAGCAGACATCGGTGTGGCATCAGGCGGACCGGGTTGCCAAAGGGTTTCTCACCGGCTCCGGAAAATCGGCGGAAGAGATGGGCGGCGCGATCACCTCCGACATGATGGTCTATGGCGACTGCCGCGATTTGATCCTGCAAGGCTATTACCGGTTAACGGGACGGGAAACCGACGCGGTCGTGGCGGCGCTTGCGGGTGTCGGCCTGCTGACCGAACTGGTCGACGCCTTGGACTGGGCGCCCGCCGTGCTCAAGGCCTTCCGGAAAGCGAACGCCATGTCGCAGCGTTTCGGCGAATGGCTGGCCACTGCCTGCCGCCGTTCCACCCACGCGCGTAAGCTCGACCCCTCCCTCAAAGAGGTTTTCGACAACCTCAAGCGCCTCCACGAACGTCTCGGGCTCGCCCGGACCGCCGCGGTCTTCAAGCATGCCGACAACGCGGCCGACGTGGCCGCCTTGGCCAAATATTCCGACGCACACCCGGGCGAGGTTTACCGGTTTCTCGAAACCGCGGGCGACGGGGGCTTGCCCGTGCTGAGGCGTGTGGGGGACGAACCGCGCGGGTTCGACCTCATCGCCCTCGCCACGCGTAAGGGCCTGCCCGGCATCGACGCCTTGCGCAAAGGCGGGGAACTGCGGCACGTCACGCTTTTCACGCGTTACACCGAGCGTGTCCTGCGAACCCTCCGCCTGCAACGCCCGCAACAGTTCCTGCACGCGCTCGCCATGCGCTCCGCCTCCGCACGCAAAACGATGTGGGCGGGCGTCGCCGTGCTGTCGGCCATCGCGGCAGGACTGTTGCGCAAGGCTTTCCGGAGACGCCCGAACCGCTACGCGGTCTCTTAACGCCTCCCGTACAGACACGGCCCCTGTCATCGGCGGAAATCAACATTGACTTTATTAACCCTCCACACACATAATGAAGACCAATCTGGGTGCCGGAACACTTCCCGCCCGTTTCGCAGGGCGTCCGGCTGTTTCGGCATGACACGGCGAAGGGAGACAGACCGATGAAACGGATTCTTGTTCTCGCGGCCTTTTTGGCAGTATTGACAGGGTGCTCCTCCGTTCCGCAGACGCAGGCGGGGAAATCCTGCGGAACGCTGGAGCCGCTGCTCATGTTGTCGTATGCATCAATGGATCAGGCCTCTCAGCTCAACTGCCTCACTGCAGAGCTGAAGGCAGTGGGCATCGCCCTCCAAAAATACGCCGACAACCATGGCGGGCGACTGCCCCCCAGGCTTTCGACTCTCGTCAGCGAATCGTACCTGACGGCAGGCAGCCTTGTCTCCAGCGCAGACCCCACCGGCGGCAAGGAGGGCGGCGTTCCCGACAGTTACAGCGACTGGGGACAGGCGACAGAGGCCGACGAAAGCGGTTCGAGTTACCTTTACGAATTCAACGCCGCGCCGTGCAAGTGGGACTGGAAATCATATCTCGGCGGCAAGCCGGGACCATCGGAGGTGGACACGGACCGCGACGGGACCGTCTCCTGGTCGGAGGTCAAGAATTGGCAGATGCTCCACGGCGATGTGACCCAGCAACCGAAAAACAAGCCTTATGACAAGAGCCGCTTCCCGGTCGTGCGCTGTTACTGGTATCAGTATCCGACCGCCTACACCAACCCCCCAGGGCGCACCGTTTTAAACCTCGCGGCCGACTTGCAAACCGTTTTCCTTTCCCAGCCTTGGTGGGAAAAAGATCAATGACTGCCTTCATTGGACCATGAGCCGGAAGGTCCGGTTCACCATATCTATTTCCGGCTCAGGAAACGCCCGCGGCGTATCCCGGTAAAGGTACCCTTGTCGAACGATACCGCGCCGTTCACGATCACCTGCCGCATGCCGGACGCGAACCGGTGCGGCTGCGCATACGTGGCGGAATCGCCGAAGAGCGTCTCATCGAACACCACGATATCCGCAAAGGCACCCGTCTTCAGGATGCCGCGGTCCCGGATGCCAAACGTCTGGGCCGGCAAGCCCGTCATGCGTCGCACCGCCTCTTCGAGCCCGCAGATCTTCGCGAACCCCTCCACCTTTCCGGTGAGCAGACTCAGGAAACGCGGCATGGTGCCGTACGCGCGCGGATGCGGGTGATCCCTGCCCAGCGGCCCCCACGGCGCACGCACCGAGGCGTCGCTGCCGGGCATGACCCACGGCTCGAGATAGATGCGCCGGAGGTTTTCCCCGCACATGCCGAAAAAAAACGCGCCCGTGCGCGTGTCGTCCGCATCAATAAACCGGCACACCGTCTCGCCCGCCGAGAGTTTCAACTCGGCCGCGGCCTCAGCCACCGTGCGTCCGCTGAATGCCCGCACCTCGGCGCTCCAGCCGCCCCCGATCATCACCGCCGACCAATCGCGCCCGCACGCATCCAGTTCTTTCCCGATGCGCTCGCGCGCGGCTGGGTCGCGCACGTTCTTGAGGATCGCGTCGCGCCCGCCCGCCGACGCCCAGTCGGGCAGCACCACGTCGAGATCTGTGCCCGCCGCCGTGTAGGGATAGCGGTCCGACTGCACGTTGAGGCCCTCGGCACGCGCCGAACGGATCAATTCCAGCGCCGCCCCGACCTTTCCCCAGTTGCTTTTGCCGGAAGTCTTCAGATGCGAGATTTGCACCTGAATGCCCGTCGCGCGCGACAGGTTCAACACGTCCGCGATCGACTCCAGCAACCTGCTTCCCTCGCTGCGCATGTGCGTCGCGTACATCCCGCCCTTGGCCGAGGCCGTACGGACGAGCGTCTCGACCTCCCCGGCGGACGCGTACTTGCCGGGCTGATACAGGAGACCGGTCGTCAATCCCCAGCCGCCTTCGTCCAGCGCCTGCGAGAGCCGGCACTGCATCTCGCGCAGTTCCTCCGGCGTGGCGGAGCGCGGCTCGTACCCCATGACGCCGGCACGCAGCGTGTTGTGGCCGATGAACTGCACCGTGTTGAGCGCGGGACGCACCGCCTCAAACAGCTCGCGGTAATTCGCCACCGTCGTCCACGTCGGTCCCGGGCACGGACTCTGTCGCACGCCCCCGGACGTAAGAACGGGATAGGTCTGGGACGCCCAGTCGGAGGAAAGGCGAGCCTGCCCCAGCCGGGGAACAGCAGAACCGCCGCATTGGCCATTGACTTCGGTGGTGACGCCCTGCGCGAGTTTGCTGGGCGCGTCGGGCTCGATCAGCAGGTAGGCATCCGAGTGCGCGTGCGCATCGATGAACCCCGGCGCGACCACGCACCCGGCCGCGTCGATCTCACGGGCAGCACCTACGCCGGACAGGCCGCCAATCGCCGTGATGCGGTCGCCGGTCACGCCCACGTCGGCACCCCTCGCGGCGGCGCCCGTGCCGTCCACCACGCGTCCTCCGCGTATGATCAGATCGAAGGTCATTAGTACCTTACAAACCGGCAAGCATGTTAAAAAACAAGTTGTTTGCGAATATCCAATATCCAACAGGGAATCTCCAATGATCAAGGCAATGAGAAAAAAGCAGTTGCCCGGTCACGGCGTACCCAAGCGGTAAAGTTGGCCTTTAACTTCTTCGGTTGGACATTCCATGTTGGCTATTGGACATTGGGTTGCGGGCGAAGCCCGCGTTAGGGTACAGCAAGGCTCTCTTGCGTCAGGCCACCTGTTTCCGTTTCCGGGTTTCCAGTTTCCCCGCTCAGCGAATGCGTCCCGCTGAGCAGGGCGACCACCTGCTGCTGCACCTCGCCGAGCCGGTCGAGGCGCAGACGCGGGTCGAGCACCACGAAGGTGTCGCCGCTCTTCTTGTGCTCGTAGACGCGCAGGATGCCGCCGCTCTCGTGCGGCTTGGCGTCGCGCTCGACCAACTGCTTGCCGCGCTCGAGCATCACCGCCAGCACGTAAACAACGTTGCTCATGGCGGGGTCTTCCAGCGTGATCAAGCGGCGCAGCAGGCTTTCGGCGGTCTCCTTCTTCAGGTGCTCGGCCTTTGCCTCGCTGGGCACGGGAGCCTCGTATTCGCCCTCCCACACGCTAAAGGGCTCCCAGTCGCGGGGGGCGCTTTTCCAGCAGTCCACGCAGCAATCCAAGCGCTCATACGTGTTTTCGGTTTCGCGCAGAACCGACACGCACGGTTTCTTGTCCGCGAACGGCTGCGCGCAGATGCTGCACACATGCCCCCGCGGGCGGATGTTCCATTCTTGTGCCATGCCGTTCAGTATAACAAAAAAAGCGCGGGTGAACACCCGCGCTTTGCTATTTGGAAAACGGCCCGGACTATTTCTCCCCGTGGCGGCGCTGCTGGCGCGTGAGCGGCATGTCCGCCGTCACACCGGCGGCAGCCGCAAGCTGCTGCGCACCTTTCTTCCGCAGCATCAGCATCTGGACGATCGACAGGACCTGGCTCACCGTCCAGTAGAGGGAAAGCGCGGACGGAAAACTGTAGAACATGAAGAGCATCATGACCGGCATCATGATCATCATCATCTTCTGCTGCTGCGGGTCACCCATCGACGGCGTCAGATAGCTCTGCAGCGCCATGGTTCCCGACATCAGGAACGGCAGGATATTCAGCGGGATCGGCAGCACCCCGGCCAGCAGGTTCTCGGGCTCGCTCAGGTCGGCGATCCAGAGGAACGGCGCATACCTCAGCTCGACCGCGCTGCGCAACACCGTGAAGAGCGCGATGAACACCGGAATCTGTATCAGCATCGGCAGACAGCTCGACAGGGGGTTCACCTTGTTCTCCCGGTAGAGCGCCCACGTCTCCTGCTGCATCTTCTGCGGATTGTCTTTGAACTGCTTCTGGATTTCTTTCAGCTTCGGCTGGATCTCCTGCATCTTCCTCATACTCACCGTGCTCTTGTGCGTGAGCGGCCAGAAGATGATGCGCACCAGAAAAGTGAGCAGGATGATCGCCACACCGTAATCGGGAATAATGCGGTGGAAGAAGTTGAGCGTCGGCACCAGCAGCTTGCAGAACCACGTGAACGTCCCGAACTCCATCACCGCATCCATCCGGCTGCCCATCGCCTGCAAAAGGGAAAGCTTCTTCGGGCCGATGTAGAGCGAATAGTCCCGCGTCAGCGCTTCGCCCTGGCCCAGCACACGCCCCGGGAAAAGGACGCGGGCCGAGAGATCCTTCAGGACATAGGCCGGATGGGCGACGTCGCGCGCCATCCGGGCGGTGAACCCGCAGTTCGTCGCCGACGATGAGAAAAGCGTCACGAAGAAACGCGATTTGAGTGCGATCCACGACTGGGGCTCGAAAATGGGCACGGTGACCTGATCGGGCATGCCGGCCGCCGACGGCGCGCCGCCGCAGCCGAAACCGCCCCCAGCACCGCCACTGACCAGATACTGTTTGGTAGCCTTTTCGGATCCCCAATGGCGGACTTTCGCGGCATTCATGGCGGGCAGCGAATCGAACGAGAGCACCTCGTTTTTCGAACCGCCCTTGCGCATTACCCCCATCCCCACACCGTTGGTGCCCAGCGTCATCACGCTCCCGCCCGTATTGCGGAACGTGTCCGTAACCTTGACCACGTAATCCTTCTGAAGTTCGACGCGGCGTGTGATTGCCAAACCCTGCGCCGCCGCGATGAACGTCACCGCCTTCCCGGCGCCATCACGCTCCACACGATACGCCGCATTGCCGGGCAAGCCCGGAATACCGGAAAGCTCCAACCCTGGCGCAGACGCGAAATCCAACATCACCGGCAGATTTTTCTCGCCCGCTTTACCGGGCGCGGAGTTGAACTTGCTCAGCGTCACCTGCTTAAGCACGGCGCCATGCGAAGAAACCGACACGGCCATCTCCCCGCTCTTCAGGGTCACCATCTCTTCGGGGACGGAGGGAGCAACCGGAGCCGCCACTTCCGTGACAGGCAGGCCAGGCGCCGTCGCGGGCGCAACCAGAGCCGGCGTGGACGCGGGCGCGTTCGTCACCGGGACGGCCGCCGCAGCCGGAGGCCGGCTCTGCGCCAACTCTTTCGCCCGTTTCGCGGCCTGTTTATTACTGTGAAAAACCCACCCGGCCAACGCGAGGCCGAGAAGGATGGCAATGATGCGTTCTTGTTTGTTCATGATCTAACGCGGGTGGAGCCCGCAACCCAATATTCTCACCACGAAGTCACGAAGGACACGAAGAAGAGGCGAGTCATAAAAAACTTCGTGCTCTTCGTGCCTTCGTGGTGGAACAACTTGTTTTTTGTTGCTGTTGTTGGTTTGTAAGGCACTAACCGTCTTTCTTGGGCGGCACCGGATCGTGACCGGACGGCCCGAATGGCCGACACCGCATGATCCGCCGCACCGCCAGCCAACATCCCTTAAGGACTCCGTGCGTGCGCAACGCTTCGATGCAATACTCCGAGCACGAAGGCGTGAAACGGCAACAATTCCCGATGTGCGGCGACAGCACCACCTGGTACGCCCGCACACAGGCAATCAGCACGCCGCCCACGAGGTGCCCGACGGCGGACAGGATCCGTTTCATCCGCACCTCCGTCACGCATTCGCGTCACCCTTGGCTTCTTCCGGCCGCCAGACTTTCGCCCTGCGGCAGACCGCCTCGAAATCGCGCATCACGTCCTGACATTTCTTGCCCGCAAGCCCCGCGCGGGCGATCAGGATCAGATCCACCTCCGGCACAAGATTCTGCCGGCTCAAGCGGAACGCCTCACGCATCAGGCGCTTGGCCCGGTTGCGGTCCACCGCGCGCCGGAACGTCCGCTTGGAAACAATAACGCCGGTCCTGCGACCGGCGCCCGATGCCCTTCCTACCCACACCACCACTGAACGGCCGTAAAACGACTTTTTTTCAGCAAATACACTCTTGTATTTTGACGAATCAAGTCTGAAAGAGCCAGACACCGGCACACCGCTGTCCTTATTCTGATCCGGGCCGTTCATGATGCCGTCCGGCGATCACGGTTACACCTGCGTCAGGCGGATGCGCCCTTTACGGCGGCGGGCGTTAATCAACGCGCGTCCACCCCGGGTGGACATACGGGCGCGGAAACCGATCTTGCGTACACGCTTGATCTTCGAGGGCTGCCACATCATCTTCATCGTTTGATTCTCCTACCTAATTCCTCGCTTTAAAAAAGAGTTATATAAATTATCACAGCGCGGGTGAATGGTCAATCCACACCCCGCTATTTTTCACTGAAAAGTTCGGGGCGCAAATCTGCTCTCCAGCCCCCGCAACGGGTAACGGAAAAAACGCCCCGGATAAAGTCGCCCTCACCAGTAGCCGGTGCAACATGGTTTTCTGGCCGACAAACTCAGTTGCCCGTCCGGTTAACGAGCTTCAGCACGTTATCGCGGATGCCGCGGTAATCGCTCTTTCCAGCTGCGGCCTCTTCGGCGATGAAGCGCTTGGAAAGTCTGGCGATGTCGTCGGCGAAGAGGCCCTTCTCCTTCAGAATGCGGATCTTCTCCGACGCCACAATGCCATTGCGGAGTTCCAGAAAGCGCCAAGAGGGCGAACCGTCGGGATAGACGAGAAACGTATCCCCCGCCCTCCACGGTCCATAAGAGGCATCCTTTACTGGATCGAACGGCCAGCTGTTCCAAGCCCACCGCAGAAAGCCGTCCAGCCCGCACATCGCTGGATACGCCCCGAGCCAGAACGCCTCGCCAGGGCCGCTGGACATGAACGTGTTGGGATACCGCGGGACGCAGCACACGTAGCAGGTCGTCTTCATGCCCTTCGCACGGCGTTCAGCCGCTTCCTTGAGGTAAGCGCCGTTGATGCCGCCGCCCAAAACCATGCAGAAATTGTCAATCGTCACCCCGTATTCGGACGGCAGCTTGTTGCCGGCCATGGCGATTTTCATCTCCGGGACATGCTTGCGGATAAAGGCGCCGATCGTACGCACGTCCTCGATCGAGCGCTCGTCCATAGCAATATAGGTGTCTTGGAGCCAGCCCTTTGCCCTGAGGTGCCCTGCGAAATCGTCTAAGAACGCGCCCCAGTAGTCATCGAACGCAGGCGTTCCCGGCTTGCACTCGACTGAGACGGTCTCACCGTTCTCGGTTTGGTAGCGGCAAATGTAGCCCCACGGGCACATCGTGTAGCAGGCGATGTCCGGGCCGAGTCCGCATTTGCGCCCGAAACCCACGTATTCGTCAAAGACGGAGTAATCGAACTTCCACGAGCCGTCAGCCTTCTTGACGCGGCCGATCATCGTGCCGTAGGCGTCGCAGCACTGATGGTCCCACGCCTGCGGAACGATCGTCACCGTCAGCGCCTTCTGTCCGGCGGCCGCGAGCGTCTCCCACACCGGCTTCATCGCCGCGTAGTGCTTCCTCGAAAACGGCTTTGCCTTGGCGACGCGGGCGACCGCCCACGGATGCTGCCAGAGATCGAGGAAGGACTTCCAGTCCTTCGCCGGCGGCAACACACGGTCGACGACCCTGATGCTCATTGCCCCGCACGCATAGACGCCGGGCATCACGCTCTCGGGCACGCGCACCTCAACAACGCGCGGGCCCTCGTCGTCAGAGCCCCATTTCACGCGGTCGAAGCATTCGAGCCGCTGCAGGCTTTCCGGCTCAGGAGCATATTTGACGCTCTTGAGAACCCCGGTCCTGACGCCGATCCCAGCCGGCGCTTGGCCGAGCTCCGCGAAATCCGGCACCCTCGCCGCGACCGTTTCGCCGCGCCATGCCGCCACCTCAAATGTCCGCGCCGAAGCGCCAAGCGCCATCGCGGATACCGCCGCCAGCAACCATTTCCCGTTCATGCTCTCTCGTTTCCTTTCGATCACTGCCAAATGAGTGGCGGGTATTAAACCACATTATGCCTTGAAAGGACACTTGTTCCTGCAGGTTAGAAATTCGCGATTGACTTATCACAGCCCTCCTGTACTCTTTACGTATAGTTTCTTAGGCATCGCTTCGTTAATACTTATGGAACGCATGTGTTCCAGAGCAGAGAGGGAACGCGCCTTGAACAAACCGTTGGGATTCGCCATCCTTTGTTGTGCAACACTGTTTGCCTGGTGCGGCGAACAACCGGAAGGGCTGGTTGCGGATCCGTGCCGCGCGGCGGATGCGAGCTGGCCCAAATACGTCGTAGGCGGACGGGAGTACCGGTATCTTCTCTCCGAAAGTTTTCTTTCGATTCTGCAGGTTGAAAACGAGCCTTTCGTGAAAGAGGCGGGCGTAATGAACGTGCGCATCCGCGAGACGCGTTCGGGCGGCGCACGGACCATCACGATTCCGGAAATATCCCTTTACGGAGAATCGGGCGGCGCGGGGGCGGCGAAAGCGAGCGTGAGCACGGCGGACGCAAACGCGATCGTGGAAGGCCCCGACGCGCTATTCGACGGTCGCGGGGACACGCGCTGCGTCGTTTCCGCGCCGATTTGGGACCCGTTCACTTTTTCGGAACCGCTCACGGCCCGCCTTCACATCGCGGCGGTGAAACCTTTCGTGAAAGCGGTGGTTGCGCGCTCCGGTTCGCCGAAATGCCGCATCGCAGCGCTCACGGCGGACGTCCCAGGCGCGAAACGCGAAAACCGCGACGGGACATGGACGGTCACCCTCCCTGCCCCCGTGACAGAATTGGAACTTACGGCCGAATCCGACCGCTATTGTTACGAAGTCGGCGAAATCGAGAGTCCGGAAAAGATACGCGAACGCATCCGGACAAAACCGTTCTACATCTACGCGCCGGACCGGTGCATTTCCGGCCTCGATCCGAAATGCGTGGATCTTTCCGGTTACAAGAAGGTGATCGCCGAACATCCCGAAACGTACCTCGGCAGCGATTTCGGCGAATGGGAAGGCCATCTTCTCTACACGCTTCCCCGGATGCGGAGCGACCGTTACCGCGGTTTCACCACGTTTTGCAAATTCCCCTGCAACCGCGAGGAGATGGTGCGGAACTTCAAAAGCATGTGGGATCTCACGATGTCCCAGAAAGGGCCCAAAATGTTCGGCATGAGCGCGCAGGCGAACTTCCAGCCGTATGCGTGCGAGTGGGGCAGCTCCCTTTCCAGCGTGGAGCTCACGTCCGAAAAGCCGGAATCCCCCCACCGCAACACCATGATGTTCGTCAACGGGGCCTCCCGCCAATTCGGCGTTCCGGTCTACGTGTACACGGCTTATTACGTGGGGGGGTGTACCTGCGATTCGCGCGAGGAACTGCGCAACGCCTCCGGAGGGACGCGTTTCGGAACCGATTGGGGACAGGCACCCTCGCAGGGCCTGCGACAGCTGATGATGTCGTATTACATGGGCAGTAACTATGAGAGTTTCGAATGCATGCCCTGGGGACAGCTCAAGAAGGGAAAAGACGGGGCCGTGTCGTTCACCCGGATCGGGGAATCGCTGCGCACGATGTGGAACTGGCAGGAAAAGCCGGAGGCGAAGCGCGGCGAATTCTACGCCCCCATCGTGTTGCTCCTCGACCGCAAGAATGGCCATGACATGATGGACAGCCGGCGGATCACCGAGAAAAACGGCGGGGCGGGATCGTTCAAAGGCTCGTACCCGCCGTTCGACCCGGATTTCATGATCGAATACGCGATGCAGGCGTTCAGTCCGTACTACGGCACAACGCAGGCTCCCGACCACAGCAGGAACCTGCGCAACTCCAGACTCGGGGACATCGCTGTCGCCTATGTGGCCAATCCGCTCGCCGCGGAAAAGGAACTCGGGCTGGAACAGCTTTCGAAATATCCGGTGGCGTTTCTCCTGGACGATCTCGCCTGGACGGAAACCCTGGCGAACACGGTGAAAGCCTACGTGGCGAACGGCGGCACGTTCGTTCTCACCACGGGCCAGCTCGGGCCGTTCGCGGATGACGCGGCCTTCTCCGGCATCGCCTCCAAAGGCGGAAAAACGGAGGCGGATGGACTCGTCCTCGACCGGATCGCGCTTTCACCGGAGGCCCGCGTGGTCGAAAGGACCTCTTCCGGCGAGCCGCTGGTCGTCCGGAACCGTTACGGCGAAGGCCATGTGCTTGTCGTGGCGTCACCGTTCTTCAAACGCGTGAAGGATCGCGAGATCCCGCCGCCCCAGATGGAAAACCTGCTCGTCCGGCTGCAGGCCGAGCTCCTGCCGATGAAGGTGGAGGGGCCTTGCCAGGCGATCTACAACGTGATGCCGGACGGGTCTTGGAAGGTGGTGCTGATCAACAACGCCGGCATCGTCAAGAAGCCGGACGAACCGGAAGAGCGCCTCCTTCCGGAATTCGATTCAGACATCCGCCTCACGCTTCCGAAAGGTGCGTCGGCAAAAGAACTGCGTTTCAACGCCCCGCTCGTCCGGACCGAAGCAAACGGGCTGGCCGTCTATTCGCTCAAACTCCCCGCCGCCGCGGTGTACGTGCTGGACGTGAAGGGTCTTGATGTGAAAAAGCGCGGGATCGCCCCGCGCGCGGCCGACCCCGTGAAACCCTTCGCGGCCCAACCCTACACGGCGATACTGCCGCCGCACGACGGTTACAAGCACGATCCCTCCAAACTTCCGCCCGTGCCGCCCACGCCGCCGCTGGTGGGCGAATGGAAGGCGACGGACGGATACCGGGATTCCTCCGGCAACGGCCACGACGCCCGGATGAACGCCCAGGGCTTCGGAACGGTGAACTTTTTCTCGGATTACACGGCCGCGGAAGGGACCTTCGAAGCGGTGGTGACCCCCGCCCCTGCGGCGGACTGGGCCAAAGCGAGACAGGCTGAAGGCGGCGTGATGACCAAAGGATCGCACAACGGCGTGAGCGACTTCTTCGGCTTCGGATGGCGCAGGGGACGCTGGGAGGCGTACGTGCGTTCCAAGATGCCGAACAGGAGCGAAACGGTCGTTGGCCCCGAGGCTAAAGCGGAACGGACCCATCTGGCGCTCGCGTTCAAGCACGGCTTCCTGCGTTTCTACGTGAATGGGGTGGAAGTGAAGGGCGAAAACGGACCCATGAAAATGGCGATGAGCGAACAGGGGCGCGATTCGTTCTACAGGGAATTCACGGTGCTGATCAGAACCGTCAACACGGCGCCGGGGTTCCAGTTCCTCGGCGAAACGGAAGTCTTCAGATACCACGGCCGGGCGTTTTCCGCGGCGGAAATCGCCGCGCGCGTGGCCGGGCAAACCGGAAAGAGGTAGGCGATGAAAGCGGCGAAAGTCATCACGCGAACGTGCATGCTGCTGAGCGCGGCCGCGGTGAAGGGCCTTACCTCGAATTTAACTTAAAGCTCCACGCCCGGCCGCGCGGGCCAGCCGTTGTCCATGCCGTGCTTGACGCACTCGATGCGGCTGACCGTGTCGGCCAGCCCGATGAGCGCCGGGCTGGCGTCACGCCCCGTCAGCACAACAGTCGTGGAGGGGGCCGCCTCAGCCACGGCCTCGCAGACCGCC
>JAQVSS010000467.1 GCA_028700415.1 Kiritimatiellia bacterium
AGAGGAGTTTATCATGCCGGCAATAAAACCCATTTCCGAACTCAGGAATTACAACACCATCTTACGCGAAGTCACAGCCGACACGCCCGTTTTTTTGACCAAAAACGGGCACGGGCGCTTTGCCATAGTTGACATTCGCGCATACGAAAAATTGCGCACCGAATTGGATCTCATGTCGGCCTTAGCCGAGGGAGAGGAGTCCGCCCGGAAAGGCGGATGGGTCTCCCTGAACTCCGCGATAAAAAAACTCGGAGTTTAGTCATGTTCAAAATCCGGTTCACACCGCAGGCGGTTGCCGATTTGGATGAAATCAAGCGGTACATTTCATTCGATCTGTTTAACCCGCAAGCCGCAACGGATCTCCTTGCCCTTATTTTCGAAAAGATTCGGACATTGGCAACCATGCCTCAGACTGGCGCGCGGTTGAGGACGGATATTCTAAGTCTCAAAACCTACCGGTTCATTCCATGCAAGAACTACCTTGTGTTTTATCGGACTGAAGAGAAGTTTGTTTCAATCATCCGCATTCTGTGTGCGAGAAGAGACTATTGGGGGTTACTTGAATCGGATCCGAAGTGTGATGTAACCGGCTAACCAGAGCGCTCTGCCAACGGGATACCGTGGCAGGCGCTCGCCGTTCGGCACCGGGAAAAGACGCGAGGAAGAAACCCGTTGACTGACACAAGCAAGTGTGTGACGCTGTGTGTGGAGGTGGACAATGGCGACAAATCTTCAACTTGATGATCGACTGATCGCGGAGGCCGCAACACTTGGGAAGCACCGCACCAAGAAGGAGGCCGTGACGCAGGCGTTGACCGACTATGTCCGGCACCTGCGGCAAGAACGGATTTTGGATCTCTTTGGCAGCATCGACATCGACCCGTCCTACGACTACAAGCGGCAGCGGGCAAAGGCATGAAAGTGCTGGTTGATACGAGTGTCTGGTCTCTGGCCCTGCGGCGCCGCCAACAAGCACAGAACCCGGAGGCAGAGGAACTGGGGCGTCTCATCGCCTCCCATGTTGTGGAGATCATAGGCCCGATCCGACAGGAGGTTCTGTCCGGGGTTCGGGACAGTGCGCAGTTTGAGCGTCTGGAGACGTGTCTCGACGCCTTTGTGGACCTGACTTTGACAGCCGAAGACTATGTGACGGCAGCGAAGTTCTACAACCTGTGTCGAGCCAAAGGAATTCAGGGCTCCAACACGGACTTCCTCGTTTGTGCTGTTGCGGTGCGACACGATCTGTCTGTCTTCACCACGGATGGAGACTTCCCTAACTTTGCGAAGTGCCTTCCAATCGTGCTGCACGAAGTCAGAAGACCAGCCGAACCCACACCCGCACGTTATCGTCGCTCCGCTCCGAAACGTGAGGTGTGACGTTCCCGCGACGCTTGCGCGTCGCGGGAACGGGCCGGGCTGACTGCGTCCAGCAGGCTGCCTCGCCGCGCAAGCGCGTCGAGAACAACCTGCTGGACCGGACCGTTGGCTTCAATAAACGCTTACTTGCCATACACACGCAATGGTGATAACGTGTGTATGAAAACCAATTGCAAGGAGTAATCAATATGGCAAGAACCAATGTAGTTTTAGACGACAAACTGGTGGCAAAGTGTCAGGCAGTCACAGGAATCTCCACTCGGCGATCCCTGATTGACCACGCCTTGCAGGAACTTCTCCGGCACGAGCGCCAAAAGACTGTACTGGAATTGAAGGGCAAGATAGACTGGCAAGGCGATTTGAGCGCATGGCGCAAAGGACGACTCTCAACATGATCATTGTTGATACAACGGTATGGATCGACTTCTTTCAGAATAAAGATACACCTCAAACCGAAATGCTCCAGCACATTCTGAATGCAGGAGAGGATGTCTGCATTTGCGGTGTTATCCTGGCCGAAGTCTTGCAGGGCATACGCGAAGACAGAGACTACGCAAAAGTATCATCTCATTTTGAATCCTTCCTGTTTCTGCCAATGCATCGTCGCACATACGAAAACGCGGCTCAACTGTATCGGGCGTTGCGACGCAACGGCATAACAATTCGCAATGCCGTTGACTGTATGATTGCGGCAGTCGCAATAGAACACGACATTTCTCTTCTGCACAATGATCGCGACTTCGTTCCGATCTCAGAACATTGCGGCCTCAAAACAATCAAGATGAAAGAAAAGCCAACCAGCAAATCCAGCGTACGTCGCGAAGCGCGCCGTCGCTGATTTGTCGCGTTGTGTCAATTTCAAACAACAGGGAAAAATAGCGATTGACGGAGGTGTAGCCTGGTGGCTACAATTCCAAGCGTGATTGAGATCCGTAAAACACTCAACTTCGCGAAGGGTGACAAGCGAAGCCAATCCGCAGATATCAAAATGGCATTACGACTGGCACGGAACCTTGGAGACAGCAATGAGGACTAAGACAAAGACAACTCGATATGACGTAGCCGAACATCTACGGACACCTGAAGAGATGGCGGCCTATCTGGAGGCCTGCATCGAGGAGGCTAATGGCGATGCGACCTTCGTCGCGAAGGCGCTCGGCGACATCGCCCGTGCCAAAGGTATGGCACAGGTGGCGCGTGATGCAGGTCTTTCTCGGGAGAGCCTCTACAAGGCTTTGTCGGGAGACCGGAGCCCGGGATTTGATACGATTCTCAAAGTGGTCGACGCTCTCGGGCTAAAGCTCCATGCCAGAGCCGCAAGAGCATGATTAAGAACGGCCAACAAAGCGGTGGAGGGGGCATCGGGGTCAGCCCTGAAAATAAGAAATAGGGTTGGCGCTGCCGGGGGGCTCTGCTATGTTGCCGGGCATAGCGAGGAAACTGCGGATACGGTACGATGGCGCGATCTGCCCCGTTACGTTCAGTGGGAACGTCCTAATGATCGCGAACAGAACGGCGGCGGCGACCGGCAAGGCTTATTTGCTATTTTCAGGGCTGACCCCGTTACCCCCCTACATGTACCGGGACATGGTTGACGGCAAAAGTTACCCGGAGCAGGAGATCACCGACTGGTTCTGCCCGCTGACCAGCGTGTACGATTTCAAGCTTTCGGAGGAATTGCGCGGCAAGGGCCGGCA
>JAQVSS010000468.1 GCA_028700415.1 Kiritimatiellia bacterium
GCCGCCACATGAAGGGGTCCGTGTTGTAGAGCGAGAAGCGATCACCCTGCAGCTTGACCGGCTGGGGCTTGGCCGTCAACTCACCGATGGCCCGGCTGAACAGGACCGCAACCGCTTCGAGCAGGTCGGAGTGGTTCAGTTCGCGCCGCAACGCGGCGTCGTCCAAGGCCACCATGCCGCCGAAACAACGGTTCTGGATATAATCGGCCACCTTGGGGTACAGTTCCGCAAAGAACCCGGTCAGTTTGGCCTTTTTCTCCACGCGCCGAGTCAGGGCAGCGAGGATGCTCTCGATCGGCGGCAGATTTGCGGCGTTGAACTCCACCTCATCCGTTCCAACTTTGACGTTCACAATACCATGGATAAGCTCAACCTTGTTCTTTACCTCATCGGAAAGATTCGTTTCCGATGACAACGGAGGCAGGCTCAACGGGTCGAGCTCGGCCAACTTGCGGTACTCGCGCTGATACAAGGCCGTCGTCTGCGGGATGTGGATGTTGTACATCTCCCGGTCAGAGACCGGCATAATGGTCACGCCCGGTTTAGGCGGGGTCGTCGTTGTCGGGATTCCGACGCCCTCGCCTTCCAGTTCCTTGATGAAGTTCTCGAAGGCGTTTGTGCCGATCAACTCCAGCACCTGGTTGTTGTCCGGTGCCACGTTCCGCATCAGCCGCAGTCCACGCCCCACAGCCTGCTCGGGAAGGATTCGCGCTTTGGCCGAGAACGGCCGCAAGCCGAGGATCACCGTCACGTTCCGGACGTCCCAACCTTCGCGCAGCATCATCACCGAAACCACAGCCCTCGCCTTGGCTTTGCCGCTGTCCACTGTCCGGGCCAGATCCCGCGCCTTGTCCACATCCTTTTCCGTGATTTCTCCAGACTTGTCCGTATGGATAAGCAAAACCCGGCCCTCTTCGGAAAGATCCGGCTCCCGCTGCAACCGTTCGGCGATAGAATCCGCATCTTTCGTGTTCTCGGCCATCACAAAGAGCAGGGGTTTCTCGCCCGCCGACTTGAAGTCTTCGCAGTGCTGACGCCACCGCTGCATGGCGATGGTGATCCATTCGCTATAGGCGTCTCCAGCGTCTTTCGACGCGTATTTGTCCGGGTCCTTCTTGTCGGTCTGGTGGATGATGAGCGGGGCCTTGACAATGCGGTCTTCAACCGCCTGCGCCAAGGGGTAGTCCACCACAATCCACGGGAAATAGGTGCCGTTCTGGTTTTTCGGCGTGGCAGAGAAATCCAGCCAAAGGTGCAAACCTTTGCTCGGTTTCGACTTTAGCGCCTCGTGCAGCGCCAACAGCGTCTTGTTCCAAGACAAATCGTCGTCGTGGACATGGTGCGCCTCGTCGTTCAAAACCATCAGGTTCGGCAAACGCAGGATACGGTCCAGCATCGATTCCGCATTACGGGCGTTGAGCTTCGGGGCGTTCCCGAGAATCGCGGCGATGGGATTGATCGGCGGAGGCGGCGCTTCCTGCGCGTAAATCTGCTGGATGTTGGTAAGGAAAAGCGCGCCTTGACCGTGCGCCGCATCCGCCGCATCGCCACGCAGGATGCACTGAAGCGTGAAGTGCCGACGCCACTCGGGCGGGATCATCGGCAGGCGCCAGAAGATCTTGCCTGCCGAAAAGTCCTCGGCCAGGCGTTCAAACACGATCCTATTTGGCGCGATCAGCAAGAAGTGATCCGCCATCCGGCTGTCCTTTTCCAGCCGCCGGTGAAAGAAACTCCAGACCGTCAGCAGCGCCATGACCATGGTCTTGCCGCTGCCGGTCGCCATTTTCACCGCATACCGCGGCAAGTCCTGCGGCGGCAGGATCTGGTCCGCGTCTTTGTTGATCTCGGGAATGTAGCGGCGGACATACCGGTCACCGTTCGACGCGGTCAAGAACTGCAACCCCAGCAAGTCGGTCTGCTCGAAATATGCCGCGATCAGTTCCGCCGCATCGTAGACCTTACGCACCTCGGCCATATACACCACCGTCTCGACGGCCTCCTGTTGGCAGAAGTAGTACCGGAAACGGTGGCCATCGCCCATGTGATCCTCGTGGAACCAGAAGCGCAAGAGCCGTTTAGAAGTGGCGGAAACGCCGGGATAGCCGTTGACGCGCCAGGCGTCGACCTCGCGCCTCACGGCGTTGACCAGCAGGGTGTTGCTGGTCCGCCGCCCCGGCGCTTCTTTCCAGCCGTCCGCGCCCTCGCGCACCAGGTGGCTGACCGGAAGCGAGTACGGGTCGCGCCCTTCGATCTCCGGCAGGACGATATCCTGAACGCTGAGCGGTTTGTGCGGTGTTTTCTTGCTCATGAGACAACCTTCTTACGCTCAGCGAACTTTACGGCTTATTTGGCGGCGAGCTTCTTTTGCTTTGTATCGGCTGCGGGCTTTGGGGGCTGGTAGAACGACCACGTGGGCAACAACATGGGCAAGTACGGCCCAGACGACATCGCGGCCCGCAATACTTCCCGGGCCGAGCCCATCAGCATCGAACACGCGTTCGTCTCAACAAGCCGCCGCTCGTGTTCAGGAGTAAAACCGGCAATGACTTCGAACTCGCCAATCATCACCAGACGGAAATTGTACGGCGCGTTCTTGTCCGGTCCCACCGCTTGGCGGATCGTCAACTGGACATGCCAGTGTCGGGTCGCCTTGTCCGTGCAAGCGCACTTCGCAGCGACTGTGAGGTCGTCACTGGTCAGGACAACCTTCTCTTTGGGTTTGTGGTTCGGGTTAGCCGTAACCGTCAGAGCGGTGACAAAGTAGCCCAGGCACTCAAGCGGCGGAAGCGTTTTCATCGGGCACCTCCTCTTTAGCGTGAGCGCGCGGTTTCTTCGGAGCGCCGTAGAGATTCTGGCAGACCGTACAGCGCCACTTGGTGAGCGGTTCGTGGTTGATCGGCTTCTGCAAGTCCTCCAAATACGGGACCGTGATAATCCCATCATAGAGGGAGCGGACAAGCAGGTTGATCGACCGGGTGGGACGTTCGCGTCCGGTCTCCCAGCGCGTCCACGAACGTTTCCCGATCTGCAAGAGGTCGGAAATCTCCTCTTGGGTGACCTGCAGTTGTTC
>JAQVSS010000108.1:0-4476 GCA_028700415.1 Kiritimatiellia bacterium
GGGCCTATGGCCCGTGGCGGCCGGCGGCACGGGAATTTGCGGATTGCTCCTGCTGCGGGGGAGGGGCGGGACTGCGTCGAGGGTCCCCGTTGCTGCGGCCCTGCTTTTCCTCTTGGGGTGGAGTGATGCGGCGTGGGACGATGCGGGGCGTCTGCGCGAAGCCGGGAGGGTGAACGAGGCGGGGGGGCGGCAAACGTTTGTGTGTCGCGTGGGGCCGGAGGTGGCGGTAACGCCGATGCGGGGTAAGGCGGCGAAATTCACCTTCCGTGCTGAACATCCCCGAACCGCCGATGGGAAGCGGATGTTTCATGATTTGCCGGTCGAGGTAAACTGGTTCGGTTCACGTCAGGCAGAACGGACGCTTGCGCCGCGCCCAGGGGAGGTGTGGCGGTTGACCGGCCGCGCGAATGTGAAAAGGGGCCGCGACGGAAGGCTGTCTCTGACCGTGAATACCGGCGAAGAGCGATCAGTGAAATTGACCGACGCGGACCTTGGTGCCTGGCTCGTGCGCATCCATCGCGCGCGCCGGCAGGCGGCACGCCGCGTGGCCATCGGCATCGAAGACTGGGGGGTGGTGCCCTCACTGAATCAGGCCATGATGCTGGGGTGCCGCAATGAGATTCCGCGCGCCATGCGGCGCGTGTTCGCGAATTCGGGAACGATCCACGTGTTCGCGATTTCAGGCTTGCATATCGCTTTGGTCGCGGCCATGCTGATTGTGCTGGTTTCGGCGCTCGGAGTGCCGCGCCTCTACTGGGTGTTGGGCGTGACGCCGCTGCTGGTTTTCTACACGTTCGCAAGCGGCGCGCAACCGAGTGCGGTCCGCGCGTGTGTGATGGCGGTCATTTATTTTGCCGCGCCGCTGTTTGGCCGCAAGCCCAACGCGATCGCCGCGCTGTCCGCTACGGCGCTGATCGTATACGCTTATTCACCGGCGCTTGTTTACAATATCGGCTGCACCTTGTCGTTCGCGGTCATGGGCGGTTTGGTGGTGTTCTGCCAGCCTTTTTGTGTGATCGGGCGCAAATTCTTTCGGATTGCCCTTTTGGAGCAACGCGCCCTTCTGCTGAAGCAGGCGGGCAGCCCTGCAGCAGCCGCACGCCTGCGTTTCCTGTGCGCCGCGTTGAACGGGATCATCAGTTCGGTTGCCGTATCGTTGGCGGCATGGCTTGCTTCATTGCCGTTGACCGCATATTATTTCTCCCGGTTTACGCCTGGAGGGTTCTTCGCCAATCTCGTCATTGCGCCGTGCGCGTTTCTGGTGATGGTGGGTGGAGGGTTGGGGCTGGCCGCCAGTTTTGTGAGCGATAGGGTTGCGTCCTGCTTCAACCATGCGGCCGGTTTCTTCACGGTGATCATGATCCGGACGGCGGAGGTTACGGCGGGATACGGCTGGGCCAATTTCCGTATCGCGCGGTGGGAGTCGTGGATGGTCTGGTGTTGGTTTCTCGTGCTGATTTCGAGTGCGGTTTGGCTGCATGCGCGGAGACCCTCAGACGGGTTGGCGTGGCTGGATGGGGCCGATGCGGCAAAAGGGGATGAGAGATGAAGGATGGCGTGCATGTGGCGGGAATCGGCGGCGTGGGCATGAGCGCGTTGGCTCAGGCTTTGCTGGATCAAGGCGAGACGGTCACGGGATCGGACCGGTTGCTCGACTCCGGGGGCATGACCGACACGCTGGCGTGCCTGGCCGCTCAAGGCGTGAAACTTTTCCCGCAGGATGGTTCGGGCGTGACCCCGCAGACCGCGCGGTTGGTGGTCAGCAGTGCGATTGAGGCCGGCAACCCCGAAATGGTGCGGGCGCGAGGGTTGGGAATTCCCGTGGTTCACCGCGCGGAGGAACTGGCGCGACGGGTGGCGGGACAACGGTTGATCGCGGTGACGGGAACGTGCGGAAAAAGCTCGGTGACAGCGATGTTGGGATGTCTTTTGGCTGGCGCGGGTTTCGATCCGTTGGTGGTGAACGGCGCGGCCGTGGCGGGATGGGGCGCGTGCGGCACGCGCATCGGCTCGGTGCGCAAGGGATGCGGCGGCTGGGCTGTCGTTGAGGCCGATGAATCCGATAAATCGCTGATGGTGTTCCGGCCCGAGCATGCCGTCATCACCAATGCTTCGGCGGATCACTTCGGGCTCGACGAAACGCTGTCGCTGTTCGCCTCATTCCGCGCGCGTATACCCGGCGTGGTAATTGACGGGCGTCAGGAAACGGGCAAACCGGAACGGTTGCGGTTAGAGGGATGGAGCGGCTTTTTCACCTTTGAGGGTGTCGAGTATGGTGTGCCTTTGCCGGGAGCGCACAACGTTTATAACGCTTGGCACGCGGTTCGGATGGCGCACGCATTGGGCGCGGAGCCCGATAAATTGGCTGCGGCTTTGCGGGGGTTCAGCGGTGTGGAGCGTCGCCTGCAGCGTGTCGGAACCTGTGGCGGTGCGGTTGTGGTGGACGATTATGCGCATAATCCCGAAAAGCTGGCTGCGGCCTGGACGACATTGGCGGCTGCTTTTCCGGCTGGCGTATGCGCGGTGTGGCGGCCGCACGGCTATGCGCCGTTGCGGAAAATGCTGGATGATTTGGTGACGGTTTTCGCACGGGTGTGCCGGCCTGCCGACAGCCTGATCCTGCTCCCGGTTTACGATGCGGGGGGTACGGCAGACCGGAGTTTGGGCAGCGCTGTTTTGGCTTCACGGCTTGGCGAAAAAGGTGTTACAGTAACGCTGATTCAAACCTTGGCGGAAGCCGAGACCCTGATGCGGGAAAGAGCGGTTCCGGGCGGGGCGGTTGTGACGTTTGGGGCGCGTGATCCAGGCCTGCCGCGTCTGGCTGCCAGACTTGCGGGCGTAAAAGTAAGGGGATGCTTATGAGACGGACAGTGTGCATGGCGTTGATCGGCCTGATGGCCGCTTGTGTGCAGGCGCAGTCGTGGGTTAAGAAAGACAAGGCGCCTGAGAAATCGAAAGGCTGGCTCGAAAGTTTCGAGCTGGCCAAGAAAGAGGCCTCAGCCTTTAAGCAACCGATTTTCGCGTTCTTCACCGGCAGCGACTGGTGCGGGTGGTGCATGAAGCTGCGCAGCGAGGCGCTCGACACGAAAGAGTTCGAAAAATTCGCCGCAGACAACCTCATCCTGTTCGAGGCGGATTTTCCCAGGAACAAGAAGATTTCCGGCACAGTCAAGAAACAAAATGCCGAGTTGGCGGCCAAGTATGGTGTGCGCGGTTATCCGACGGTTTATTTGCTCGATGCCGAAGGTTCGGTGTTGGGGAAGACCGGTTATCAGGAAGGCGGCGCTGAGGCTTACGTGAAACACCTGAAAGATCTGCTCGAGAAGGCGGGTGTCAAGACAGTGGAAAAACCTGCGGCGGGTAAAACGCTTTCTGCTTATGAGAAGATGAAGGCGGAGAAGGCGCCGAAAGCGCAGCAGACAGGCGACAAAAAGTAGCACGTTGGAGATTGGGGAAATATGGATTTTTCATATCCGCTCGGGCGGATTCTGTTAGGCGAGACCCAAGCGGTACGTCAGGCGCGGGAGCGGTTTCACGCTCAAGCGGTTGATGTCATAGATCTGTGCGAAGGCGATGTCGGGTTCTCTTCGCGCCGGACTACACTCGGCGGCGAACAGTCGGTCACAGGGCCGGGGACTTTCTACAAGCGTGCCCAGCGCACATTGACCTTCAAGCCCTCGGATGAGTACGGGTGGTGGATTGACCGCACCGATCTGCGGGAGCAGTTGAAGACGCATGTGACGGTACGCAACGTGTGGACTTCGGCACGCAACATCGTGTTGCGTAGCGGGAATCCCCACAACTACCTGCGTATGGTCGAGCACATCGTTGCCCTCCGTTTGGGTATGGGTGTCGACGATCTGGTCATCAGCGTGAACTCCGGTGATCCTCCCTTATTCGAACGCAGCAGTCTTGATTTGGTGGAGGCGATCAATCGGGCCGGCATCATCGAACGCGACGAACCGGCGCGGTACGTGACGGTCAAAGAGCCGGTAACCTTCGGCGGTGACCGCGGCGATTTCCTGACCTTCCTGCCGGCAGAGAAGGGCGAGAAAAAACTCAGGCTCGACTGCGCGATCGACTTCAATTCGATTATCGGCAAGCAGCGCATCGTTTTCGATGTGACGCCCAAGACATTCCGGCACGGCGCGTATGCGCGTACCAATGCCTCTTATTCGCAGTTGCTGATGGGCCGGACGTTCGGTTTTCTGATGGCCGACACGCGCAACCTAGGCTACACAACCGACAACATCCTGATCCACGGCCGGAAGAAGTTCTATGGGGAGCCGCGATTTGTGCAAGAGGACAGCGGCAAAGCGTTGGAACCGGTGTGGCACCGCGCCACGCTTGACCTGCTGGCGGCGATCGCACTGATCGACACCGGACGTTTCGTGGGACGTGTGGTTTCCTACCGCGCCGGCCACACGCTCGACGTCCGGGCCATCGGCCAGCTCTACCGGAACAACCTGCTGACGC
>JAQVSS010000108.1:4576-12345 GCA_028700415.1 Kiritimatiellia bacterium
GACCTGCTGGCGGCGATCGCACTGATCGACACCGGACGTTTCGTGGGACGTGTGGTTTCCTACCGCGCCGGCCACACGCTCGACGTCCGGGCCATCGGCCAGCTCTACCGGAACAACCTGCTGACGCCGGTCATGTGATGGCGAACAGAGGGACAGGTTTTTAGCGACCGATGCGTCCCGTCGGCGTTTTCCGCTCCACCTGTTTCGCGTAAGAAAACGGCCAGGACACGCCGGCCAGAAAAAGGAACAACGGGAAGATTGTGTCCTCAAGTCTGAGCCCGTTCCACTCGACATGCCGGAACTGGTCCGTCAGCCAGCAGTGTTCACCGAAACCCAGCGCGGCGCAAAGGGCGATCATGAACTTGCAAACGCCCATGATCAGGAGCATGTCGAAGCCCCGCAGGGCGTCCAACGACAGTAAACGGTTCTTCATAGCACGTCGAACTTCAGGTTGTTGTCCATGAGCGCGGTTTCCGCCAGCGACTCGAGGACGCCGCCGACGATACGCTTGCCGTTCCAGGTCGAGAACGTCTCGGCGTACTTTACCGTCGGACTACGCTGGACCCCGCGCTTCTGCGCAAGGTCGAGCTTGGCCTTCACCAGCCAGTCGCCCTTGTTCTGGCTATCGTACTTGCGAAGCAGTTCGACCTTACAGTCCATCGTCTTCGTCAAGTCGACGGAATAGAGCGGCGGATACTGGAGCGTCTGTCCGGGCAGCACCTCGAAGAAATAGTGTTCCGGATCCCACCAAAGGCTCTTCTCCTTGAAAAGCTTGCCGTAGACGGCCAGCACCACGGCGGCACACTGCACATGATCGGAATGCCGGTCGACCGGCCAATGCGTGAAGACCGCCCGCGGACGGTACTGCAGCATGAGCGCCTCAAATTCGGCCGCAGCCTTGGCGCTCGCATGGCAGTCGCCGTTGATCTCACACAGAAAATGCGGCATCGCCCCGAGAAGCTTGCAGGCTTCCGTCTCCTCTGCAACGCGGATCTTCGCCGTGCTGCCGTCAAGACGGCCCTGAAGGCCGAGGCCGTTTTCGCCGCGCGTCAGGTCCACGAAATGGATCTGGTACTTGTCCTTAAGCAGAAACGCCGTTCCGGCGAACCCTTCCGAATCGTCCGGATGCGCGCCGACGAAAAACACATGCTCGCGTCGGCCGGATTCGGCAGTTGTCTTCCTGCCCGTCGCCAGGCTGACAACCTCGACCTTGCCGCCTGATCCGACGTCGCCCGACTTGAAGGTCCTCTTCCAGATGCCGTTCGCCACAACGCCGCTCTGCGCACGCATGCCGCCGACCTTCACCTCGATCGGGATCAGCATGTCGCGATCGGGCGTCGTGACCGTAACCGTCACGCCGTCGCCGCCGTCCGCCGCCGTGATCGACAGGTCTGCCAGCGGCTTCTCCGTCACGAGGAATACAGAACCATCGGTCGTCGGCCAGGAGACCGGAATCTGGATCCTCCCGGACTTGACCTCGAACTTCGCTTCAGCGTGTTTGACGAGATCGTAAACGGCACCGGCCTTGCGTCCGACCGTGACTGTCCCCGCCGCCGGCACGCCGTGATCGAGGATCCGCTTCCAGGGGCCAAGGTAATCGCCATAATCGCGCTTCGTGTTGTAGGCGAAGACGAGGTCGGCAGACGTACCGGCCACGCGGGCATAGGCGAGGATGTACGGGTTGTCGGAATCGGCGTACAGGTCGATGTACCGGCCGACCTCCGCCTTGAATTCCGCAGCCGCCAGCCGCAGGGCCGCATCCTTGGCATGAGCATTGAAGTTCCTGTTCGTGAAAGCGGCATATTCACTGAACTCGCGGCTCTCGTAACGCGTAGGCGGCAACGCGCCGTCCGCCGCCATGCCAGGGGCGAAGTCGCTGCGCGCAAGGATCTTGCCGCCACGCGCCTGAAACTCCTTCAGCTTCGCCGCTACGCGCTTCGTCAGCACGAACGCCTCCGGCGCCAGGATCACCTTCACCGAAGGCGGAATCCCCTGGAGGATCTCTTCGTCATAGAGCGTATACGGTGCCAGGTTCGCCGCGGTCGCCACGACGCCGGCACGGTGACAATCAAAGCCCGACTTCCAGTTATAGGGCGCCGCGCCCGACAGCAACGCGGACGGCAGGGTCTCCATCAAGCCGACGACCGGCGCGCGTTCCTCGGCACGCTTGAAAAGAGGTCCTAGCGGAATCGCCACCTCGTGGAAGAGCTTGGAGATCATCCGCTTCGTCTGCGGATTGGTGAACTGATAGCCCTCTCCTTCCTTTGAGCGACCGTATTTGGAACCATCCCAAATGCAGTCCCAGCCATGGACGAGCACACCGTCCGTCTGACGGGCAAATGCGCTCCAGAAGGCCTCGCGCATCATGTCCGGCGGCGGCGTGATCCAAGCAGCGTTCGGTCGGTCCTTGTGCCAGGCCGTCGCCGGCACGCCAGACGGCTCCTCGCCGACGGGACTCGAATCGCGGCGACCGAAAATGCCCTGAACGATCGTGAGGACCTTCTGTCCCGGCCGGCCGCGGGCCATCGACTGCATTTTCGAGATGAGATAGGAATGCTGGAACGGGAACGTATAGCAAACCTGCCAGTCGTTGATGTGCGACACCTTGCCGCCCATGCCCCACGCCGGCGGATGCCGTGTCGCAGGATCGGTCATCGTGAACATCTTGCGGCCGAAGGCCGACTCGAACTCGTCGACCGCCATCTCGATATACGGATTGATTCCGTCGTCCTGCGTCCAGAACCAGCGGTAGTACGCATACGGATTGTAAGTGTCGTCGATCAGCCGGTCCGCCGGCAGGTCCTTCAGCCGCGTCCAGCAAGGCGCCTCGCGGCCGAACGCCTGGGACGGAATGTCGTTGCCCGAAACCGCCTTCCACGCCGCCTGATGGCGCGGAGAAAAGGAAGGACGCGTGAATAAGCCGACCTCGCTCACCGGCTGCATGCCGAAGAACGCGGGATTATTGAGCTGGCTTTTGGCCGCACCTTTCACGCGTTCGCGCAATTCGTCCAGACAGCCCGGCTCGGTCCAGTCCATCGTCCGTTCGTCCTTCGAACCGTCCCGGTTGTACCGCGGATACTTCTTGCGCAGGTCCTCGGCCGCGGCAAAGCGGAGCTGAATCACATAGCCCGCCTTGTCCTTCACCATCTTCTGGTTGGTCTCGGCCAAACACGGGGCGCCCAGGAAGAGGTTGAAACCCGTGTCGCGGATCTCCTCGTAGGCCTTCTGCTCGAAATCCCATATTCCGCGGAACTGGTCCTCCTCGTTCGCGACCGGTCCGAACTCCGCACTGGCGGACAGCGCCAGGGCACCGCCCGCGCCGATGATCAATCCAACAACGTCTTTTTTAATCTTTTTCACTTCACTGCCATCCCATGATCTGTATCCATTGTACGGGGGGTTGAAAACAATCAATCCCTAAAATCCGCAAAAGACCGTCGGTCTTGTGGCCGTCCGCCTGCAACCTGAAAGCGCATGAAAAAGAAAACTAAGGCGCGCAACCGCGCACGCGGCGAGCACATTGAAAATCAAAACTGCTTACTGAATGGTCGGCATAGGAATTGGTTCGCCCTTGCGCTGTTTCGTGATAAAAGGTTCTTCGTAGCATCCGATGAAGGTGGCGTTGAGATCGAGCCATGTGGCGATCATCCGCATTTCGGCGTCGGTGAGAAGGTCTTTATGCTTCGGATGGCGCGTCAAATGGTCTACGAGTCCCGAACCAAGCGCGTTACGACCGGGACCCTCAGGCGTAGTCTGCACAGTGTTGTACTTGCCATAACAAGGAATCATGTCGGCCTTGTGACCATCGGCAAATACATGCTGCCTTTTGGTGTAGTTGTCAATCTTCCCGTAGGTGACCTGTCGGCCGGGCTTGGGTTTGTCGTTAAAGAAAAGGCAAGCGTAGGCGTGCGTGAAATTCGCATCGCACCGCGGATCCGTCGTGCGCGTAAGCGGGATGCCGGCGGCGGGCTTTTCGCCGCCGTGGCAGGAAATGCATTTCGCGTCGAAAATCGGCTGCACGTTCTCCACAAATCCCCACGGACGGCCCGAAACGGGTGTAGACGCGAGTTTCTGCGGCGGCTTTTTCAGGGCTATCGACAGGTTCTTTGCCGATGCCGCCGCTTCGCGCTTCGGCTCATGGCACCCCACGCAGCTCACGTGCTCACCCGGCATAAGCGACGTGGATGAGCGCATCGTGCGCCAGGCGTAGCCCTTTTCGTCCAGCACCTGGAAAAGGATCGGCTTCTGCGCAGGCACGTGGAAACGAGCGGAGCCGTCTTCCTCCACCTTCGCCGAACCCAAAACGGCGCGTGCGTTTTCGTGTCCGCCACCGCCGATGTATGGATCGTACTGATCCGGCTGCGTGCGCGGGAAAACCTGCACCACACGGACTTCCTTGAGTGACCCCTTCGCCGCGTTCTTGAGTCCGCAGTAGACGTCGGAAATGAACACTTCACCCTTCCCCTCGGCGGCGAGCTTCGCGTCTATCTGACTCTGCCAAAAGGGCGGACGTTTCCGCGCCACGAGCGGCTGCGCCGCATTCGCGCTCAGGCGGCCATCGCGGTAAAGAACCTCACGTCGGCCGTCGGCGGCAAGCACATACACACCCAACGCGAAATCTGGATTTGGCCACGCGGCCTGATACATGAGATCGTGCCGGCTCCAGCTCACGAGGAACAGATCCTCCGCGTACGGCCACGGGGAATTGTACCAGTCGTTCGCGGCCGCGGGGGAATGATCGCCGGGGATGGGCATGTCGATCTCCGCGTAGTGGCCGGGGGTGACATGCGTCACGGCCACTTCACTGTTTTCGTCGATCGAAGGATCGATCAATATGAGTGGTCCCCCTGTCACGCAATGGTGGGCACTTGCGATACAGGCGATTTTTCGCGAGCCGGGAACCGGACGGATCTGGAACGCGCATTGAGGATTCATCGTTTCGTTGCCGAAGACCGCATGTGGATTCGTACCGTCCGGCCGCATGCTCCAGAGATTCTGGTGCCGCACAGCGTCGCGATCAATGTAGTCCCAGCGCGCGAAAAGGATTTCGCCGTCGTTGCTGGGGATCGGGAACCATTCTGACACGTCGTTCCAAGAAAGCTGCGTGAGGTTCGATCCGTCCGGCTTCATCCGAAAAAGCGTGTAGGCCTGCCACCGTATGGAATAACTGCGGCCAAAACAACGCGACATGGATTTCCTGCGCGTGGACATGAAAGCGATATCACCGTCCGGCAGATAACACGGCATGAGATCTTCGTAACGGTCGTTCGTGAGTTGCCTGAGCCCATTTCCGTTAACGTCCATCTCCCACAGATGAAAGAAGTGGTGGTTCGTGTCTTCTTCGTTGAGCTTCGTCTCGTTCCAAGGGATGTGTCCCTTCGTTTCCACGAACGAAAAGAGGAACTTGTCCGCGTCGAAGGAAAGCGAAGGTTCGAGAAACGCGCCGGACGGGAACTTGCCCGCAGTGAGATTGCGCGTCTTCAACGAGCGTCCCGGCGCGGTCAGCACGTGCACGTCGCCGCCGGCATTCTGCTCCCAGCCGAAGTACTGCGCCACGCAATGCTGCCACACGGGGCTGCGGCGCGTGCTGAAGAGGATACCCTTCTGAAGCGTTTCTTGAAGACGGGTGTCCGAGAGGAGCCTGTCGCGCCGGTTGATACGGGATTGCAGATAATGATCCCACCCCCAGTGGGTGGCATTGAACGCGCCGTCGTCCTCGCACCATTCGGCGAGCGCGGTGAAGAAAAGCGCGAGGTCCGGCCTGACGCGCATGTTGCCGGTGTAGCGGTCGTAGCTTTCACGCACGATTTTCGCGAGAGCGGGATAGGCGTCGATCCTCTCCGCAAGTTTCTGGAAACCGGCCACATAGGCACCCTCGAAGGGAATCGCGAAACTTTTCGCAGCTTTTTCCGCACAGGTTACGCGGACGCTGTTGTCGCCAATCGCGCACTCCCATGTGCCGGGCACATCGAACCCAAGCAGATAGCCGGAATAACCGGCCCAGTCATTACCGTCCACCACCAGCACGAATGGCAGCGCGTCGGCCGTGGATGCACCGGAGACACCGCGCTCGCGCGTGCGCACGATGCGGAAGTTGCGATGAAGAAAATAGAATGTCGGCTCGGAAACAGGTGCCATGCCTTCCAGCACCGGACCGCGAAAAAGGATTTGATCGCCGCCGAACAGACGTTTCCCCATCTTGGCCGACGCAGCCTTGGACCAGTCCAGATCGACTTGGCCGGACGTGGTATTAAGCTCCGCAAAAGACAGTGCCGTCTTCTGCTTCAACCATGCGTCCTGCGGCTGCGCCGCAACGACCGCCCCCGCCGCCAACGCCCCCCAACACCATACACGTCCACGTCCCATCATGGAAGTCTCCTGTCACTGGAATGTGACCAGCATCCCCGGCGGAATATAGGCGGGGATTTCGTCGCCGAAGAGCTGCAGACCCGAAAACGCCGCCGCTGTAGAAGCCTCAGCGCTCGCGAACGTACCCAAAATCTTCCCGTTCACGTCGGCCGTGGCAGTGAGCATGCACCAGTCGCCGCCACCCAAGCGGTTGAACCACTTTTCACGAGACATAACCGTTTCGCCGCCCACGGTGAAAGCGCCGTTCGCCCCCGACGTGTGGTAACTGTAGAAATAGAGGTCGTACGACGCCCCCGCCTTGAGTCCACACAACTCGAACGCCACGGAATCGGATGATCCGGCGGAAACAACGCCACATGTGATCGGTCCGGCCACGCTCCCCGCCGCTGCCGTCGAGAGCGTGCCGCTTGTGCGCGAAAGCGAGAGGCGCACCGCACGTTTTGTCCCGCCTGTCACCGGCCATCGGGAACACGCCGTCGCGCCCCCCGCAACTTCAAGCGCCGTCCACGCATTGTCGGCGGACGTTCCCACCTTGCCGCCGCCCGCGTACGGCGTGCCGCCCGCGGCGACCACGTCGAAGCTCACATACCGGTTCGCCGACGGCAGAAAATCTACGCTTTCCACTCCCACCGAAAACGCGGAGGCGTCGTAAGCCCAAGCACCATTGCGCCCCAGCACCATGTCGAGTGTCCCGTTCGCCTTGAGCCACACGTCACCCGTGTCGAAATTAAGGGTCTTTGGCCCGTTTACCCCGCTGCCGCTCGCGATACCGTTCGTCGGATAGGCTTGCCCGGAATTCACTACGGTGTTCAGTTCAAGCCCGTTGCCGTCCGTCGACGTAGCGAACGCCTTCAGGTAACCGGTCATCCGGTAGACGCCATCTGTCGGCGCATGGAAACGCGCCGCGCTGTAGGTGTTTTCATTCACAGGGTGGTGCGCGAACTCCTTCGCGTATGTCGTAGTGACATCCCACACCGTTCCTGCCACACCGTTCGTGTTGATCATCATGTACGGATATTTGACTGAGCCGCTCTTCGTGAACCCGCCCCATGCACCATTGTAAACCACGGTACCCTGCGTGAACTGGTCGGGCGTGAAACCAGTTTTGATGCCATAGGTTCCCATCGTCCAAACACCCCCATCGGAGCCTGTGAAATGCGCAGTGGGCGTGGTGCTCTTGAGGTTCTCCATCGCGGCGGTGTACAATGAATACTTCTGCCACTCGTCATGGGCCTCGTCGCACGTAATACTGAGCGTAAGCCCCGTAGCGTCGTACGAATGCTGGCCGTTCGCGTCCAATACGAAATCAACGCGGTCGCCAGGGAAAAGTTTCAGCCCGCTTTTTGCCATCGCTTCTTCACTGCGCGTCACAAACACAGTTTCCACTTGTTTGTCGTTCC
>JAQVSS010000109.1 GCA_028700415.1 Kiritimatiellia bacterium
GTTTGACGTCGGACTTGACATCACCAGCCCGATCCTGCTACATTTCCACCATGAAAGCGCTCATTCAGACCGGTTCTAGCCTGTCTGCGTGCGGACACGCACAGGCAGGCGGGCGGGTGCCCGTGCCGCCTGAAAAGCGATTTCTTATCAATTCCAGGAAAGATACTTATACTTGCGTATAGGTAATGGTTGTGCCTTTACACTTGCGCTTCGTTTGATCGACAAATCCGAGCGTAAAGCGACCCTCTGGTTTTTGAAAAATATCGAGGCCTCGTCCCAGAATAATCCTCCAGCCATTATCAAGTTCAATTAACCTGTCATGCTGATTTGGCTGAAAGTCATACTCGAATTTAATATGGTCACGCGCAAGACTCTCCTTGAGCTCGTCCAGTTTTGCAGACAGTTCAACTTCCTGTTCCATAGAATCTCCACTCGTAATGAGTTCAAAAGAAATTTCACCGGTGGCTGGGTTTAGACATTCACAGAAATTCATTAAATTGTGAATCTGATAGTCGTATCGGATATAAGGATCGACCAACTTGATACTATTCGCTCCCTTTAAATATGGCCAGAAGAGCTTCATATACGAAATTCCGCTCTGCCCCTCCAAAATATCCACAGAGGTTACAACAGGTTTCCTTAAAGGATCCTGCGGATCTACAGTTACCTGATCTTCTTCTGGAGGCGGTTTGTCTTCAGGATGCAACAACTGAAACTCGTCCGGTGTCTCACTAAGTATTGTTGTCCAGGCGTATTCTGGATCAAGCTTAGCCAACTCATCGCGCACCATTTGCCGCATTCTCACGGCAGGGTTTACACAATACTCAATGAACTCTTCCGAACCAACTTGCAAATCAGGGAAAAGCAATTTAAGAAAACCTTCAGCCAAACGTGAAATTGCCTTGTTGTCACGCATATCTTCACACTGAGGGAGTCGAAGGCTTCGTGTAACAAAATCAGCGTATTGCAGATCGCCACGTAATTCATGCAAAATTTCGCTGAAAAAGTCTCCTTTAAAACCAAGACTCTTTGACGGTGTGTTCTTTGTGATACGCGGCATAAACCAGCCTTCTACCAGACCATGGACACGATCAACAAAAGCCGATTCCTGCAACGCTGGAGGAAGTTCCTTGAAAATGCCATTTGTTTCGTAGAGAGGCTTACGATCACTCCCCAAACTTATATTACCAAGCATAACAAATCCAGCCTCGGAGGTACCCATGTCACCAGTGGAACGCCGGTAACGCCCACTTTCCAGATACATTTTCAAGCCCGCCATCGCTTCTCCAGCCGCATCTGTCTGGATCTTCTGTACTTCGTCAACTATAACGACATCATATCTCGGGATAAGCCCCATTTCCCGACTCGACCGATTGTAGAAAAGTGCAGGAGCTGACAATTTCCCTCCAGGAATAACAGCTGCGTACCGGCTGATATTGTCAAAGACAAAAGATTTTCCAGTACCTTTAGGTGCGAGTTCCGTCATATTAACCCTTGGTTCAACCAAAGGGATAAGCCGACTCAAAAGCAGCATCTTTTGTGGCAGAGTATGAATTTCAGGGTTGAACTGACAACTGGACACAAGCAGATCAATCCACTCATCCAAAGTAAAATTTCTTCGCCCCTCACGGTAATAGGCGAGATCGACACCAGGTGATTGAAACGGCTTAAAGTCCACCATCCAAATCTGCCCTTTTTTTACATCTTCGCCGTCCGGAGGGACGTAGCGAAGTGTCCCGAGGCCCCACATACCTGTCTTCAGCAGCATGGAATTGTCATCTACGATGCCCTTCTGGATCATCGCTTTGCTCTGATCGAGGACCGGGATACTCAACTCATGGGAGTTGTTGTCCAGGTTCACGTTGACTCGGAAATCGTCGAGTATCCGAACCTCCTCCTGCTCCTTAAGACGGTTGAGGAGGATATTCTTGTCCGCCTTCTGGGGGAGAAAGTCGGAGACAACGCGAACAATCTCAGAGCGGCCGTCATCCGTTAACACGTCACCATCCATAAATTGGCTGATGATCCACTCGCCGACGTAGACAGGTACAGCGCGGGTGCCAAAACCAGCCTTCGACATGAGTGCTTTGTTGATAACGACTTCACCGTAGAAGTCGCGTGCCTTTGCTTCAAATGCTTTCATTCATCACCTCGTGTTCACAGGTCTCTTAGATTGAATCCACCAGTCATGGCCGACTTGAACAGTGCCGCAGTCCTGCAGTCCGCGACTTGTTGGTTCCCTTCAATGGAATAGTTGACCCGGACCACCAGTTCATCAGACTTAAGTGACCCGGAGCCAAACGAACATTCCACATCCACAACTAGGGTCTTGCCAGGGGGCACCCTACCTGTTGACGAATCCCGAACATCCGCTTCGGGGTCTAGAATATCGATCCGCCCGACCTCGATGGGCTTCGTGTTTGGGTTTTGAATTTCCAGCCGCAATGTGCTCATTCGTTTGACGTAGAAGAGTGCCTTGCCAGTGCCAATATCGAAAGAAAGTTCTACGAAGCGCATTGACGGTTGCTTCCATGCAACCGCTATCGGCCTCCAGGTAACTACCGGCACGATGACCTCCTCGGGAGTTGCACCACCATGGACATATCCTTTGGGAGCGCCCGAGCGAATCGTGCTGTGCCCACGGGGCACAAAATACGTCTCCGAAGACTCCACAAAGGGCTGCTTGAAGCGGTATCCGAAATCCCACAAGCTCGAGGGGATTGATTCAACCTCAGCATCATCAATGCTGGCGAATCGATGCTTCTCGACGGGAAATAACTTCTGCACAACGGAAGACTCAATGTTCTCCGTCTCCTCCGGCAGGATCTTGGTCGCGCCGTGGTCGGTAACGACATAAACCCCAAACTTCTCCGTCGGTGTCGCGCAACGGGCAAAGAGCTCTTTCGCCGCATCGGCTAACCGGGTGTATATGCGGTGTAGCTCTTCTTCGTAGGTGCTCCCGGCAGCGACTGCGTCGGAATGCAGCGTCTCATCCCCGGGCAGATAGTTCAGAACAAGAACGCATGAGTTCTTGAAAGGTCCACTGGATCGAAGTGCGTTCAGATCGCCTCCGAAATACCGGGCTGTCTTCGTCGGCCAGCTCTGTTTTGCACGCAACGCGACAGCTTTCTCGTAAGACTTGAAAGAACCAGTCCATTCCCCGGTGACAAGGATTGGTTTGCAGGCTTCGGTGAATGTCGGAAGCAGTGCGCAGACAGAGCGTGAATCATATTGATGAAAGCCGGCGGCAACGAACGCCTCTCTCAACTGGGCCAGAAACGTCTGGGGTAGACAGTCGACGATCAGGACCAGCGAGACTTCATCCTGCTGGATATCCTCAGTCAGGGATGTGAGAACATGCGCGATGCTGCGTGTCGCGTCGGCATGGATACTTTCATAGGCGGCCAGATACCAATCGGAGAACTGGGCCACGGCGCGCTCCAGCTCAGGATCATAGGTGCCGCTTAGCTGCTGCCAGTGGCGGAAGGGAAGATACTCCTCGGTAGCCCACGACAACCACTCGGGCCACTCCCATGTGGTGATCGGATCGGGAAAACTCGGACGCGGAGGAACCACCAGGTGGTTGAGCATATCAAGCTTAACCTTGGAAACGGCGCGACTAGCGGCAAAATGGTCCTGCACTTTGCGAACTGTGCTTTTGGAAACCGAAAAGTTCCCGGAGACAAGGATGTCGTGAAGCAGGTCGAGCTCCCTGGAAAGCAGACCGGAAGTGCAGTTCAACACCTTTTCAAATTCGGATTCGGTGCTGATGGATTTTGAAACATCGGCGAAAAACAGGTTGATTTGCTCCGTTGCATCCGTGACAGCGACCGGTTGAAGAGCCATGCGGCGCAGAGTGCCACGGTCCATGCTCAGCAAAGCTCGTACGCTCTGAAGCGCCACCTTGAACTCGAGCAACTTCTGAGGGTACCCGCCCAAAAGGATCAAGTAGGTCAAATCCCTGTGCAGGTGCTCTGGATTCGTCTGTATCTGGTTACAGACCATTTCGCTCCAAGGTGTCTGAGTCGCTTTCATCCATCTCTCACAACTGTCGGCAAGACACGAGGACAACACCGGATATCGCTCAAGGACCTCGGATGCTGAAGATGTGGAGAGAGCCTGGACAATTCGAATCAAGGCCTCTTCAGTGAGTCTGTCACAGAAAAAGGCATCTCCAAGGAGGGCACCAAGGGCAGTGCGTGCAAAGTCCCGGGGATGGCCTGCGGGTATATCGATCTGCAGAAGCTGCTCCTGTTCAATGGTTTCGTCTGTGAGCCAATCCGGCGCATCGACATGCCATGCATCAGCAAGCAGAAGCTTGGGAGTTTTCTCCACGAAACAAGCATCCGCCCCAATCAGCTCAGTATAGGTCTTCAGCCATTCAAAGTGAACTCGCGTACACGTCCAGATTGCAAGATGCTCTCCGTCACGCAATGACCGGCAGGCCCGCGCATAGCCGAAATCTTCCTTGATCACGACCACATCATCGGGGACGTTTCCCTGATGACTGCCAACGAGGCTGATTTGTAGGGGTTGATCCATGGTGCTTCGTTTATCCCTCCTGCAACTTGTCGAGTGATTCGCGAATCGAGTCGGACTGCTCTTTTGTGATCAGATTGTTCATCAGGGCCGAGCCGAGAAGAGATTTAATGACCGTGACCAGGTCGTCCAGCGATTCCGGATACTTGAAATACGCTTCCCGGACGTAAAGATCATCCTTCCTAACTGTGATCTGGAATTCTTTTTCCTTGTTGACTAGTCGAAGTTGTAACAAGTCACTCACGTTTCCATCGTCATCCATGGCACGCGCCTGGACCTTGATGCCGGACTGATCACCGCAGGGATTGTCGAGGGTCAGACTGCCCGTATGCGTCTTCCGAGCGTCCGATTTGCGTGGATCCTCGCCGTTTGTGGTGTAGATCAGAGTGGTTGCCGGATCGGTGATGCTGAGTTCAACGGTTGCATCCGAATCCAACCGCCAATGGTTGTCGGCAATCTTCTGCCCCTTGGACACATTTCCGACAACCGGATCGGGGATATGGACGGCCTGCTTCTCCACGGCTGCCTTCGCCTGCTTCCACTTCCCGATGTAGTCCTCCGTGTGCAGACTGTCCCAAGAACGAACAGCGCCGAACCCGAAGGCCCCAGGCAAGGTCGTCATGACTTTCGAATCAAAGCTGCTGTTGCCGTCGGCCAATGCCTTAACCAGCGCTTCGGCATCCGGATCGTCATCGTACCGCATGGGATCGCGCTGCGCCGGATTCAAGCTGTTCTGGAACCATTCCGAGACGACGGATTCGCAGTGGATAAGGTCGCCCTTCGTTCCGAAGAGCGAGGCAATGCCACCGGCCACCTCGTTTTGGATCAACATATAGCCGTTGCCCAGAGACTTCACGTCTTCTGCAAAGGCTTGGCAGGTTTTCTCCACGTCCGCATCTGACAACGCATTCTCTGCCGTGTCGCCCAGGTAGAGCGTGGGAATCCGGTTCAGCAACAGATCGAATCGATCAATCGTTCCCAGGTCGCTCATGACGTCTTTCAGGTTGCCCAGACGCATCCTGTCCTTCTTGGCGTAGAGCGCATTGACTTTGGCAACCGCAGGCAATTCGCGCCACCAAGTACTGACCGCCTCGAATGCCGCGCCCAATGAGCGCGTTTCGCCATGCTTCAGAGGCGATGCGCCCACGGCCACCGCAATCCCATCCACCAGCTTGCGTTGCTCTTTGCTGATATCACGGACCTCGAACACGATCTTGGATGCCGGATCGGACACCACGTCGACCAGCACGTCATAGGAGTTCAGCGGCTGTTCGACCGTCATCGTGGAATCACGGTATACACGCAGCCTCTCGCCAAACGCCCGCACCACGTGCGCCAGGGCGAGAACCAAGCTGGTTCCGCCCGCGCCATAGGGCTCCTGCTTCGCTTCTCCCAGGAAGGACCCCACCGCTAGCGTCTCACCGGGATTCAGTGCGTCCATGCGCCGGCAAAGCTCTTTGAGCATGGGGATATCTCCGGATATCTTGTCCGGTGCGGATTCACACTCGAAGTATGTGACCTTGCCCTCGCTGCCCGTCTTCCTTAAGGCGTTGGCACCTTGCAGCAGGACCTTCTGGAGATAGCGCTTTTCCCCGTGGTTATCGGGATTGCCGTTATCAATTAGTACCCTTTCAGCGGACAACAGAACTTCAACCGCCTGCCGCAATGCTGTGTTCTTGCCCACGCGCCACTTGTCGTCGTGCACGAGGTTGAGGTCAGGGTGCTTGATCTTGCAACGACTTTTGAACAACTCGTCACAAAGCATGTCCGCCGGCTTGTGATACTGCTTGGGCTGATCCACCAGGACGCGACCATCCGTGGTGTAGAAGCGCGCGTTCTCTCCCGAAGCAATCGAATCCAGCAAGCCGCGGAGGACCGGAAGGTATCCGTCATCCGGATCTTCGAAGATGTCCCGCAGCCTGGACTCCGTCTGGGCGCTGATTTTCTCGGCTTCGTTCGGTGGCAGGAAATGCCTGCAGGCCTTCACCCTCAGCAACGCATCCGTAAAGGGTTGCGGTTTGTGCGGAACCGCTACAACCATGTTCCCAAATGGAATCGCATCAACAGCGTTCTTTGCCAGTTCGACCTCCGCTTCATCCTCACACAGCGCATAGACAGCTACACCCTCGTAGGCCGTCTTCTCCTTCTTCTGAGCGTCTCGGAACTCCTGATGCAGCTTCTCCCACAGCTCATCGCCGAGGTCCTTTGCTTGAAAGAAGTACCGCTTCAAACGCTTATCTTCGTTGTAGTGGAGGTTGTGTTGTTTGGCATCCAAGAACTCCAGCTCCTTCTGATCGCCACCCTCTTCGATGAAGCTGGCTACCGTATCTTTGGGGTGCAGCGAAGAATCCTTCATGTAGCGCTGAATCAAGTCATACGGGTCTTCGCCGGTTCCAACCGCCAGTTCATAGGTCTTGGACTGCTGCCGGAAGAAGACCGCGCCGCACTGGCTCAGGAACTTCAGGTGCGCCTCGACCTGCTTCTTCTCCGACTTCGTCATGCAATATCGGCCGAAGCAGATGTTGTCTGCGTGCGTCGGAATTCCGCAGAGCTGATAGATGAGGATGGTCCGCAGCGCCGCAATTCTCTCATCCTTATCGACATCCAGCAGTTCTCCCTCCATCGCCTTGCGAAGGGCATCGAGGCTTGCATAGTACCCATTGACCAGTGGCCGCTGGGTCTCGCGCAGCTCCGCATTCTTCGGAGAAAGCTCCTTTTCAAAGAACGAGAAGAGTCTGTCGGCCGTGTATAGGGACAGCTTGCCGCCATTCACTGTGAGGTCGGCATTCTTAATGAACTCCGGGTACGAACCCGGCTCACCGCCAACATCGCCGGAGAAGAAGGTAAAGGTGCTGCGCGCATTAGAACCAAGGCTTGAGGACAGGTTGAGCAGGCAAGACAAAGCCATCGGGTGGACCCCGTAGATGTCCTCCAACACCCGCTCACGGATACGCTGCGCATCCTCGATCCAGGGGAAGAGTTGCAGAGTCTCGCATACCGGCAGAAACTGATCCAGAACCCCGATCTTCGGCTGCACTTCCCCTGTCCAGGCCTCGGTGGTCTTGTCAACCTCGACAATGGCCCCGATGATCTCCTCGATTCCCTCATTTAGGAGGGGCACCTCAGTTTTTCTGGCGTCCATCACCGACGCATCCGCCTGGTTGGTGCGGTCCGCGTAGTCCTTGAAGCCCTTGTGGATACAGCCCACGAAGATGACGTTCGGTTCTGCCTTGCAAAGGGTCTCCATAAAGCCGTGCAGGACGTCCTTCGAGTAGGCGTGGCGCTCCAGCGTGTATCCGAACTCGTCAAACAGCACGGCGACGCCCTTGAACCGCTCCTTGAACGCCTTGCTCTTGATGAGCTTCCGCACAATCGGAATCAGATTGCCGGCCTCAGCCTGAAAGTCCCGACCGCCCATCGCCTCGCGGTACGCCAGATGGAACTTCTCCAGCGACTCCGAGTCGTAGTCCTTGAGGCCGTCCCGGAGCTGGGCCGCGGAGAACCCGGGCGCGACCTTCTCCAGGGTTTTCTCGAAGTCTTCGTAAAAGTTGCGGATGCCGCCGCTCCCCATCTCTTCCCATTTCGCAAGCTGACGCTCCGCCTCATCGAACTCGGATTCCACGCCCGCATCGAGCCCCTGCGCCTCGCAGGCGTCGAAGATGGCCTTGAGTACGACATCCTCGAATTTCCGCCCGGAGTGGTAATCGCAGATCGCGACCAGGAACTGACCGTCTTTTCGGACGTTGCGCATCTCCTTGGCTTTCTGGGCATCCAGCTTGGCGTAGTTGTCGTAGAATCCCTGCACCTGGGGATCACCGCTGGAGCGGCTCAGAAAATTCGCAAACATCAGGCACAGGTGCGACTTACCGGTACCGTACGAACCGCTCAGCAGGTAAAACTTCTTATCGTTGGGCTGGATGAGTCCCCGGAAGAGACGCTCGAAGGCGGCGCGATGCCCCTTCGTCGGCCGATACATCGACATCCGGTCGGCATTCTCTTTCGACTCTTCAAACGCCGACTTCAGTTCAACGAAGTTGGCGTATCCAGTTTTCAGCTTTACGACATCTGTAATTTTGCTCATGGCATCACCCCTGTTGATTCGACAAATTTTTCGACGGCAAGGCTTCCCGTTTTATAAATATCCGTCATGGCTTAGCCTCACCAAGTTGGTAGTACATTCGTATGGCATCGATGAGCCTTTCGGATGCAATGGTACCGCCCGCCGTGGGGCGTACGGCCCGCTGTATGGCCTCCCAGTCTGCATCTTTTGGCGGGAAGCTGTTTAGAAAGCTAGTGACATCATGAGCCAACTCGTCCGGCAAAGGATCGCCGGGCTCACCCGGGAGGGTGATGGCCAGGCGAAAGACATCGTTTCGATGCTTTTTAATGTCGTCTTCTTTGACTTTTTCACCAGCGGCTTTCCTCTCCGATAAATCAAGCCAAGCCCGCGATTTAAGCGGAATCAGCGCCGACGCATCGGCCGCCATGATGCCGCGGGACTCCCGACAGTGATTGAGAAGGAATCGGTAGTAGCTCTCGTGCAACAGGATCGCCGATAGGCTCTGAGCATCCTTCATACGAACCGGAATAATATGCTGGTCTGGGTCGAGTTCGAGTTCTGGAACCTCCCGACAGAACAGCTCCAGCATGTAGGGAAATTCCTCTTTTTCCGGTTTGGTAAAGCGGTACAGCACAGGCGGCCCATCTTCGTTTCGCTGCTTTTCGTTGTATCCACCTTCTTCGACAAACGCTCGGAACTGGTCAATGAAATCCGGAGTCAGTCGCTCAAGGATCAGGACTATGTCCAAATCCCGAGTGGCACGGAACGCAAGATTCTGGTCACTGAACCAGAGGTCGCAGGCCGCGCCACCGATCAGGACAAAAGCTTCCCGATAATCGGCAAATCGCTCACTGAACAGTTCGAGGCCTCTCACCGCCATGAAAAGCCCTCCATCATGTCGGCAAGAGCGGACTGCACCCGTTCGTCAGGATTTTGACGAAGACTGAGATACAGGGAAAGGCGGTCGACCGCGTTTCCCTCGGCGATCAACGCCGGATCATAACTCCATGCTTCCAGTAATGCGTCTGCTTCATGGCAGTCGGCACAGCCGTGGATGATTCCCTTTTCCAGACCCTCGCGCACGGTCTGTTCCTTCAACGCATAGGTTGCAGTTCGATCATCGGCCAGGCTGCTGATTTGCGATAGAGCCGATATACCGGCCAGCCGTGCCTCGGGCAGCGGCTGGCGAGTCCAAATCACCCAGTGGGTCTTGCGGGTCGGAGTCTTCAGCAGCGGCAAAGCATGCTCCCATAATACCTTCGGAGAGCATTCAAATTCGATGCGTTGCTCCTTGCCCTTGCGAATGGTCCGGCAAAGGTTATTTTGTTCCAGCTCCGCACAAGCCGCGGACATCGAGGCCCGAGAATAGCCTATCCGCCGCGCGATCTCTTTGGAGGATTGATTCTCGAACCCACCTTTCTGCAACTGCATCAAAAACAGGACCTGTGCTGCAGGAGAAAGGGGCTTCCCTTCCACAGATCGAGTCTTGCCAAAGCTTTCCTTTAGGTTAATCACCGCGAGAGGCAGGTAGATTTGAGTATTGGGGACGATGAAAGGTATTTCCATCTGCACCATACGGTTACGCACCTTCGCGGAAATCGCGGGAAGAACCACTGCAATGTGATCTTTACCGGTAGCCTGCGAGAGCTGATGCAGATGCTGCCGATACTCGGTCGGACTTCCCGGCTCCCACCCGTCCGCCTCCACGGCCAAGAGCCACTCTTTTCCGAACAGCCTGGCAGCAAACAGCGTATAGCGCTCACGCAATACAAGGGGGAGTGTCGAAACTGCCTTCAATTCCAGTGAAACAGAGGCGTTTTCAAGTTCCCAAAAGTAATTTTTGGTTTTCTCCAGCAACGTTTTCATGTTCAATTTATAACTCCTGGACGATTTGTTGTCAATCTGAATCGTCCAAATGGTGTGAATGATGAATGATGAATCGTTCATAAGGCTTTCCGTTGCTTGATCGTTTAGCGCTTATGACTAGGATCGCGGTCAGCTCGTCGACTTCCGCATTCCTCATTCATCATTCAAGATCGGCACCAGCCGGTCGTATTCCTCCAGGCACTTGCGCTTGCTCATGAACTCGCCGAAGGCTTTCATCTCCTTCCTTTTCAGCACCGGGAAGGTGTCGAGGATGTAGGCGAAGTCGTCGCGGCTGAGGCCGTACAGGTGCGCGACGTAGGCGTCGATCTCAGCGCGGATCTGAGCGCGGTCACCGGTGTCGCGTCGATCTGGCAGGCGGTCATGGACTCCGCAGGCGGGGGTCCATTCCTTCGTCAAAGACTTGGCGGATTCGGCGAGCCGCTCGCGTATCTCGCGCTCATGCGCGGGGCCGTAGTCCATGTTTTCAATGCTTGGATACCAGAACTCGGGAGAGTTCCAATCGTTGGAGAACACACTGCTCCAAAGAGAGCTGAAATTGTTCTCTGTGGACACCAATCTAGCAGCTCGAGCTGATATTGGAATCAGAAGTGCGTGACCCGAGAAAGGCCGAGGAACTGGCAACGAGTACATATAGAAGTAATTGAGAGTTGTCGTAATCTTCTGTCGAATGATGAAATCAACTACGAAGCTGCAAAGAAGGGCTGACAGAAAAAGGCCTTCATCATCCCGAGGTCCATCTCGCTCTTTCGAGCTGAAAGGCGTCACTGTAGGAATCTTGTTCCCATGGAAGGACGGCGGAATTACTGTCGCAACAAGCGTACGCTCGTTAGTGCTGGCAGCTATATCTCGGTAACCTACTCGAAAGCACTTTGTCTCCCAGGCTGAAGCGCCGAGATACCGCTCCGCCTCGGAGCCATCGACCCAGAAGCGAGGGCTTTCAAATACACTATCGAACTGCCATATCATCTTTCCCTCAAAAAGCGGCCACTTGGTGGCGGCTGTCTTGAAAAGATGACTTGCATTGGTCATGTCGAGCTCGCGACGAAACCTGATGTTCCAGGTGTTCTTCATTTTGTCCCCTAAGAGAGGCCAATTACCGTAAACCGCTGTCGCAACGTCAATTGATTCCTGTTCGTTAAACTCCATTACACTCAATGAGTCTGGCGAGAATTTCTTAACCTGTTCAACGGTCATTGTTAGCGCATTGCCGTGAATCGCCGGCAACCGCGCCGGATCATGCTGCATGAAGGCGCATTTGAAGCCATCCGTCTTGCCGCCTTTCCGCGTGCAGAAGCAGATGAACTTGAACATCCGATGCACTGCCGGGAAGACAGGAGGATTGCGGTTTTCAAAGCAGTACAGAAACTGAATCTGACTCCTGCCGAAGAACAGCTTTCGCAATGGGAGGCAGCCCTGATCCGTATATAAGCCACTTGGGGTCACGATGCCCATCTGCCCACCGGGCCGGAGAACCGTGAAGAACTGCTCCAGGAACAACTTGAAGGTGTTGATGTCGCCTTTGCCAACGGCACCGTAGGCTGCTTCCTCGCGGACGTATGCGCTCTGTTTGGCTATGCCGTCGCAGTACTCCTCCCACTTCTTCCGGATAGCAGGATTCTTCTCCATCAACTGCTCGGAAACCTTGCTGGCTTTCTGTTTCTTGTAGCTACGGAATGCCGGGTCATAAGCTGAGAAGAACTCCTGGGAGTTGGGCTTCACGATATCCCACGGCGGATTGCCGACCGTGGCATCAAAACCAGGCTCATCGCCTCCCATCACATCCGGAAATTCCAAAGCCCAGTGAAAGAAGTCATGCCAGTCGCGATAGACTTCAACCGACTCCCAGGCTG
>JAQVSS010000110.1 GCA_028700415.1 Kiritimatiellia bacterium
GCCTACACCCTGATCCTGGCCGAAGCGCTCGACTTCCCCTCCCTCGCCAAAAACATCCTCCTCCTCAATTGTGCCGCCGTTGATGTCGACCCCATCTCCAAACGGCAAACCGTGATTGGCGAATTCCGGTTCTCCCGTTACGCCATCTTCCTCATCGAGAACTTCTACCCGCACCAGAATGAGATCTGCAAACAGGAAGGCGAATGGCTCCTCAAAGCACTCGCGGGCGAACCCGGCACGCTGGAAGCGCTCAAGAAATCCAAGGGCACAACCCCTGGCCTCAGAATCAAATACTGGCAGAAATAAAACACGGGCACTTTTTGTATCACGGTCATGAGATAGGGAAAATCAGTTCAGGGCAAGGAGTTCGCGAATGAGACGGATCGAGATGATTGTGTTGGGCATCACACTGGTTTCCGCACTGGGGGTCTGCGCGGCAGACACGTTTCGCGCGGGGGCGTCAAAGGGCAACATCACGCCGGAGCTGGGGGGAAAGATTGTCGGCGGATTCAAGCCGTTCCCGGCCACACATGTGCATGACGATTTGTGGGTGCGTGCCCTGGTTCTGGATGACGGGAAAACGCGCGTGGCCTTCGCCGTGTGCGACCTGATCGGCATCTCGCAGGACGTGAGCGACATGGCCCGGCGGCTGGTGCAGGAGGAAACCGGGCTGTCCGCAGGAAACATGCTCGTTTCCGCAGTGCATACCCATTCGGCGACCAGCGCACGGGGGAACAGAGAGCTTTTCGCCGTGAATCCCGAAATGGACGCCTACCAGATTTTCGTGGCCCGCCGCATTGCGGACGCGGTGCGTTGCGCCATCAACAACCTCGCGCCCGCCCGGATCGGCTGGGGTACCGCCAGCGAGCCGCGACACGTCTTTAACCGCCGTTGGTTCATGAAGCCCGGCACAGTGCCCATGACCCCGCTCGGCGGAACGAACGACGTCGTGCAGTTCAACCCCGGGTATCTCAACCCGAACCTGGTCAAGCCCGCGGGCCCCACCGACCCCGAGATCTGCTTTTTCGCCGTACAGACCCCGGAAGGGAAGCCGGTCGCGCTCTTCGCAAACTACTCCCTGCACTATGTGGGCGGCGTGCGCGGCGCGGACATCTCGGCCGACTACTACGGAATGTTCAACGACCGCATCCAGCAACTGCTCGGCGCGGACCGCCAGGATACCCCCTTCATTTCCATCCTCAGCAACGGGACCAGCGGTGACATCAACAACATCGACTTTTCCAAAAGCCCGCAAAAATTGCCCCCCTACGCAAAAATGCGGATCGTGGCCGACGACGTGGCGGAAAAGGTGCATGCGGCCTACCGGGAACTCGCGTGGCGCGACCATGTGACCCTCGGAGCGGCATTCGGGGAGATCGAACTTCAGCTTCGCCGCCCCACGCCCGAACAGCTTGAGTACGCGAAAGCTTTTCTCGCGGAACAGACGGAGTCCTCCAAACCCAAGCCGATGCAGATGGTTTACGCGAAACGGATCATGGAGCACAACCGTGTCCCGGCAACGTGGAAGTTCCCCTTGCAGGCCTTCCGGATCGGCGATGTCGGGATCGCGTCCATACCGTTTGAAGTCTTCAGCGAAATCGGTTTGGAGTTCAAGCGGCGCGCCCCGTTCAAACCGTCGTTCACCGTCGAGCTCGCGAACGGATGTTACGGATACCTCCCGCCGCCCAGACAACACGCGCTGGGCGGCTACGAGACGTGGCTCGGATCCAACCGGGTCGAAACCGAAGCCTCAACCAAGATCGTCGACCGCCTGCTGGACATGCTCACGCGGTTGCAGAAGGGCGAGTGACACGAGCCCCATATGCGCAGCCCGGAGTCACAAGACAGAAGTCAGAGCGAGACAATCGCCACTGAACCGCCGCTGAAGCGCAAAGACAGGCTTGTCAGCATTGATGCGCTACGCGGTTTGGCGATGTTCCTGATTCTAGCGATCGACATCGGCGGGGCGCCGGTATTTTCGACCTTCACAAAGTTGTGGGGCGACCCATTTGCCCAAGCGGCTTCGCAGCAATTTTCCTACGGCTTTTGCGAAGGTTTGCGGTTGTGCTTAATCGCGATGCCGATGTTCCTTTTTATTGTCGGCTTGGTTATACCGATCTCGCTGCGTAACAAGCAGCCGCAAAAAGGAAAAAAGGGGCTCTACCTTCACATCGTTAAACGCTCCTTGCTTTTATTCCTGCTGGGACTCATCGCAGGCGGGCACTTGCTGCAGTTCCGTTTCGCGAACATGCCCCTCTATAACAATGTCCTGGAGTACATCAGCATCGGCTATCTCGTCTGCGCCGTCATGGTTTTGAACACCTCTGTCCGGTTCCAAGTCATCGTGACCGCGGCCTTGCTCCTGGCGTATTGGGCACTCTTCATTTTCGTGCCGGTTCCCGGCTGGCAGGGAGGGCCTTTCTCGCGCGAAATGAATCTTGCGATTCATATCGACAACCTTGTTTTGGGGCCGTTTCACCGCCAGGGGTCATGGCAAGTCCTGGCCACGATCTCTTTCATCGCGAACATGCTTTTAGGCGTTCTGACGGGGCACGTCATTCTGGGCGGCCGGAACGGCACGGACACGGTGAAACGGCTCCTCCTCTGCGGCGCCGCCCTCGTGGCGGCCGGTTCGGTCTGGAGCCCGTTTTTCCCGGTCATCAGGAGCCTGTGGACAAGCTCGTACGTTCTGGTGACGTGCGGGTTGGCGACCCTGCTGTTGGCGGCGTTTTATCTCGTGATTGATGTCTGGGGCCACGCGAAGTGGGCCTTGTTTTTCGTCGTGTTGGGTGCCAACTCGATCGCCGTATATATGATGGCGCACCTGTTCGACTTCAGGTTGATCGGAAATGTGTTCGTGGGCGGATTATGCCGGTTTCTCGCCCCCGGGGTTCAAGACTTTGTCCAGGCAGTCACGGCGATGACCGTGATATGGCTGATCATGTATTGGATGTACCGTAAAAAGACGTTTATTAAGATTTAGCGGGCACTTCGGGAATAACCGCGGCCTGAAAAAGCATGCCGTTAAAATTGAAACCGGGTCTTTCAACAATTCGCTTCATAATTATCGATTCCTTCTTGACCTCTCCAGTTTGTTCTCATTATTATTACCGGATTCTTACTTGTTCAGGCGTTTTTCTGTTCCGGTAATTTTGCAAACGCTCTTTTTCAGGTGACCCTATGACACAAGACTTACAGCAACTTTTGGAGAAAATCCAACGCGACGGCGTCGACAAGGCAAACGCCGAGGCGGACAAGATTCTCGCGGAAGCGCACGTTAAAGCCAAGACCGCCGTGGAGTCCGCCCGCACGGAAGCGGCGAAAATCAAGGCCGAGGCCCGGCAGGAAGCCGAGGCTTTCGAGCACCGCGCGGAGGAGACCATCCGGCAATCCGCGCGCGACACCGTCCTGAACGTCGAGAAAGCGGTCACAGGCCTGTTCCAACGCCTCCTGCTCAACGATATCAACGCCACATTAAACGAAAAGACCGACCTGATTGCCGGGCTCGCCGCTGAAGCCGTTCATGCTTATCTCGGGGAAAAAAGCGGCATCGAAGTCGCCGCCGCGGCCAAACTGGCGGACGTTCTGCGTAAGAAACTCGCCTCCGATGCCGCCAACGGCGTGACGATCGTCACCGACGAAACCACGGGGGCGGGTTTCCGCATACGGCTCGCGAACGGGCGCGTTGAGCACACTTTCACGGGGGTTGCTATCGCTGAGGCGCTCGGCAAGCACCTCCGCCCACGCCTTGCCGCCCTGATGAAACCATGAGTCTGATCTATCTACTTTCCAGCCTGCCGATGTTGAGTTTCGACGCCGTCCCCGGCATTACGCCCGCTCAGTTTGTCGAGGCCTGCCGCAGAGAACTCGGCCCCGCCGACGCGGCAACGGCCGAGGCACTGGTGCACGGGCACCCCGTGGACCATGCGTCCCTCGCCACCTGGCGGAACAAGGAAGTTCTCCTGCGCAATGCCGTCGCCCGCCAACGCGCCCGCACCGCAGGCCAAGACGCTGCCCGCTGGACACGTCCCGCTCACGGATGCGCCGTGTGGCTCGAGAACGACGTCGAGGCCGCATTCCAGGAGAATGACCCGCTGAAGCGTGAGCGGGCACTCGACAAAGTGCGCTGGATGATCGCGGACGAGCTGCAGGGTTTCAACCCGCTCACCGTTGTCGTCGTTTTCGCCTATGCGGTCAGACTCGCCATCGTTACCCGCTGGGCAGGCCTCAACGCGGAACAGGGCCAGCAAACCTTTTCAACTCTCACTGAAGTCCCGATGACCGTATAAACCCCATAACCCAGTAAACTCTCTTTATCCGCTTATGGAAACAACAGGAAAAATCGTCGGCGTGAACGGAAACATGATCACCGTTGCGTTTGATGCGGCAGTCGCGCAGAACGAGGTGGGGTACGCCTGTCTCGAACAGGGCGGGACCACCCAGCGACTGATGAGCGAGATCGTCCGCATCCGCGGCCGGCTGGCGGACATGCAGGTCTTCGAGGACACGCGCGACGTGCAGATCGGCGACGTGGTGTCATTTTCCGGGAACCTGCTGTCCGCTGAACTCGGGCCGGGGTTGCTGAAGCAGATCTATGACGGCCTTCAGAACCCCCTGCCCCAGCTCGCCGCACAGTGCGGCTTTTTCCTCCAGCGGGGCACCTACCTTGACGCGCTCGACCGCGACGCGCAATGGATGTTCACACCGGCCGCAAAATCAGGAGACCGTCTGACCGCCGGCGAGACGCTCGGCACGGTTCCCGAAGGCATCTTCCAACACCGCATCATGGTGCCGTTCGCCATGTCCGGCGTCTATACCGTCAAAAGCCTTGCGCCCGCCGGACCGTACACGGTCACGCAAGAGGTCGCCGTACTCGCTGACGCCGACGGACACGACCACAGCGTCACGATGCTGCAGCGCTGGCCGGTGAAACTTCCCATCACCTGTTTCGCCGAACGCCTTAAACCCGTCGACACGATGACCACGCGCATACGCTCGGTCGACACGTTCTTCCCGGTCGCGCTCGGCGGCACCTATTGCATTCCCGGCCCCTTCGGCGCGGGCAAAACCGTTCTGCAGCAGATCACCTCGCGTTACGCCGATGTGGACATCGTGGTGTTGGCCGCCTGCGGCGAACGCGCGGGCGAGGTTGTCGAAACCCTGCGCGAGTTCCCGAAGCTCCCCGACCCTCGCACCGGCAAGACGCTGATGGACCGCACGGTCATCATCTGCAACACCTCCTCCATGCCGGTGGCCTCCCGTGAGGCCTCGGTCTACACCGCCGTCACGATCGCCAGTTACTATCGTCAGATGGGCCTGAACGTCTTAATGCTCGCCGACTCCACGTCGCGCTGGGCACAGGCTCTGCGCGAACTTTCGGGACGGCTCGAGGAGATCCCCGGTGAAGAGGCTTTCCCCGCCTACCTCGAATCCCTCATCGCCAACTTTTACGAACGCGCCGGGCTCGTGCGTCTCAAGGACGGCTCAACCGGCTCGGTCACCATCGGCGGCACGGTCTCGCCCGCAGGCGGGAACTTCGATGAGCCGGTCACCCAGTCCACGCTCAAGGTGGTCGGCGCTTTCCACGGCCTTTCCCGCGCCCGTTCCGACGCCCGCCGCTTTCCGGCCATAGACCCGCTCGACAGCTGGAGCAAATACCAGAGCGTCATCGACAAAGAGCGCGTTGAGGCTTTGCGTTCGATCCTGCGCCGAGGCAATGACGTTGCCCAGATGATGAAGGTTGTCGGCGAAGAGGGCACCAGCATCCAGGACTTTATCGTCTATCTGAAAGGCGAATTGCTGGATGCCGTCTACCTGCAGCAGAACGCCTTCAACGATGTCGATGCCGCCACCCCGGCCAAACGTCAACAAGAGATGTTCGGTGTGATTGAAAAAGCCATGCTGGCCGATTATCCCTTTGCGAAAAAGGACACCGCACGTAAATTTTTCCAAAACATGGCCCAGGCGTTCATCGACTGGAACCAGACGCCCGCCGACGCGCCCGAGTACGCGTCCCGCCGCGACGCGATCATGCAGACGACTGAGGAGGCTTCCCGCCATGCATAAGGTCTACCACACCATCGACAACCTCTCGGGCAGCATCATCACGCTGCGTGCGGAAGGCGTCAAATACCGTGAGCTCGCTCAGGTCACCTCGCGTGCCGGCACGTCGCTCGCCCAGGTCATCAAACTCAGCGGCGACACCGTCACCCTCCAGGTGTTCGCGGGCGCGCGCGGCATCGCAACCGACGGCAAGGTGCGTTTTCTCGGCCATCCCATGCGCGTCCACTTTTCGGACTCCCTGCTCGGGCGGGCCTTTACAGGCAGCGGCTCGCCGCGCGACAAAGGCCCCGTGCTCACCGACAACCTGATCGAAATCGGCACGCCCTCGGTCAATCCCGCCAAGCGCATCATTCCGCGCAACATGGTCCGCACCAACATCCCGATGATCGACGTCTTCAACTCGCTGGTCGAATCGCAAAAGCTTCCGGTTTTCGCCCGCGCGGGCGAGCCTTACAACCCGTTGCTCGCGCGCATCGCCCTGCAGGCCGAGGTCGACATCATCATCCTCGGCGGTATGGGTTTGAAATATGACGATTACCTCTCTTTCCGCGACACGCTGGACGAGAGTGGCGCACTCTCCCGCACCGTGATGTTCGTCCACACCGCCTCCGACCCGATCGTGGAGTGCATGCTCGTGCCGGACATCGCCCTCTCCACCGCCGAACAGTTCGCGCTCCAGGGCAAAAAAGTGCTCGTGCTGCTCACGGACATGACGAGTTTCGCGGACGCGCTCAAGGAGATCGCCATCACCATGGAGCAGATCCCGTCCAACCGCGGCTATCCCGGCGACCTCTATTCGCAGCTCGCCTCGCGTTACGAGAAGGCCGTGGACTTCGACACCGCAGGCTCCATCACCATTCTCGCGGTGACCACCATGCCCGGCGACGACGTGACCCACCCGGTGCCGGACAATACCGGGTACATCACCGAAGGCCAGTTCTATCTCCGCAACGGGCGCATCGAGCCGTTCGGCTCTCTCAGCCGCCTCAAGCAGCATGTGAACAAGGACACCCGCGAAGACCACCGCACCATCATGGACGCCATGATCAAACTCTACTCCGCCTTCAAAGAGACGCAGGAGAAGCAGTCCATGGGGTTCCGCATGACCGATTGGGATGAAAAACTGCTGAAATACGGCATGCGCTTTGAACGCGAGATGATGGACCTTTCCGTGAACATCCCGCTTGAGAAGGCGCTTGACCTCGGCTGGCAGATCCTGGCCGACTGTTTCAATCCGGACGAGACCGGCATCCCCTCCAAACTGATCAACACCTTCTGGCCCAAGAAATAACTTCCCATGGCGAAGATCAAACTCACGAAAACCGAGTTGAAGGCGCAGAGCGACGCGCTGAAGCGTTTTCAGCGTTTCCTGCCGATGCTGCAGCTCAAGAAGCAGCAGCTCCAGGCGGAGCTCGCCGTGATCGCAGCGCGGATGAGCGAGGTTTCAGGACGCGAATCCGACGCCCGCGCCTCGCTCGACACGTGGGTGCAGTTGTTTTCCGATTCAGGCGTCAAGCTGGAAGGCCTTGTCACGGTTGACCGCGTGGTGACCGACACCAGCAACATCGCGGGTGTGCCCATCCCCATATTCAAAAGGATCGACACCACGGTCGCCGAAATCGACCTGTTCGCCACGCCCGCATGGCTCGACAACGCCGCGGCCATGCTCACAGCGGTCCTGAGCCTGAAAGCCGAGCGCCTCGTGCTCGAAAAGCAACACGAGCAAATCGCTATTGAACTGACCACCACCTCGCAACGCGTGAACCTTTTCGAGAAGGTGAAGATCCCCGAGTGCCGCGAACACATCCGCGTCATCAAGATTGCCATCGGCGACGAGCAGACCGCCTCGGTCACACGCGGTAAGATCGCGAAAGGCCGCGGCCACACCGCAGAGGAGGACGCCGCATGATCGTCCCGATGAAGAAAGTCACGATCTTGAGCCTCGCGACCCATCGCGATGAGTCCTTGGACGCTTTGCGCGATTTGGGTGTCCTTCACGTCACCCCGCTTCAGACAGCCGCCACCGGCGATGTGGAGGTTGCCCGCCGGGCGGCCGAGGAGGCCCGGTCCGTCTATTCCGTTCTAGAGCGTCTGGCGGCTAAACTTCCTCCAACGCCCTCCGCCCGGCCGCCGGCGGAAACCGGCCGCGATGGACTGGAAAAGGCCCAGGTTTTGATTAACCGCAAGCGGGAGCGTGCTGAAGCGCTTCAACGGTTGAACGACACCATCGCGCGTTTGGAACCGTTTGGCGATTTCAACCCCGCCCTGATTACGGAGTTGTCGGCTCGCGGCATTTCCGTCCGGCTGTTCAAGGCCGACACGCAGGCGAAACTTAACCTCCCTGACGACGCCATGCGGCTAGACTTGAGCCGGGACAACAAGACCGTCCACTTTGCCCTGATCAATGCCGAAGGCTGGTCATCCCCGTATGCCACCGTACTGCCGCTGCCCGAACGGCCCCTGGCCGACGTGACCCGCGAGCGGGACCGGTTGCTCGCCGAGGAAGCCGACGATGACGGCACGCTCATGACCCTGGCCCGCTCCGCTGCGGTAGTCGCGTCGGCGGTGGCAGAGGCAGAGGACCGCCTGCGCTGGCTCGAAACCCGCGACGGTATGTCGCGCGAGGGCGCCCTGACCGTTTTGCAGGGCTTTTTACCCGCCGGCGACTTGCCGAAGCTGCACGCCGAGGCGACGCGGCTGGGCTGGGGCTGGCTGGCCGAGGAACCCGCGGAAGACGATCCGGTCCCGACGCTCATCGACAGCCCCAAGTGGATACGTCCGATCCACATGCTGTTCGACACGCTGGGCATTCTGCCCGGTTACCGGGAGGTGGATGTCAGCCCCATTTTCCTGGTTTTCTTCAGCATTTTCTTCGCCATGCTGATCAACGATGTTGTTTACGGCCTGCTCTTCTTGGGCTTGACCGTGTTGATCAAAGCGAAATGGAAAAACGCGCCGCGACACCTCGTGCCCCTGCTCGCGATTCTCAGCGTGGCGACCATGATCTGGGGCGCGTTGACCGGCTCCTACCTGGGATTCGGCAACCTCCCCGCCCCTCTGAAACGAATGCAGGTCGAAGCCCTTCTGGACGTCACGAAAATTCAATCGTTCTGTTTCTTCCTCGGTGCCATTCAACTGACGGTCGCGCACGGGTGGAACGTGATCCTGCAGCGAAAATCCACGACGGCCCTGTCGCAGGTCGGATGGATCGGTTGTTGCTGGAGCATGTACGCGCTGGCGAACAATCTGGTCCTGGGCTTGCCGCTTGTTCCGGGCACCGGCATCCTGCTCGTCTTCAGCATTTTTCTTATCCTCGTGTTCACGGTGCCGTTTGACAAGTTCCGGAAGGAATTCGCCTCTTTGGTCACGCTTCCGCTAAGCATTATCGGGAACTTCGGGGATGTCGTCTCCTATCTCCGCCTCTATCTCGTGGGCAGCGCGTCGGCGGTGCTGATCCAGGCGTTCAAGGAAATCGCCTTCCCTCCGGGGGCTACGGGCGCGTTGGCCTTCTTGGGCGGGGTGCTTATCCTGTTCGCCGTCCATGTGCTCAACATCCTGCTCGGCGCGCTCGGCGTGCTGGTGCACGGCATCCGGCTGAACGCCTTGGAATTTTCGTCCCACATGGGGATCCAGTGGCTAGGCCGTCCCTATGACCCTTTCCGTAAACAAGCTGTGACTCTTAATTCGTGCAACAACCCAGAAAGGACTCCTCTATGACACCAGAAGAAATCGTCTCGCTCGGAAAAATGGGCGGCATGGCCATGCTCGGGCTAGCTGCCATCGGATCAAGCATGGGGGCCGGTGCGGCCGCCCTGTCCGCCATCGGCGCCTGGAAAAAGTGTTACGCGCAGAACAGGATTGCGCCCTTCATGCTGGTCACCTTTGTCGGCGCCCCGCTCTCCCAGACCATTTACGGGTTCATCCTGCTGCGCATGATCAACAACGCGGCCAAGGGTGGCGCGCCGTACCAGGCCCTTCTCGCCGCAGGAATCCTGGGCGGACTCGCCGTGGGCATGTCCGCCTGGATGCAGGGCCGGGCCGGAGCGGTCTGTGCGGATGCGCTGGCTGAAACCGGCAAAGGCGCGGGCAACTATTTCATGGCCATCGGCATCATCGAAACCGTGGCCCTTTTCACGCTGGCCTTCATCAGCCAGGCGATCTCCGGTTAAACGAAAAGGCGTCACCACGCCGTTTGCAGCAGCCACTTTCGCGGGGTGGGGCACCTCGTGCCTCACCCGGTATCGGCCGCACCAGTCCGCGCCGGCCCGGCACACGGGTATCCGCACATGTCCAAAAACAACTATTCCTTGGACGACCTGAAGAACCTGCCCCAGAGGCACGGCTCGTTTGTCGGTATCGACTCGGACGGCTGCGTGTTCGACACCATGAGCGTGAAGCAGAAGCAGCACTTCCACCCGCTCATCATCAAATACTGGGGGCTGGAGGCCTGCGAGAAGGAACTCCGCGCCTGCGCCGAATTCGTCAACCTCTACTCGAAGACCCGCGGCAGCAACCGGTTCCCCGCATTGCTCCGCGTTTTTGAGCTGTTCGCAGACTATCCCGGCGTGAGGGAATCCGGCGTCACGCTTCCTGAGACAGGCGCCTTGCGTGCCTACATCCGTTCGGGACTCCCGCTCGGCAACCCCTCGCTCAAAGACGAGGTGACACGCACAAAGGATCCCGAGCTGACCCGCATTCTCGAATGGAGCCTAGCCATCAACGCCGATATCGGCGCCCGCATGGCTCCGGTGCCCCCCTTCGCGTGGGCGAAGCGGGCGCTGGAGATGATCCGGTCCCACAGCGATGTCATCGTGGTCTCCCAGACCCCCGAAGAGGCCCTGATTAAAGAGTGGAACATCCACAACCTGAGCAGCTACGTGGATCTCATCGCCGGTCAGGAACTCGGCACCAAGACCGAGCATATCCGCATGGCCGCGGGCGACAAGTACCCGCTGAAACGCGTGCTGCTGATCGGCGACGCGCAAGGCGACCTTGCGGCCGCGGGCGCGGCGGGCGTGTGCTTCTACCCCATCAGCCCAGGGTCAGAAGAGTCCTCTTGGGAACGTTTCTGCACCGAGGCCTATGCCAAGTTCCTCGGCGGCACGTTTGCCGGCGGTTACGAGCAACGGCTGACCGCCGAGTTTAACGCGCTGCTCCCCGAAACCCCGCCGTGGTCGCGTTGAGATCCGCGCCCGCGCGGCGCGGAAACGCCTGCGCCAGAAGCGCAGGCGTTTCCCTCCTCCTCTTCAGGCGCCTTGCCGACGCTGCGCCTGACTCCACTGCGTGGCGTAATGCACAAGGTTGGAGGCGTTCCTGATGCCAAGTTTGCGTTTAATGTGTTCTCGGTGGGTATGAACCGTCTTGATGCTTAACCCGAATTGGGCAGCGATCTCTTGCGACGACAGGCCGTCCCCGAGACATGTGAAGACCTGTAGTTCGCGATCGCTTAACTGCCCGATATCGTCACACCCCTCGGACGGTTTGCCGTCCACATGCTTTTTGACCAACAGGGCGGCGACGGCCGGACTGACGTACAGTTCGCCCCTGAGCACGCAGCGGGCCGCCTCAACGATGCGTGAGCCCGGCTCGTGTTTCATGATATACCCGCAAGCGCCGGCACGCAGGACACGTTCGGTGTAGACACTCTCCTCATGCATCGAGAGCACCAAAATCCGGAGGCGAGGGTAACGCGCATTCACGTCCTTGATCAACTCGATCCCATTGATTCCCGGCAATGAGAGATCCAGCAACAGCAGGTCGGGCGTTTCCGTCTCAAGCAACTGCCACACCTCATCCGCACACCCCGCCTGTCCCGTTACCGTCAGATCCGGTGTCGCCCGGATCAGCGACACCAGCCCTTCCAGGACAAGCGGATGATCATCGACAACGACAATCCTCTTGCGGCGTTTTGTAGACCCGGGCGGCTCTTCTTCAGAAACACAATGATTCTTAGACATTTTTTACCTTTTACCTTTTCGGGCATCAAATATACCCCCCTAATTCCAGATACAAATATAATTTATACTGCATGACTTCTTTTATGCAAGGCCGTTTGCCACCTTTATTTTCATCGCCCCGCTTGACACAACACCCCTCATAATGTTATAAGAAGCGGCGTTTTACACGGTGCGGGCGCTTAGCTCAGTTGGTTAGAGCGCTACCTTCACACGGTAGAAGTCACAAGTTCGAATCTTGTAGCGCCCACCA
>JAQVSS010000469.1 GCA_028700415.1 Kiritimatiellia bacterium
TATTTGTTCTTGCTGTGATGAATCTGCACCGTAACCCCGATTATTGGAAGCACAGGCAATAGAACTCAATAACAGCCGAACAAAGCGGTGGAGGCGACGGGATACCGCCGCCTCACCGCTGACGTTGGGCACAAGAATGAAAGAGACACTTATGGCAAAACGTAAAGAAAAAACATTCGGAGACTATCGCTCTGACGGTCACCTCTGGATCACGCTCTCAACGGGTGAATATTACCCCGACGTCCTTCCGCTCGCTTGTGAACTCTACAAGCCCGTGCTTGTCACCTTCGGCCAAATGCTGAAGTCCGCGCATTCGTCAACGGATCTCTTCATGTCCATCGCGGAAACAACCCCTCAATGGATGCGAATTCAGCTTTGCCGGGTGTTTCGCAAGTATGTAAGCCCAGAGACGCCTGTGGAAATGCTGAAGAAGAAGAGCGCGGCGCAGAATATCTGCGATCGCTTTGGAAAAGGATTCAGAGCCGTAACGGAAGTTCAACAGCGGTTCCACGAACGCCCTATGCCCGACGAGGCGCTCTGTGCCGTTCTGTGGGAATACAAAGATAGGGGACAGAAGGGATACGATCTGACCGAACGCCTCTTCACGATCATTCGGGAGAAATTTCCTCAGCTCGCAATCACTGGTCCTGAGCGAGCTGGTAAAGACATTTTGCTTGGCGAGCTGTTTGATGACTATCCCAAACCTGACAGACCCGTTGATTTTGTCTTGGCGCACAAAGGGAAACCCGTGGCTATTGGGCTTGCGCGATATGACTCCGACAGAGGCGGAGCACAGGAAGACGACCGGACCGGGCAGTACAGGGACTGTGCCACCGAGGTGCTTGGCTATGCCAAGAAGCACGGCATGCCCCTGAAGGTGATCTTTCTCAACGACGGCCCCGGACTTCTTCTCGGCTCAATGTGGCGCGACTATGCCTATATCGAGAACTCACAGCCCGGTTTGATTAAGGTTGTTACGCTCAGAATGATCCCCGAGCGAATAACGATGAAGTGGCTCCTTTCAAAATAGAGTGTGCATATGGCAACAGGCGTACCAAGCAAGAATGGAAACGGCAAGGGAAGTGCTCTTGCGCTTACATATCCGGGCAAACTGTCGAGAGACCAGATTCTTGCTGAACCGGCCCATGCGACATTTCAGGTTGTCCAAGAGTCCAACTCACTGAATCGCTTGTACTGTGGCGACAACCTTGCAGCATTGAAAGCGTTGATCGGCGACCCGGAAATCCGAGGTAAAGTGACCCTTGTGTATATTGATCCACCGTTCGCGACCAAGGGCACATTTCTTTCTCGTAAACAAGAAAAGGCATATGACGATGACCTTTGCGGGTCTGAGTACGTAGAATGGCTCAGGCAACGCCTTGTTCTGCTAAGCGACCTTCTTTCGCCGTCGGGGTCGATATACCTGCACCTCGATGAAAACATGGTGTTCCAAATGAAACTCGTTATGGACGAGGTGTTCGGAGCAGCGAACTATCGAAACATGATCGTTAGAAAGAAATGTAACCCAAAGAATTACACGCGAAAGGCATATGGTAACGTTGCCGATTTTATTTTGTTTTATACAAAGACAGACCGTTACACATGGAATCGCCCTGTTGAGCCGCTCACCGAACAGAGCACAAAGGAATACCACTATGTAGAACCGGAGACTGGACGACGTTTTATGAAGGTTCCTGTCCATGCTCCGGGAAAACGAAACGGGGCTACAGGTGGACTTTGGCGTGGCAAACTCCCGCCGCTAGGCAAGCATTGGCAGTACACGCCGGAGACCCTTGATGAGATGGATGCACGAGGCGAGATTTTCTGGTCTAAGAATGGCAATCCGAGACGAAAGGTTTATCTGGATGAACACCCGGGTGTCGGCATTCAGGACATTTGGCTAGAGTTCAGAGATGCACACAACCAGAACATCAAGATCACGGGTTATCCCACAGAGAAAAATCCAGACCTCCTCCGGCGCATCATCCAAGCGTCTTCCAATCCAGGGGATCTGGTTCTCGACTGCTATGCAGGGTCGGGAACGACTTTAGCGGTCGCTGATGAACTCCAGCGGCATTGGATAGGTGTTGACCGGAGCCCTGAGGCAGTTACCACGATCTTTGAGCGTTTCGAGCGTGGGTTGAAACCTATGGGGGACTACGTTTCAAAGCCCTCCACGACTGCGAAGCCAGAGTTACAACCATCTTTGTTCGACTCTCTTGAAAACATATCCGCTACGTCAGCACCACAGAATGACGCCGAGCACCGGCCCATCACTGACTTTTCGACTCATGTTGAAGTCGATGCGCCGTATGAGCTGACGTGCGCAGTTGATAGATGGATACAGTGTCACGGCGTGAAGCGTGCTGAGAACACAATGGTCGTTTCCGAAGGCAGCAATTTGGCTGACGCATGCTATAAGCTACATTGTGAGGACAAGCGACTTGCCAGCATTATCGACACCATTGGCCCCTGTAGTCTTAAGCCCCATGCGCCTGATTTCGACTTTCTTGTTGACGCGATAATTGGCCAACAACTTTCAAAGCAGGCTGCTGACACCATTTCTTCCCGATTGAGAGAATTATTCAGGGGACGCAGACCTACAGCAAAGGCCTTTCTCAATATCCCGAAAGACAAAATCCTCACGATTGGGGTATCTGGGCGAAAGTATGGCTACATTCTTGATCTTGCTCAACGAATAGACAAACGACAATTGCGTTTGAAGTCATTTCCAGAGATGACCAATGCCGAGGTGCGTGAACAACTGACAGAGGTGAAAGGCATCGGGGATTGGACTGTTGACATGTTTCTCCTGTTTGGCCTCGGCAGGTTGGATGTTTTCCCCGTGCACGACTTAGCTTTGAGAAAGGCAATGGCAGCCGTCTATGGTGTTGAAGTCGGTGATCATGATGCTTTGCTTCGTATAGCCAGTCACTGGATTCCATATCGTAGCGTGGGATCCTGGTATATGTATCGAAATGCAAATGCCCAACAAGACAAATCCAGCGTACGCGGTAAACCGCGCCGCTGATTTGCGACGTT
>JAQVSS010000470.1 GCA_028700415.1 Kiritimatiellia bacterium
AAGCTGACGGAGACCTCCTTGCCTCTGGCCACGCTCTCCAGCATAAAAATCCTGGGGCAGCCCCAAACGCCGGAAAAGCATAAGGCACTGATCGCTTTCGAATGGCCGGCCGTCGGAGAAAAACGCCTGCCCGACACCAAATCAAAAGACAAATAACCCGAATGGACAAGGCATGAAGATCGAAAAAGAGCACATGGCGTGCGGCGCGCCGTCCGGCGCCCGGAAATGTCACTCATGCCGCGCCTGCCCGCTGGCGGCGGTCTTGGCGCTTTTGGCGCTCGCGTCTGCGGCAGCGCGGGCCGCCGCCCCCGGCGCAGCCGTCCGCGATCCGTTCTGGCCCTTAAACTATGCGCCGCCCAAACCCGAGCCGCCCAAACCCGAGCCGATGGCGGCGCCCGAGCCGGAACCGCCCGCGCCGCCGCCTAAACCTGAGCCGCCCCCTGTGCGTCCGGTCACGCAGAGCGAATGGGAGACGGCGTTCAAAGCGCTGTCGGTCAGCGGCATCATCCGCTCGACCCGGCCCGGCACCGGCGAGACACGCGTACAAATCATGATTAACCGGAACATGTACGGTATCGGCGATGCGGTCATCATCACAAACCGCGACACGCGGTTTGTCTGGACCGTCGGGCAGGGCGCCGACAAACCGCTGGAACTGAAACAGGCGGAGGCGCTTCGGCTTCACCCCGGAAAAGCAAACAAAAACGCTCAGTGATAAACAACAGGAGAAAAACATGAAAGTTACAGAATTGGTATTCACACTCGCGGCTTCCGCCGTTTTGCTGATCCCGCAACCATCAGCAAGGGCGCAGGAACAAGCGCCCGAAGCGCCTGCGGCCGATCCGGCGCCAGCCGCCCAGACGGTTCCGGCAGTGCGCGTGGTCGACGCGCCCGGCGCGCAAGAGGCGGTCGTCTCGATGTCGTTCGACGAAACCCCGCTCTCGGACGTGATCAAGGCGTTCCGCGACGCCACCGGCGCCAACATCATCTCCGGCGGCACCAACCTGCAGGCCACCATCAGCGTCAGCCTGGACAACGTGCCTTGGCGCAAAGGCCTCTCCTCGATACTCGACCCCCACGGTCTGCAGTTGATCGAGCAGCCGCTCGGCTCAGGAATTTACGTGGTCAGCGCCAAGACCGTGACCGTGCCGCTCGTCACCAAGACTTTCGTGCTCGAGTACGCCAAGGCCAGCGACGTGGCGGACCTGTTCAAGAGCCTGATCGGTAAAAGCGGCGGCGCAGTGACCTCTTTCAAGGAGTCCAACGCAATCATACTGACCGCTAACGAGCAGCAGATCGCCGAGTGCGAGGAGATACTCAAAACCATCGACAAACCTTCGCCCCAAGTTTACATCGAGGTCCGTTTCGTCGAGCTTTCCGCCGCCGCCAGCAAGAAACTCGGCATGAAGTGGGACAGCCTGCAGGGCTGGGAGGTCAGCACCAAAGACGTGTCCGCCGGCCTGGAGTACACAAAGTCGAAAGTGAATCATTGGCCGAGCGGATTCGAAAAGCTCACCTTAAACGAGAAAGATGAGATGGTCCAGGCGAATTTGGTCCCCGAAGAATACACCGGCGCGCCGAAAGCCGGGCTGCTGGCCGACGACCTGACCTGGCGCCAGGCGCGCGGCATCGGCGGGCAGATGACCGCGCAGGACTTCAAACTCACCTTGAGCGCGTTCGAGCAGATGGACGGGGTCTCGATCTTCTCTAACCCCAAGATCATCGTGGCCAACGAAAAAGAGGCGCTCGTGGACATGACCACCAAGGAGCCCAACCTGACAGTCACCACGTCACGTACCGGCACCACCGGCGACCAGCTCGACATCTCCGCCAAACTCGAGGCCATCCCCGGCGACAAGGGCGACAAGGACGGCAAGGGCCGCGGCCTTTTCGCGGGCGAGGTCTTCTTCAGCTACGGCCTCAGCCTCAAGGTCACCCCCCGCATCAGCCCCACCGGCCTGATCACGCTGAACGTCGAGCCGTCGATCAGCGACAAAATGTACGATTATACATTTTCGGGCGTTGACGTGTCATCGACACCGACCCCGAAATATCCCATCATTTACATGCAGCGCCTGCAGACCGTGTTTTCCATGCAGAGCGGTTCCACCGCGGTTATCGGCGGCCTGACGAAGACCAAAGACAGCAACATCGATTCCGGCATACCCTTCCTGCGCGAGATTCCGTGGGTCGGGCCGCGCGTGTTCGGCTGGAAAAGCCGCGAAAAGACGCAGTCGGAAATCATCATCTTCGTGACCGTCGGCATCGCCGACCCCATCGATATGCCGGAAAACATCGGCGTGCCCAAGAACGCGATCCTGAGCCGCGAGCTTTTCACCGGCGAAGTCAAAGAGCCGGGCGACCGCACCAAAGAAGAGGTGATGAGCCTCGAAGACCCGAAGCCCCTTAAAAAAGCACAGCCGCAGCCGGACACGGAGACGGAGACCGCGGCACCCGCCGCAGCCGCGTCTGTCAGCGAGCGCGAGGCTTCCAAGGCGCCGCAGCCGGCCGATGTTGCGCCGCTGTTGCAAGACAAGTGAGGATCGTCTGGAAGCCCGTCTTCCGCCGGGGTGCCCGCAACCGGGTGTAACCGCTAACCTGCAACCCTCCGAGTGATTCGCTATGGCTGCTATTGACCGTTTTCTACTGCCGCTTGTTGCCGGCGAAGGCAGCGACTTGCACCTCTATGCGGGCCGCACCCCTTACATGCGTATCCACGGGACGGTCGCCCCGGTCCCCGGGGAACCCCCGCTCACCAGCGACCAGGTCTTCGCGCTGATCCGGGAGATCATGCCGAAAGAGAACATCGACCAGCTCGTGAGCGAATGGGACACCGACTGCTCCTACGAGATCCCCGGCACCGCGCGTTTCCGTGTGAACGGGTTCCGCGACATGGTCGGGTACGGCACCGTCCTGCGCGTCATCCCGGAGAAGATCCCGACCTTCGAGGAATTGAACCTGCCCGATATCCTGCGCGACTTTTGCCTGCTCTCGAAAGGCCTCGTGGTCGTCACGGGCCCC
>JAQVSS010000471.1 GCA_028700415.1 Kiritimatiellia bacterium
CGCAAACAGCCAGGCCGACTTTGCCGTTCGGACGCTGGGTGATGAATTTGTCCAGGCGGGCATAGACGGAACGGGGGATGAAGCCCATGCGGAAGGGGACATGCTCGGCATGGATGCCCAGATCGCCCAGGCAGCCGTAGGCGCCGTTGACAGCGGCCTGGCGTTTCCAGTTGATCGTCTTGTTGACATCCATGTCGCTGCTGTGGCAAAAACCGGCTTTGATTTCCAGGATCCGGCCGAACCGTTCCTCCTGGATCCAGCGGATGAGCAGTTGCATCGCCGGAAAGAAGGGGAACTCGCTCGAACAGCGGGCAAACACCTGCGGGTTTTCGGCCAGCGCCCGCATGATCGCCGCGTTTTGCGCCTGATCCATGCCGAAGGGCTTCTCGCCCATGAAATGCTTGCCGGCCCTGATTGCCGCGACGAAGATTTCCTCGTGCAGAATATGCGGTACGGCGATGTAGACCACGTCAATGGCCGGATCGGCCAGCATGTCCCGGTAATCGGCATAGACCTGCCGGATGGTCGGCACATGCTGGACAAACCAGGTTGTGTTGGCCGGGTTGACATCGCAGACCGCGATGATTTCCGGCTTGGGGACATCGGTTGTGAAATGGCACCAGCGGGCGGCCGCACTGGCAAATTCCCGGCCCATCAGGCCGCAACCGATAATACCGAAGGCATATGTTTTCACATTGGCACGCTCCTGTTCTGCCCATCCTGATTTGAATGCCATGTTAGTCAATCCTGCGTACAGGGGTCTTTGCGGTGCTTCGTCCGGAACGTCCGGTCCGGGTAAAGAGACCAGGTTGGGTGACGTGATTCTGCTTGCCGGACTTCATTGATCAAGACCTAAAACATTCAATTGCGTATTCTCTGCAATGCTAGAGGCCATGCTCTGCATGCAGATGCTGTTCACGATACGTTTTGCTCAGATCACCGACCGCAGCAGAGGGCATTATGACGCGTTTTACCGATTTGGCAGAGCGAAAGACATGAATCTTATCACCGCGGATCCTGTCATTTTTGCATCTGGTTACCGGTATCGGTTATGTCCGGTTCTGCCTTTCTTCGGCTTCTGGCGTGCATCACCTTCTTGCGTTCACTGGATCAAATGACACATAAGCCCTGATGTACCCAACATGGACGGCCGATTCGAAAAAACATGCTGCCGCCAGGCCAGGCACGCCTTTATCTTACCGTTCGCCTTTCAGCAAAGTCAATCGGAAACCAGGATAACCGTTATGCCGCTTTCGAAATCGAAAATGCAAGAAATAATTGAAGACTTGCAATAACAAGGTGATCGGCGATTGGATGACACCGGATGGCGTCAAGACCGGCAGCATGGATAACGGAGACATCCGGTAATATTTTCTGCATGATCCAAAGCTGCGTCGGTCAGGGAGATATCGTCTTCCCGGGAACGGATATCCGGCGAAATGATGAAAACAGAAAAAACAAGCCCGGGTTCCGGCAAACGCGTGGTCGGAACCCGGCTTCTTATCGTTAACCGGCCATGACTATGGACAGAATCTCCAAGAACTGAACGCCGGTTAATCCTGTCGCTTGAATTTGGTAGCCTATGTTATGAACGACAAACCGGGCAATATACTGTTCGATCGCACCGGCATCCGTCTCGACTTGCTCGACACCGAGCAGCAACGCGACGCCGTTCCAGGTCGACTCTTGCTCAGTACCAAATTGGCAGTCGGTCAAGGGAAGGTCGCCCTGGTCGTTCAGATCGAAAACCACGCGTGGTCCGGCAGGGTCGCCGCGGCCGTAAGTGATGCCGTTCATGAGGAACACGGTCCCGCTGCGAAACATCAGGGTGGAGATGGTGTCAAATTCCGGCTTCAGATCAAACGGCAGATCCGGGATCGGGTCGCGCCCGAAAATAGCGGGCAGATCAGACAGGGCAAGCTCGACGCTTTCGGCATCTGGCGGCATGCCGATCCGTCCGCCTGTGCGGGTGATGGCATGAATCGTCAGCTTGCCCTTGGCCAGTGTGATGGTTTGTCCGGCTGACAGGTCGACAGCGGCCGGTTCGCGCAGCAGCCTGACCAGACCAAAGGCCAGGATAAGGACCAGGACAGCGGCGCTTGCCGCAATGAGCCACCTGTATTGTCGTTTCATGGTCGATCCGCTCCTTTTTAGCTGAACAGAGACCGGATGTACCCGGGGTTCAGCCTGTTCGATGCTCCGGCGCAGCTTGATCCAGTTATCTGGTGCTTGCTGCCGCGCCAGTGTGTCCAGTTTTTTCAGCAGAGAATGATTGGGTATAGGCATATCAGACCTCCATTTTCCTGATCAGCTTAGAGAGAAGTCGCAGTGCCCTGCGATATCGCCAATGCACGGTGCTGAGCGGCAGTTCCGCCAGCTGGCTGACCGATTTGAGCGGTAAGCCGGCCACGGCCTTGAGCAGGACAATTTGCCGGTCTTTTGGCTCCAGCATGCCCAGTACAGTCTGGAGATCGATCCGATCGGCAATCCGATCCTCATCGCTTGCGCCCATGAGCGATTCGTTGTCCGGCAGCTCCTCGAAGCTGACCAATCGGGTTGACCGGCGATACCGGTCAATGGCCATGTTGTGGGTCATGCGCATGATCCAGGCAGCGGGATTGGATCCAGTCCTGTATGTTGAGGCCTTGGACCAGATCTGCAAAAAGACATCGTGGGTATTATCCTCGGCTTGCGAACGATCGCGCAGCAGATGCAGGGAATACGTAAAAACGGCATGGCGATAATCCCGGTACAATCCTTCGAGCGCCTCGAGGTCACCGTTTGAGATCTTGAGCACCAGGTTCTCCAGCACATGCGTATCCATCTGCGCCTCCTATAACCATCTAACGTTTGAACGGGTGTGTTTTTCCAAAGTCCTGCGCCGAGACACCGGATATGTTTTCAAATAGAGGATGACTCGAAAAGCAGCATGCCAGTACTGGGTTGACTGCTTCCGAAAGTAAAGGATGCAACACGTGTTATGATAGCCATTTTAGCATGTTGCATGGTATGTTACCC
>JAQVSS010000111.1 GCA_028700415.1 Kiritimatiellia bacterium
GTAACTTCCTTAATTGAGAGTTGAACGTTGAGCGTTGAGCGTTGAGAGTTCAAACAAACGCTCAACGCTCAACTCTCAACTCTCAAGTTATCGAAAAGTGTCCATATTATTTATTGACGCCGCCTAAACATCCCCAAACCCATACCCAGTGTGAACAGAAAGTCGCGACGATGCAATTCTTTGGAAGGTGTACGAGATAAGCCTAATTTTGTGTCAGGTTGATTGGCAATCAAAAATCGCTTTTTTGACATGCGTAAAAACCTTTCAACCTGTTTAAGGCGGCGCTGCCTGACCGGCGGGATCACCCCCCCTGCTGCTTCATCTGCGGGAAGAGGATCACGTCGCGGATCACCTCGGTGCCCGTGAGCATCATCACCAGCCGGTCGATGCCCATTCCGAGCCCGCCGGTCGGGGGCATGCCGTGCTCGAGGGCGGTGATGAAATCCTCGTCGATCTTTTCCGGGTCGTCCCCGGCCTGATCCGCGAAAGCCCGCCGCTGCGCCACCGGGTCGTTCTGCTCCGTATAACCGGGACACAATTCCTTGCCCGCCACCACGAACTCGAACACGTCCACCAGCTCAGGGTCGTCCTCGCACGCCTTGGCCAGCGGCACGAATTGCCGCGGGATGCGCGTCACAAAGGTCGGCTGCCTCAGCGTCTTTTCAACCAACTTGTCATACACCTCGTGCGTCACCAGCAGGTGGTTCCACGACGGGTCGATGTCCAGCCCCTTCACTTCGGCCTTGGCCCGCGCTTCCGCTACGGGCAACTCAAACCAGTCGGCGCCCATGGCCTCTTTCACCACATCCCGGTACGCAATCTCCCGGTACGGCGGGGTAAAATCGAGGACCTCCTTGGCCTCGCCATACTCGACCTTCATCGTGCCGAGCACCTTCTCGCACAGATGGGGAAGGAGCCCTTCGATAATCGCTTTCATCGAAGTCCTGTCCCCGTAGGCCTCATAGATTTCCAAAACCGTGAACTCGGGATTGTGCGTCCGGTCGATGCCCTCGTTGCGGAAGTCTTTTCCCAACTCGAAAATCTTGTCGTAACCGCCCACGATCAGCCGCTTCAGGTAAAGCTCCGGCGCGATGCGCATCACCACGTCGATGTCCAGCGCGTTGTGGTGCGTGAAGAACGGCTTGGCCGCCGCGCCGCCCGCCTGGCTCTGCATCATCGGCGTCTCGACTTCAATGAACCCGCGCGCGTGAAGGAACGCGCGGATCTCCGCGAGAATCGCGCTCCGCTTATTGAACCGGTCACGCGACTCGGGGTTCATCATCAGGTCGAGGTAGCGCTTGCGGTAACGCTCCTCCACATCCTGCAGTCCATGGAATTTTTCCGGCGGCTGCAGGATCGCCTTGCCGAGAAACGTCCAGCTGTGCACCTCGATGGTGGGCTCGCCCGCCTTGGTGGTAAAAAGACGCCCTTCGACCCCCAGAAAGTCGCCGAGGTCAAGCAGCTTGAAGCCCAGGAACTGCTGCTCTGTCAGCAGGTCTTTCTTAACGAAGATCTGGAAACTCCCCGTGCCGTCGCTGAACGTTGCGAAAGACGCCTTGCCCATGCGCCGGATCGTCATCAGCCGCCCGGCGGCACGCACCGTCTTGTTCTCCTCAAACCCGGCGCGGATCTCCGACAGCCGCGTGCGCTCAAACGCCTGGCCGAACGGTTTGAAACCCAGTTCCTCCAACTTGCGCATGTTGGCGATCCGTTGCTCGCGATACTCGTTGCTTGACACGGGCTGTTCGTCTGACATCTCTTCGGTTTCCTTCTTTGAAATTTCCCCGCAGTGTAGCACACCCGCCCATTGATTGCCACCCGCAGTAAACGGCAGCGCGCTAAAAATCAGCCGCAGACTGACGGGAGCGAGCGGGAGGGCGTTGCCCCGCGCTCACTCGCGTTCCCAAAACGCGGCCGCGTTTGTCGCGAGCTGACCGCCGCGCATCTGTTCGAGGATGCGCGGCAGGTCGACCCTGCGCGGAATGCCGGGCCGCTGGGCCGTCTCTTTTTCAACGGCGCGGGACAAAGGTTCCTCCACCTGCGGCCGTTCCTTCTGGAAAACCGGTTCCGGCCAGGCGGGCCACGCATCGCGTAACCGCCCGCCAAGAACAGCGAGCGCGACCAGCACCGCGAATACCGCCGTCAACCGCGCCTGCCCATAGCCGCCCGCCGCACAGAGGGCCAAGCCGCATGCCAGCGCCGCGAAACAGGCCACCATCTCCCGCAAGCCTGCCAAAGGCACACCGGCCACAAAAAAAAGCCCAGCCACCGCCGCGCCAAGCGCGTCCGCCAACACAAAGACGGCCGCATGGTCGGCCCGGTTTCCCCCGCAGACCGCCAATGCCGTCGGCACCGCCGCGCCTGCGGCACACCCGGCCGCGAAGCACAGGAGCACCACACCCGTCGCGGTGGCCGCCCAGTCCGCGCACGCCAGCACGCCAAAGGCGACCCCCGCCTGGATCAGCGTAAACAGGACCGGCAGGCCAAGCAACGCCCGCGGGCGCTCCCGCACAGCCCAGAGCGCCCCGTCCGTCAAACGGTTGCCGCAAAAAAGGCCCGCAAGATACAGGCAGCTTCCCACACCGGCCAACAGATAGACCGAACCGAAACGCATCTGCACCCGGTAGAGCACGGTCAATGAGACGACGAGGCCCAATGCGCCGCAGGCGGCCAGCCACGCGGCTACTAGCCGCCGCTCAGCATGAGCCTTCCCCCCCAAGGCCACGGGAAGCATCCATAAGGCGACCAGCAGGAATCCGATCAGGCGAACACAGTCCTGCGCCTTCAGCCAAGCCAGCCGGCGCCCCGGGGTCTGTTCCGGATACGCACGCCGCAGGGCATCCGCAAATCCAAGCGCAAGGATCTCCTCGGCACGCACCGTGCCCGGCAACAAGACCGCGTTCTCGGGATCCAGCACGGGGGTCTGCTTCATCCATTGCCCGGCGCGGACCGGGTCGTAGAGGTGCGACACCGCCTCCAGCGGGTACACGTCGCGTTTGAGCATCGCGAACCGGTTGGTCGCGTCCGAGACCCCGTAGACCAGACGCGGCACTTGGGCGGCCAGCCACCACCCGCCCTCACCCGCGGCGAACAAGCCGCTCTCCGGCCAAACCTGCCTCACGCCCCGGACGGTCACGTCCAGCAGCGCGCTTTTCTCGGGCGTCAGCACGGCCGACCCGCAATCCAGCCCGAAAACAGCCACGCCGGTCCGCCGCGTCACACGCCGCACCCCCCGCGCGAACGCCGCATCGCGCCACATCGCGCCACCGAGCGAAGTCGCCGGCGGAGGCGCGGCCAGCACCGCGTCAAAGGCGGCATCCGCCAAACCGGCAAGATAGGATTGGGGAGGCAACTCTGCGGCCCGGACACCGGTTTGCACACCGCTGGCCTGTGCCACGCGCAACAGATTGATCCCATACTGCGCATCGCACGGGCACCAGACAACCGCCAGCCCCGGACGGATGGCTTCAAGCGCAAGCCCCACCGCCAAGGGGACCTGCCCCAGCAGCAGCACGTCCTTGGCGTAAGGGCGCTGCGACAGGATCAGAGCCGCGAGCCCCATCGCGTGATCTTTTTCCGGGATGACTTCGCCCACCCCTCCCGAGGAAAGCGCATAGAACGTTCCCCCGTGCGAACCGTAAAACGTGGTGCCTGCGCCGGTCTCGAAGCGGCCGGGGCGTTCGGCGGCCTGCGGAAAATAACGCCTCCACTCAACCTCGTCCCGCGGATCGGGCGTCACGCCGCTGAGCAGCAGCGCGGTGACCCCCAGCCCGCCCGCGGCCGCGCCCAGCGCCTCCCAGGCGAACGCCCGGCTGACCGATCCGCCGGACTGCTCCAAACGCCGGCAGACGGCGGGGATCACAAAACCCGCCACGAAACAGAAAGGCGCGTTGGCGACCAGGCACCCCACCCCCAACGCCAAGAGCGGGAAAGCCTGATAATCCGGTATGCCCAGCCAGCCCCGGACATTTTCTATCAGCGCGTACTGCGCGAAATAAAGCGCCCCGCACAAGGCGACCAGCCCCCACACAAAACGCGAAAGGATAACCGTCAGACGCCGCCCTGGACGTGTGGCCGCAACCGCCGCACCCAACCCGGACCAGAACAGCCAGCACGACAAGAATAGCGCGACGCCCGTTTCGGCCGACTCGAAACGCCAGAGAAAGCGGCGCAGCAGCAACGTCTGCGCCACCAGAGTCACCGCGCCAAACACCCAGGCGGCGGATAACGCCGGGAATGAACGGGACCTTTTCATCCTTCACCCTTCACGCGTTCCCGTCACACGTTTTCAAACCGCTCCCCCGGCACCGGGGCGACCGCGTCCGCGACCCCGTGCTGCTTCACGAGCGCGGTCATGGCGGCCACTTTCTCGGGCTCGCCGTGGACAGCGAAAACGCGGGACAAATTGCCCTTCACGCCGTCGAACCAGCGCATGAGCGCGGTCCGGTCCGCATGGGCAGACAGCGCATTGATCGTATGCACGCGGGCGTTCAGTTCAAACTCATCACCCAAGATCTTCAGGGGCGACTTGCGTTCAACGATGCGCCGCCCCAAAGTGTTCTCGGCCTGGAAGCCGACGATCAGGATGATGTTGCGCGGGTCGCCCACTGTCCGCTGCAAGTGGTGCAGAACCCGCCCGCCTTCGCACATGCCCGACGCCGCGATGATCACCATGGGCCCTGGAAGATCGTTCAGCGACTTGGACTGGTCAGGCGTCTCGATGAAGCGCAAGCCGGGGAACTTCATGGGATCAATCCCCTGGCGCAGGATGTCCGAGGCCTCCTTATCATAACATTCACGGTGTTTTTCATAGACCTTCGTCGCTTTGAGCGACAGCGGGCTGTCCACATAGACCGGCGTGGGTTTCATGCGCCCCTCCTCGGTCAGCCGGTTCAAATAGTAAAGCACCTGTTGCGTGCGCCCCACGCTGAACGCCGGGATGATGAGCTTAGACTTCAACTGGTGGATATCGTCGATGAACCCTTTGAGCCGGCCTTTCACATCTTCAGCCGACGGATGATCCCGATCCGCATAGGTGCTTTCGATGAGCAGGACATCCGCGCCTTGCGGAACATCGTAGTCGCGCAAGATCGGCTGGTCCGGCTGCCCCAAATCCCCGGAGAAAAGCAGGCGGCGGGAACGTCCCCCGTCCGGTTTCACATCGAGCTGGACCAACGCGGACCCCAGAATGTGCCCGGCGTTGTGGAAGACGAGACTCACACCGTTCCCAAGATCCACCTGACGCTTGAGCGGCTCGGGCTCGAAACAGCGCATGATTTTATCCACATCCTGCTGCTCATAGAGCGGCTCGAAAAGGTTTTTCCCCTGCTGAGCGCGCTTCCTGTTTATTATCTCGAGATCGCGCATCTGCAGGTAGGCCGAATCGCGCAGCATGATGTCACAGAGATCCAGCGTGGCGGGCGTGCAGTAGACTTTCCCCCGGAACCCGTGACGCGCCAAGGTGGGCAGGTTGCCGCTATGGTCGATGTGCGCATGGGACAACACGACCGCATCGAGACTTGCCGGATCCAAAGGCAACTGGCGGTTTTTCTCAAACGCCTCTTTGCGGTGCCCTTGGAACAAGCCGCAATCAAAAAGGATTCGTTTGCCGTTCGCCTCCACAAAATGCGACGAACCCGTCGTTGTCTGTGCCGCACCCAGGAATGTCAGTCTGATCATTGCGCCCTCCGTTTGAAACGAATAAACATGAGCGGGATTATACGCTGGCACATTGTGAAAACAACTGTTTTTTCCCGGGCACCTTTTGGCTTCCCCTGCCCAAGGTCTACCGGTACGATATGACGCATGACATTTTCGGACATCCCGGCGGTTAACCGCCTGCTCAAAACCGCTTTTCATCAAAACAAAGCGCCCATCATCGATCTGGTGGCCATCCAGACGCGAGACCCCTTCCGCGTCCTGATCGGCACCATCCTGAGCGCGCGCACCAAAGATGCCTGCACCGCCGCCGCCTGCGGACGCCTGTTTCAGAAAGTCACGACCTCCGCCGACCTCCGCCGTATCCCAACGGGCGAGTTGGAGCGACTCATCTACCCCGTCGGCTTCTACCGTGACAAGGCGCGCCACCTGAAGGAGTTGCCGGACGTGCTGGACGAAAAGTTCAGCGGCGTCCTGCCCGACACCGTAGAGGCTCTCTGCGAGTTGCCCGGCGTTGGACGGAAGACCGCCAACCTTGTGGTGGCGCTCGGCTTCGGCAAACCCGCCATCTGCGTGGATGTCCACGTTCACCGGATCACCAACCGCCTCGGGCTCGTGACAACCAAGACCCCTTACGAGACGGAGATGGCGTTGCGCGCGCTCCTGCCGGTGCGTTACTGGAAAACGTGGAACTCCTATCTCGTGTCCTTCGGGCAGACGCGCTGTTCCCCGCGTTACCCGCAATGCGGCGGTTGCCCGCTCGCCGCCTTTTGCCCGTCATGCAAGATCGGGTAACGGGCACAAAAAAAGACCTCCCGGTTTCCCGGAAGGCCTTATGCAACGGGTGAAAAGCATCCCTTACATCATCTCGCGCATACCACGGCGGGAATTGTTACGGATGCGGGCGCGTGCCGACTTACGGCGAGCCTTCTCACACGGTTTCTCGTAATAACGGTTATTACGGAGCTGCTTGAGCAACCCTTCCTTATCCATAATCTTCTTCAGGCGCTTGAGCGCACGCTCGACAGACTCGCCCTTCTTCAATCGGAGTTGAATCACGCTTTTCACCCCCTTTCAAAACCATCGGACGGCTCTTCAAACAAAAAACCTGCTTCAGCCTCTCCGCTCTGGTCAAAAGTGAAGAATGAAAAATATCAGAAGATTGCCCTGACCGTCAACACGAGACTAAAAAAAACTATCTCCGCCGTTGACATCCGCCTTTGATTTTGCGATATTCCGAACCGTCTTTTGCCGCGGTAGGGTACCGAAGCGGCCAAACGGGGCAGACTGTAAATCTGCTGGCGAACGCCTTCCTTGGTTCGAATCCAAGCCCTACCACCATCTTTAAAACCCTAGCTTTTGCTGGGGTTTTTTCATTTTTATAGGGTTTTAACCCCTTTTACCCTGTCACATCCTGTCCACACCTGTACCCCTAAAAACATAAGGTGGTATCCCGATGTTAAGCCAAGTTAAGCCAATTATTGTTTTCAGCGATATTTTGTCTGCCCACGGTTTGGCTTAAGAATTGGCTTATCTTCCCCGCAGCAAAAAAATCATGCCACCGATCCGGACGCCAACCGTCAAAGCGTGCCCAGTGCCCAAAAATTCGCACCATGCCGGGGTGTAGCGCGTCCGGTCAGCAGCGGCCCCACACACCACGCGAAAAGCCCCATAAAAACGTATATCTCGCCCAAACAAACCCAAACACACGCCCGCGCCCCTTCTTCCTCCGCACCGCCGCGTACCGCCGCCGCATGATCCTCAGATACGCCCACCTCTCTTCCTTTGATATCTCCTCACCCCATTTTTCGGTATCGTTTCATTTGAGGCAACCTGAAACACAGGCTCCCCAGACAAAAAAGATTTCGGTGTCATGAATTGTGAGGCAACGCGCCGGACAGTAGTGCTATTGACTTTATGTGCCATTTGTGAGATGATATGGTATATTTCCCAACGGAAGGGATAAGAATGAAAATAGGACTGTTGTCCGCGGTGATTCTCGCGGGCGTTTTCTGCGCCGGTGCGCAGACCTTCGAAAACCGATTCGCCCATTGGGAGATCGGTGAAGACGCCTGCGTCTCCAGGCTCTGGGTGAAGCCGGGCGGCTATCAACTCGTCAAGGAGAAGATTCCGTTCGTCGCCGCGGCGAACGCCAAGGGCGAAATCGTCCCCGCCGTGAAGTGCGAAGCGGGCGAGAAGGAACTCAGGTTCACCCTGAAGGACGGTGGCAAGGTGACGCTCGCCGTGACCGCCTTCGACGGCGGCTGGACCTTCGAGACGAAGGACTGCGAGCTGAAGGACGCGGAATCGCTGTGGTTCGTCCGTCTCCGTCATGCGACAGGCAAGTACTTCGGCGCGCTCGCGAACGCTGTTTCGGATGACAACACCGCGCTTTTCGTACGCGGCTACGAGGCGAAGACCGAGATGTACTGCGCGGGCGAGGTGACCGGTTCCGGCAGCGAGAACCACACGTTCGACGGCGCGGTGAATGGCTCGCGGATCGTCTGCGCCGGCGTGATGAAGAAGTTCGGCTTCAACGGACATAAGGCCGGTCTCGCGGCGGCGCGCCGCAACGACATCCTTTCCTGTATGCGGGCGATGACGATCGTCGCCGGCGCCCCGCACTCCACGGCGGGCGGCGCCTGGGCGATGGATTCTGAGTCGAACCGCGGCAGTTATCTCTTCGCGACCTCGATGGACCTCCCGTCGCTCGACGACTGGATCTCCCTCATGGAGCGCGGCGGCTTCGACCTCCTCCATTTTCACGTCTGGTGGAAGCTCTACGGCAGCTACGAAGTCGATACGTACTGCTTTCCGAACGGCTACGACGACATCAAGGCCGCCGCCGAGAAGGTGAGGAAGGCCGGCTTCCGTTCCGGCACCCATACGCTTTCCGCCTGCATCGAATGGGGCTCGAAGTGCCTCACCCCCGAGTGCGACACGAATCTCGTCTCCGTCTTCTCCTACACGCTTGCGAAGCCGTTCAAGCCGGGCGATGCCGAATTCTACGTGAACGAGGAAATCTGGAAGGGGCAGCAGGAGCATTTCGTCGGCACCATGGGCACGGTGAAGGGCCGTGGCAACACCTTCCGCATCGGCCGCGAACTCGTGCAGTATTCCGGCGTCGACCGCAAGGCGAAGAAGTTCACCGGCGTGAAGCGTGGGGTCTACAAGTGCCGTCGCGGCGAATATCCGGTGAAGGTCGCCGGCACCTTCCGGCCCGGCGAGAAGGTCGATTACCTGAGGAGCTGCTATTCGGCGTTCTATCCCGTTCCCGATTCCCCGCTCATGGACAGGACCGCGGAGGCGATCGACAAGGTGTTCAATCATTGCGGAATGGAGGAGATCTATTTCGACGGCTCCGAGGGCATGGGCACGCGCTACGACGTCGACCGCATGCGCGAAAATATTTTCCGTATGCTCAACCAGGGCCCGAACGGCATCGTCAACGAGGCGAGCTGCATGAACGCCTACCACTGGTGGTTCCGCTCCCGCCTCTGGCCGTGGGACCACAACTGGTACGGCGCGCGCCGCCTCCACGACCTCCATACGAAGATGACGCTCGATCTCGCGCGCAACTCGAACTTCCTCGGCTGCAACCTCGGCTGGTGGGCGCCGCTCGCCGCGGCGGAGACCGGGCGCGGGCACTTCCTCGACGAGATGGAATACTACATGTGCAAGAACGCCGCGTATGATTCGTCGATGTCGATGCAGGGGATGTACGTGACCGACGGCCCCCTCTCGTTCAACGTCGAGAAGCAGGCGACGCTCATGGGCTGGTGGGAACGCGCCCGCATGGCGAGGGCCTTCGCGGACGGCCTCCAGAAGAAGATGCAGCCCTACGGCGAGGAATTCCGTCTCCGCCAGAACGGGGAGGGTCTCTGGGAAGTGACCCCGGTCAAGGCCGCGATCCACCGCGCGGGCACGCCCGAGGCGATGGCGTGGAAGGTGAAGGCCGACAAGGCGAAGAAGGCCGAGCTCCGGGTCGAGGCGCTTTACGGCATCAAGGAGAAATACGACTCGAAGGCCGCGAAGGCCTACTTCACGCCCGGCGCGAAGGTCGAGATCACCACCGCCGCGAACGTGAACGGCGAGGTGAAGACGGCGGACTCCGAGAAGGGCAGGGTCTTCACGATCTCCGCCGCCAACGCCGGCAAGACCTCCCGCGGCGCCTGGCTCGGCGCGGTCGAACACCACGAGTATCCGAACCTCGTCTTTGTGGACGGCGCCTTCGGCACCTGGGTATACGGTGACGGCTCCGGCGCGATCCTCAACTTCAACCTGAAGCTCCACAGGTTCAACTGGGGCGGACGCTCCGAGCATTACGTCAGGCTCGATTTCAAGGGTTGGCGCTACGTCACGTTCCTCCTCCGCGAGCGTGACGCGGACTGGTTCGGCGAACTCGACTGGCCGTATGCGAAGAACTGGGCGGACGCCCGCACGGTCTACAACGGGCCGTACTGGACAAGCGAGCCGACGATCGAATTCGTGGGCGCGTGGCTCAACGAGATCCCTGCCGGCGGGAAAACCGAAGTCAGGTTCACGGAACTCAGGTCCCTCGGCATCACCCGTCCCGCGCTCGAGGGCGCGGTCGTGACGGTGAACGGCACGGACATCAAGGTCCCGTTCAGGATGGCGGCCGGCGACTTCGCGGAACTTGCGAACGGCGTCTGGGAGCTCTATGACGAGATGGGCGACGTGAAGGCCCGCAGGACGACCGGCGACAAGGTCGGGCTCAAGGCCGGCGAGAACGCCGTCGCTTTCCGCGGCAGGGCCACGGCGGATCGTGCGGAGATCACCCTGACCGCGCTCGGCGAGGCGATTCCCGCCTACACCGACAAGATCGCGGAGGCGGACGCGAAGTGGCTCAAGTACGAGGCGGCGATACCGCAGATGTTCGCGCCCGCGAAGGGCTTCGACCAGCCGGTCGAGGTCGTGACGCGTCCCGGCGAGAAGGCCCAGCTCACGCTTGACGTGTGGGGCCCGATCGACACGCCCGTCTTCGAGATCGACGGCGTCAGATACGAGTTCCCGGTGAAGCTCGGGAAGCTCGATCACCTCATCTGCCGTGACGGCCGCAACTGGCGCGTCGAGCACGTCGTCCCGGGCGCCACCAAGGACGAGGGCGGCATCTGGTACAAGGTCGCTCCGTCCGGCCGCAAGGAGCTGAAGAAGGGAACCCTCACAAAGGCGTTCCCGGAGATCGAGGGCACGAAGACGGTGAAGGTCTCGTCGAAGGACGCCGCGAAGGCCGAAGCGCGCATCGAGTTCGCGAAGCGTTATTCGAAGGTCAAGTCCGTCCCGGACAATCCCCGTGCGATCAAGAACGCGCGTGATCCGCGGTCCATGACCGTCCCCGAGATCACCGAGGGCGTGACCGACCGCGGCGAGACCGTCGAGGTCGCCTATCCTCAGGGCGGCTTCGCGCTGAAGCGCAACACCGCCGGCGGCAACGCCACCGACTGGAAGGCAACCGTCGGCAAGGGCCGTACCTGCAAGCAGAAGGCGTTTGTCGTGCCGCCGTCCCTCTACCGCACGGCGAAGATCGTGATGTCCGTCGATCCCGACAGGAATCTCGACCGCGTCTTCACGGTCCGCTTCACCCGCTACAACGACGGCTGCACGTTCGGCGGACGCGACTTCGAGGGCATGGCGAACATCCGGGTCGATTTCGACAAGGCCGAGAAACGCCAGCTCGCCGACGGCAGGTGGGAAGTCACGGTGCCGCTCGATCTCGGCAAGATCGCCGATCTCGTCAACGGCCGCGACGTGTTCGGCACCTGGCTCTGCAATTCACTCAAGATGAACGGATGCATCGTCCGCAAGGAACTCGGCAACTATCTCGATTTCGAGATCCTTTCGCGGCTCAATGACCCTGCCTGGCGTTCGCCGATGCAGGATGCGCGCATGATTCCGGACAGCGCCTACACGAGCGCGCTCACCGTCTATTCCGCTGTCCTCGAGAAGGGGCCGGCGGGGTTCGACTGGCGCTGTGCCCAGCCCGGCAATGTCTTCCATAACGACGAGAAGCCCGTCACCTGCGCGGTCGTCGACGCGAAGCGCCCCGTCACCCTCACGGTCACGATCAGCGATGCCGAAGGCAACAAGGTCTCCGAGAAGGCCTATCCGGTGAACGCCGGCAGGCAGGACATCGAGATCGACCTCGCGCAGGAGGACCTCGGCTGGCACTCGCTCGTCTACGAGCTCAGCGACGCGAAGGGCGTCTTCATGAGGCATGAGGCATCGTTCGCGCTGCTCGGCAAGGACACACGTACGATGAAGGACGGCGAAGGCCCCTACGGCACCTGGACCTACAGCGGCAACCACTATCAGGACACGAACTTCCACAACGTCGGATCCCTGATGCTGAAGGCAGGTCTCCGCAAGGGCGAGGGCGTCACGTGGTGGACGAAGGAGATCCGCTCCAAGTATCTCGTCGGTCCCCAGGGTATCGGCTGGAACCGTTACCAGAA
>JAQVSS010000472.1 GCA_028700415.1 Kiritimatiellia bacterium
CGAACAACCATATTCACCACGTCTACTCGTACGACTACACCGGCGGCGGCGGATGGGGGCTTTATACCGACGAGGGCAGCGCAAAGATTGTGTTTGAGAACAACCTCATCCATCACGTCAAGACGGGCTGCGTCTTCCAGCACTACGGGCGAGAGAACATTTTCCGCAACAATATTCTGGCCTTTAGCATGATCAATCAAGTCCAGCGTTCGCGCATTGAGGAACACAATGCCTTCTATTTCACCAACAACATCGTCTATTGGGATAATGAGACGGCGGCGTTTTATGCCGGGCGTGCCAGCAGGCCGACCCAAGACGTGGTTTTCGACCGCAACACGTACTGGAACCCGCTCGGGATCGCGACCAATGCGTTTAACGCCGGTTCGTGGGAAACGTGGCGCGCCGGGGGGCAGGACGCGCATTCGCAGATCGCCGATCCTCTCTTCCGGAATGCCGCAGCGGGCGACTTCCGCCTCAAATCCGGTTCGCCCGCGCTGAAGGCGGGGTTCCGTCCGTTCGATGCGTCAAAGGCCGGGGTGTACGGCACACGGGCGTGGCGCAAACTGGCGGCCCGCACGTGTTATCCCGAGGTGCGTTTCGCGCCGGTGCCAGAGCGGTATGTGGTGCGGCGGTTGAGCGAGACCTTCGACGGGATACCGGTCGCGGCGCAGTTCCCGAGCGTGGAGACCCACATTGAGAAGAAGGGCGACAGCATACAGGTCACGGCGGAAGCGGCCTTCTCGGGCAAGCAGTCGCTCAAGGTCCAGGCTGTGCCGGGGCTGACCCATTCCTTCAATCCGCACTTTGTCTCCAGTTGCGCCTTCACCAACGCGGTTGTGGAAAACCGTTTCGCGGTGCGGATGCAGGCCGGTGCGGAGTTCTTCACGGAGTGGCGCGATTGCCCGGAGGGCGGCGGCAACGGGTATGCGGTCGGCCCCTGCCTGTTATTCCGCCAGGGCAAAGTGATCGCGCGCACCTGTGCCAGGAAAGCGGACGGCACGCTTCAGGGGTGCGAGCGGCTGATCGCGGAGTTGCCTGCGGACACGTGGGCGCAAGTGACGGTGACCGCGGGTGTGGGCAGCCGCCGGACGGGGCTGTGGTCGGTCAAGGTCGCGCGTTCCGGACAGCCGGACGTCGAGGTGACGGATCTGCTGCTCAGAAGCCCCGCGTTCCAGGCGGTGGAGTGGCTGGGCTTTTGTTCGACGGCCCCACGCGCGGTCGCGTATTATTTGGACGATTTCGTGTTTGAAGAGCGGAAATAGGGGGTTGGGCGCTTTGCCCGGCGTGACGGGCAACGCTCCGGCGCGTTGAGGAAGAGTAAGGGGACGGGAACCATGGCGTACTATCTTGGCATCGACAGCAGCACGCAGGGCATGAAGGGCCTGGTCATCGATCCGGATGCGGGAACAGTCGTGCGGAGCGTGTCGGTTAATTTCACGGCGGACCTGCCGCAGTACCACTGTCCTGACGGCGTGTTGGCGCATGCCGATCCGCTGGTGAAACATGCCGATCCGCTGCTCTGGCTGGCGGCCATGGATTTGCTGCTGGCGCGGCTGAAGGCGTCGGGGGTGGAGATGGGGAAGATCGCCGGGATCGGCGGTGACGGGCAGCAGCACGGCTCGGTGTATCTCAACAGCCGGTTCGCGGACGCGCTCGCCCGTCTCACGCCCTCGTCCGCACTGGCGGAGCAACTGGCGCCCGCGTTGGCGCGTCCGACAAGCCCGATCTGGATGGACAGCTCCACGTCGGGCGCGTGCCGCGAGCTGGACGCGCGGTTCGGCGCGCGGCTGCAGGCGGACACCGGCTCGCCCGCCGTCGAACGGTTCACGGGGCCGCAGCTCCGCGCATTCGCGGCGGCCGAGCCGGAGCGTTACGCCCAGACGGCGCGCGTCCATCTCGTGAGCTCATTCCTCTGTTCCGTCCTGATCGGCGGGGATGCGCCTGTCGACACCGGGGACGGCGCGGGCATGAATCTGCTCAACCTGCGCACGTTGGACTGGGATGAAGAGATTGCCGCATTCACCGCGCCGGGGCTGCTGCCGAAATTGCCGAAGGTCGGAACCGGTGTCGCGGGCGGGCTGCATCCCTATTTCGCGAAGTACGGGTTAAGGCCGGGCGTGCCGGTGGCGGTGTGGACGGGCGACAATCCGGCGAGTCTGGTGGGCACGGGCGCATGGGGTGCCGGGGTGGCGGTGGTGAGCTTGGGCACGAGCGACACGTTTTTTGCGGCGCTGAAGGAGTTCCGCACCGATCCCGAAGGGTGTGGCCATGTGTTTGGCAATCCCGCGGGCGGGTTCATGAGCTTGGCGTGTTTCAAGAACGGTTCGCTGGCGCGCGACCGCGTGCGGCGGGAGACCCGGACGGAGTGGGCGTTTTTCGACGAGACCGCGTTTGAGAGGACCCCGCCCGGAAACGGCGGGCGGCTGGCGTTGCCGTGGTTCGTGCCGGAAATCACGCCGCCGGTGTTGACATCCGGCGTGCGGGCGAACTATGCTTTTGCCGAAGCCCCGTCGGAAGTGCGTATCCGAGCGGTGGTGGAGGCGCAGGCGTTGGCGATGCGCAGCCACGCTTTGTGGATCGGGGCGTTTGAGGTGCTGCGGGTCACGGGCGGCGCCTCGAAGAGTTTGGGCATCCGGCAGGTGCTGGCGGATGTCTTTCAGGCGCGGGTGGAGAGCGTCGCGGTGGCGGATTCCGCGGCGCTGGGGGCGGCGTTGCTTGCGGCCCGTGCGGACGGGGTGCCCCTTGAGAAGATGACGGAAACGTTCTCGCCGGTCACGGCGGTTTGCGAACCCCGGAAGGAGCAGGCCGCCGTGTATGACGGGTTGTTGCGAGAGGTGTGCCGTTTAGAGAAGGCGGCACCGTATGTGAGTGGGCAGTAAGGGGATTTTTGAAAGGGAGAGATGAAAATGAGAACAGGGAAACGGAACGGGCTGTTTCTGATGGGGATTGCGCTGGCGGGAATGGCGTTCGCCGGTTTGGGGGATGGGGTGGCCGATGAGGCACAGGTGCG
>JAQVSS010000473.1 GCA_028700415.1 Kiritimatiellia bacterium
CGTCGCGCTCCGCCTGCCAGCGGTAGGTCTTGCATTCGGTCCAGCCCGCGCCGCAGGCGTACACCGCGCGCCCCTCAGCGAAGCGCGAGACCTGGCGTCCCGCCTGGAAGGCGGTCCGGTATTCAGGAAACTCGGTCGCGAGCAGATCGTTCAGCACCTCTACGCGCCATGTGAGCCGCGTGGCGGAGTACTGGTGCCGCTCGGCCTCCGAATGGAAGCCCAGGCGGGAGTCCGCGGCGCAGAGCTCGGACAGACGCCCGCTGTTCTTGATTTCTTGGCGGACGAGGGCTTCCATGTCCGCCAGCCGCCGCAGGGCGTCCGCGGGGGACAGGTCGAACAGTTGGCTGCGCATCAGGTAGAAGTTCAGCATGTTGTACGCGCTCGCGAATTGGAGGCCGACCGCTTCGGTCAGGCCGATATCGAGGAGGCGCTCGCGGTTCCCCGCGAATTTTGGCTCGAGCGATTTCATGAGGGCCACGCCCCTGTTCCACTCCTCCGACATCTGCCGCGACAGGATGACGGCCTCGTCGAGGGTGTGGTTGTCCATCACCTCGCCGACGGCGTCGCCGCAGGGGCCGCCGACGAGCCAGGTGGGCTGCAACTGCTTGAGGGCAGGCTTCAGGTGCAGCGGCCAGACGGGTGCCGCGTGCATGGGACCCCACCATTGGAAGCGCGTCGAGAGCGGGAAAAGCTGGAACCCTTCAGAGAAATGTTTCCATGCCCGCACGACAAGCTCCGCGTCCCCGCCCCATTCCGGACGCGCCAGCGCCTGCAGGAAAGTGTCCTCCGTGCCCGAGAAGTCTTCAAAGGCCAGCCGCCCCGCCGCGCGGTTCATCACTCCGGGATAGTTCCCGAAGTACCAGCACTGCATCACGGAGGTGACGTTCATGCCGGGCATCTCCTTGTATTTGCGGTAGAGCAGGGAGGGCACGGGCATGAACGGGATGGTGGCCGACTCGTGCGAACAGCCCACCTGAAGCTTCGCGGACATTGGCGTCTTGTTGGCGGCGGCCTGCCCGGCGATCCGGGCGAACCGCTCGGACGGGCCGATGAACGACAGCCAGTAGTCGCCGCCCACCCGCGGTCGGTTCAGCTGGTACTTGACGGCGCCCGACTCGTAGTTCACCTGCAGCGTCACGTCCTTGGGCATGTGGGAACCGAGCTCATACACCCAGGGGGCAAAGGGTTTCCACGACGGCATGTAGAGCCAGCAGATGCACTCGGCATCCGGGTTGCCGTCCTTGACGCCCCGCGCCATCGCGCCCTGGCCCGCCGCGAGGGTCTGCCAGTTCGGCACGAGCGCGCAGCGCGGACAGGCCGGACGCGCGTCCCGTTCGACGCCCACCGCGTCGAGGCAGGAGGAACCGCCCTCGCCCAGCGAGATGTTGATCATGCCGCCCAGCCCCGGGACCTGCGAGAAGATCCAGCGGGTCGACTCGTAGATGAACTTCTGGCCGGCCTCGGAATTCGGGCACACGAAGCGGCGCGCGCCCCAGCCCGCCCCGAGCAGCTCGGGATGCGCCTTGCGCATGGGGTCGGCCTCCGAATGGAAGCCCTCGGGCTCGTTCGAGTAGAGCCACAGCTTGATCCCGTAACGCCCGCATTTCGCGGCGGTCCGGCGCAGTTTCGCGAGCCGCTTCTCCATGTCCGGGTCCGGCTCGCGGAACGAGGTCTTTGTGATGTCCTTCCATTCGATGCTCAGCCAGAGGCCGTTCACGCCCTCGTGCGCCAAGCGGTTGAGGTAGGCGTCCGGGTAGTAATCCACGTCGTCCATCAGCTCGTCGCGGTTCAGCGGCGGACGTTTGATCGGGCCGAAGAAGCAGCGTGTGATGCGGTTCTTCAGCCACGGTTTTTTCCGGATCACGCCCGGATTGAGGAAGGGGCCGTCCGCGGCTGCGATCAGCTCTTCGAGGTGGAAGATCGCGCGCCGGATGCCCTCGGTGTCGTTGGCCAGCAGCCGGATGCCTTTCGGCGAGACCTCGATCGAATAGGCCTCCGGGACGTCCGTCGCGGCCTTCTCGGCCGTGACGGGAAGTTTGCCCTCCCCGCCGAGTTTCGCAAAGGCGATAAAGGCGTCGAGGTCGGCATACGCCGTTTCAAGGACGCCTTTCCCGTCCGGGAAGGTCTTCTTCAGTGTCAGGCCAGCACGCAGGTCGACCTGCCCCGGCTGCGGCAGGCTCCTCTCCTTCCAGAACAAGGCGAAGGGCAGGGGCTTCTTCAGATCCTCGACAAACGTCCAGCTCTCCTCCCCCGGGGGCTTGGGCCAGGTCGCGTCGATGGTGCGCATGGAAGCCGCGGCGGCGGCCTCGCCTGCGGTCAGCAAAAGGCTTGCAGCAAGGAAAGTTTTCAGAACGGTTTTGCGGAACAGGTGTGAGTTGGACGTTGTTTTTGGCGTCGTGCGTTTCATAGCGGTTCCTGTTGTATGCGTGATTTGTTCGGCAGACGGCGGCTGGCCCTACCGCAGGGTGATGGCGGTTCCGGCCGAATCCCGCAAGACTCTCAGGATGCCGGTTCCCGCGAGGTGTTCGGTGTCGACCTTCTGGACGCCGCCGCCTGCCGTCGCGCTGTAGGTGCCCGCGCGCTGCTGCCGGTTGCCGAAATACAGGTAGCCCACGGACTCGTTCACGCCCGCGGCCAGCGAGACTTTGGCCGCGCCGCCGTTCGCGATGACCAGCGTGGCACTGTCCGCGATGGCGGTGGAGTTGGAAAGGCTCAGCGTGCCGCCGGCCACGACGACGTTCGTGCTGTTGGCCCCGAGCGCTCCGGTGGCGCTTACGGCCAGCGTGCCGTTGCTCACTACAAAGTCCCCGGACGTGGTGCAGGCGCGGGTCAGCGTGAGCGTGCCGCTGCCGCTCTTCACGAGGGTGACCGCCCCGGCTATAACCGCACCGAGTTTTTCCGCTGTCATCGCGTACCTCGCTTTCGAGTCATTTTGATAGGGGCAACTATAATTCGAGCACGACCAAAGAATAACCTTTATGGACGGGGATTGTCACCTGAA
>JAQVSS010000112.1 GCA_028700415.1 Kiritimatiellia bacterium
TCGGCGCGCTTCTGCGCCAGCGCCATAAACTCGGCCCCAACGCCGACGACGACTTCAGCCTCATCGACATGACCGAGATCACCAACACGATCGGCAGCATGACCAAACTGATGACCATCCTGCTCACGACCGTGGCGTCCATCTCGCTGCTGGTGGGCGGCATCGGCATCATGAACATCATGCTCGTCTCCGTCACGGAGCGCACCCGCGAGATCGGCCTGCGCATGGCGATCGGCGCCACGCCGAGCGACATCCTCTTGCAGTTCATCACCGAAGCCATCGTGCTCTCGACCGCCGGCGGACTGCTCGGCGTCATGACCGGCACGTTCGGCGCGCGCCTTGTGGGCAAGGTCCAGCAGTGGCCGATCCTTATCACAGAATCCTCCGTGCTGGTCGCCTTCCTTTTCAGCGCGGCGGTCGGCATGTTCTTCGGCTTCTATCCCGCGTTGCGCGCATCGCGCCTCAACCCCATTGACTGTCTGCGTTACGAATGACCACACTCATGCAAGTCTCTAAAGAACTTCTCACCTTCTCGCAACTGAACGCTCTTTTCCCGCACGGATGCCGCATTGCACTCTTTGTGCGCCATTCGGAACGCCCCCCCATCAGTCCGGACGACAAAGACTTCGGGAAAAATCTCGGACTGACCGCTGCGGGCATCGGGCAGGCAAACGCGGCCGGACGCCATTTCGCTGGGCACTGTGACGCGCGTTTCCTCTCCAGTCCAATGACCCGCTGCCGCCTAACCGCCCGCTATCTTGCGGAGGGCATAGGAATAGAGAACCCTGTCGTGGAAGACGCGGAGACGCTGGGTGTCCGCGGGTTCTATTACGAAAACGCCTACGAAGTTCAAGACATGATGCGGAAACAGGGATACATGGCCTATATGCTCGATTACCTTCGCGCCGGGATCGCCCCCCACTCCGCGCCGATCGGGCCGGCCACAGAGAAAACCGTCCGCTGGCTGCAAGACCACGCCACCGCCTCGCTCACCGTCTTTGTCAGCCACGACATCTTCATCGCCGCGCTGCTGACCGGCCTCAAGATCAGAACCTATACGGCGGAAGACTGGGTCGGCTTCATCCACGGCGCGGCCCTCATCCAATCCCCCGGCAAAGGCTGGATCTGCCATCCCTGTGTCCCCGACCTCAGTGCGGCAGAAACGTCCGCACGGTTTAGCCAGTAGGATCCCCCGTCATGAACATTGAACGCTTCGGCCTTTATCTCGTTGTCACGAACCCCGCCACGTCCTATGAGCGTTGCGCCGAAGCCGCGGTCTCGGCCGGTTTGCGTTACATCCAGTTGCGCATGAAAAAAAGCGGGCGCATGCAGGTTCTGGCCACGGCCCGCAACCTGCGTTCCATCACCCTGGGCACCGACACGCGCTTCATCGTCAACGACGATCCGGCCCTGGCCGCCGAAGCTGAAGCCGACGGCGTCCACCTCGGCCAGGACGACATGCCCCTTGCCGAAGCCCGCCGCCTTTATCCCACCCTGCGTTTCTTTGGCCTCTCCACGCACAATCCCGGCCAAGCGGAACGCGCCATTTCAGTCGCGCCCGACTATTGCGGAGTTGGCCCCGTATACGCAACCCCCACCAAGGAAATCCCGGACCCCTTCCTGGGGCCTGAGCAGGCCGGACGCATCATCCGGAACGCGCCGTTCACCACGGTCGCCATCGGCGGCATCAACGCGGACAACCTGCCGGCCGTTTTACGGGCGGGCGCGGTCAACTTCGCGGTGGTCCGGCATGTCTGCCTCGCGCCCGATCCCTACAACGCGATCCGCACGCTCCAAGACATCTGGCAAACCTTCCAGTGAACGCGCCCCGCCGCGCGGGGGACACCGGCTTCATTACCGCACCGCCGCGTTCTCCCGGACAATCCCCTGTGCCGCGATCCGCGCCGCAAACGCCGTGTACTCGGCCGCGGTCAACGGCGCATACGGATAACGGTACGCGCCGCAGTCCAGCCCGACATACTTCATGAACGCCTTGCGATACGACCAGTTCTCATTCTCAATCATCAGGGCCACCACGCGGTTTGCCTCGTCCTGAACCGGCCCCGCCTCAACAAACTTCCCTGCCTTCGCCAGTTCGCAGATTTTCGCGAAGTGCCCCGGGATGATGTTGTACGTGGTGCCGATGCCTCCGGAGAAAACATTCCCCATCGCCAACCCGCAGAGCAACTGTTCGTCGCGGCCCGCAAAGAAGATCACCTCCTTGTCGAGCATGCGCTTCAGCCTTTGCGCATTGTAATAGTCGGCGCCCGTGTACTTGATTCCCTTGACGTTCTTGATCTCGAAGAACCGCGCGTCGCGCTCAGGCACCAGCTCCTGGCCGATCGAATACACCATGAACGGCAGATCCGTAGCCTCGGCGATGCGCGTGTAGTGGCGGCACGCGCTCTGAAAGGACTGCCCGAAATAGACCGGCCCCACCGACGAGACCCAGTCCGCGCCGCACGTCGCCGCGTGCCGCGCCAGCTTCACCGCATCATCGGTCGCCAAACATCCCACATGGACGATCACTTTGCCCCTACCGCGGTTGGCTTTCACCACGGTCTCGACAACCCGTTTGCGCTCCGCCTCGCTCAACAGGAAACCCTCGCCCGTAGACCCCGTCAGGTAAAAACCGCGCAACCCCTGCGAAAGGTGGAACTCCACCAGCCGCTCAAGCATAGCGACATTGACGTGGTTGTCCTCCGTAAACGGCGTAAACAGCGCGGTGTACGCGCCATCCATGCCTTGAAACTCACTCCCTTTTAATGTGACACTCATTCCCGTCATCCCTTCGTTGTCAAAGTCAAAGTGCTACTCGCCCCGTTCCGCCCAACAAAGCCCCTTCAGGTCTTTGCGTCCGTTGGGGAAAAACAGACTCGCCACAGAGGCGACCACCAGACAGGTCGCCATCCCGATGGCACCGAACAGCAGCAGGTGCGGTTTCCACGGCAGGTCGAGTTGGTCAAGCCCGACGCAAACCACGTAGTTCGCGATCAACCCGATGATCGCGCCGGCGCCGTTCACGCGCTTCATGAAAATCCCCATGAAAAAGAGACAGGCCAACCCGCCGGTCAGCACGCCGAGGAACCGTTGGAACTGGTCGTACATCGAATAAACCTGCATATTCGCCAGCACGAGGGCGAAGCCGCCGCCCAACATGCCGCTCAGAACCGTCGCGACTTGCCCGCAACGCATCTTCCGCTTTTCGCCCACGTCCTTGAATAGCCGCACGTAGAAATCCGCGGTTACCGCCATCGCCGACGAATTGAGATTCGAGGAGAGCGTGGACATCGTGGCCGCCGCGACCGCCGCGAGGATCAGACCCGAAATCCCGACCGGCATTCCGGTCGCGATATAGATCGGGAACACGGAATCGTTCTTCGTCATCGTCACATCGAGCAGTTCAGGATGCGAATAATAGTAGGTGAAAAGCGCTGTGCCGATCAGGAAGAAAATGCCGCAGTTGACATAGGACAGCACGCCGTTGAACAGGATGCTTTTCGCGGCTCCCCGCTCGTCCTTCGTCGTCATGTAGCGCTGCACCACACACTGGTCGCTGGTGTAGGACGAAAGGTTGGCGACAAGCCCGCCGACCAGCACGACCCAGAAGACGGGCGCTTGGAGATCGAACGTGAAGTCCAGCAACCGGAACTTCCCCGCCTGCCGGCCGATCTCGATGAATCCCGTGAGTCCGCCATCTGTGCCGGCAACGAGCAGGGCGACAATCAAGAAAGTCCCGCCGACCATGATGACGCTCTGGATCACATCGCTCCAGATCACCGCCTCGATGCCTCCCAGCGTGCAGTAGAGAATGGTGATCACCGTCACCGCCACAATCGCCACGTTCACATCGATGTCGATCACCGCCGCAATCGCGATCGAGGGCAGGTAGGTCACGATCGCCGTCCGGGTGATCATGAAAAGGGTGAACGCGCCGCTCGCAAACAACCGGCACCCGAGGTTGAAGCGGGCCTCCAGATATTCGTACGCGCTTGTCAGGTTCAGTTTACGGAAGAACGGCAGGTAGTATCGCACCACCGCGGGAGCCAACACGAGGATGCCGATTGAGATCACAAAGTAACGGATGTCCGAAGCATAACTGAGGGCCGGCACAGAGATGAAGGTGATCGAACTGAACATCGTCGCGTAAATGCTGATGCTCACCGCCCACCACGGCAGCCTTCCACCCCCCCGGAAGTAGTCGTCCGAACTCTTGTTGCGCCGCATGAAATAGAAGCCCAGCAGTGCCATGCCAACAAAGTAGAGCATGATCACCGCGGCGTTCAAGGGATGAAAAGTTTTGCTCCTGACGAATGTGCCGACCGCGCAATCGTCCGTACGCACGCCCGGCCCGATTTCACCGCCCGCCACAAGAATGGTCCCGTCCGACTGCCGCACCACCCCTGCCCCGCAGCGCGGCGCAAACGGCACTTCGCCCAACTCGAACCACCGGTCCGTCACCGTGTGGTAGGCCATGACCCGCTTGTTGAAACGGAACGCGGGGAAAGGCCGCCGGAAATAATCATGCCGCCACGCGGCGAGTTCCGCGCCGGTCAGCTCGGCGTTCTTCCTGATCTGGTCATTCCAGACTTCGCGGTTCGAGCCTCCAAAGCAAAGGATGTGTTGATCCCCTGAGGCCACAGCCCCCGCACCGATCATCGGCCAGACCGTATCCCCGTCCTTTACGCGTGCCGGGGCAATCTTCTGCCACACCCCTTTTGCGCCTTGAGCCAAATCGTAGGAATACCCGTCCTCCAACGCCGTCTGCAAGCCGTTCTCCCGGAAAGCTATTCCCCCGATCACGAACAAAGCCGTCCGTTTGTGCGCCGTGTTCTGAACGGCCGCAACCGGTTGTTCGCGCCCAACCGGCAACGGCGGTAACGGCTGCCACGCGCCCTTCCCGCGGCGACAGGCTTCAAGATCCAACATCCACACATCGGTCTCGGCGGACTTCGCCCGCCAGCCGCCAACAATATAGACACGCTTGCCGCATGCGGCACCTGCCGCCATCTTCACCGGATAGGGAAAATCGGGGAGCGGCGTGAAATCGACCCGTCGCCCTGTCAGCTCCCACACCATCAGAAACGCGCCTGCCGTGACGGTTTCGCCGAAATCTCCCGCACATCCCCCCACACAGACGACGCCGTCCCCGGTCTGAACCGCCACGCCCCCCGCAAGCGGTTGCGGAAGCTGGCCGATCACACGCCAGGCGTTTGTACCCACCGGAGAGCCATAGATCGTGGCGTGATACCGTTTCCTTCCGCCCTCCGCGAGCGGAGCGTCACAGAAATTCGCACCGCCCGCCAGCAGCACCATGCCGCGATGCTCCCCGCAGTATGGGCGCGCCACCCCCGGATTTACAGTGTCTGCCGCCACGGGAGGCAACCGGAAAGTCTCGGACCATTTCAAGTCGACCCGCGCGCGTACGCTTGTGGCTGAGAGCAGAACAACCGCCCATCCGGTCCATCTGATTTTCTCTAAAAATCCCGACATGATTTTCAGTATAGCAGCGGACCGGCATTCAGGCGTTCAAAATTCTACACGTGTAATTTATTGACCATGGGCACACCGCGTCTCCACCGGCGCGCATCCCCGGAATCATGGATTGCGCCCTTACCGCTGCACGCGGGCATTGCCCTTCCAGATGCTCCAGACCTGGTCTTCGTCCGCAGGCAGTGCGTAGTCGACCAACATCGTCGTGGCCAGCGCGCCGCTCGCCCAACCGAACTGGATCCACTTCTCAGGCTCCCAGCCTTTGAGGATCGCATAGAGCAAACCGCCCACGAAGCCGTCGCCGCCGCCGATGCGGTCCATCACCGTGATGTCGCGCGGCTCGACCGTGTACCACTCGTCGCCCGCCGCCATGAGCGCGCCCCACAGGTGATGATTGGTGTCGACCACTTCGCGCAGCGTCGTCCCATAGGTCTGGGCATTCGGATACGCCTTTTTGACGCGTTCGATCATGCCTTTGAAACCCTCGATCTTGGCTTTGATGTCCTTGCCGCCGGCATCCGGTCCCTTCACGCCAAGGCAGAGCTGGAAATCCTCTTCATTCCCCACAAGAATATCGGCAATGCTCGCGATCTCGGCAAAGATCGCCGACAGCTCCTTCTCGCGGCCCTTCCAGAACGAGGCGCGGTAGTTCAGATCGAACGAGATCTTGGTCCCATACTTCTTCGCGGCCCGCGCCAGTTCAAGACAGAATGTGCTGGTTTCAGGCGAGAGCGCGCCGACCAACCCCGACAAGTGAACGATCTGCACGCCCTCCTTGCCGAAGATGCGGTCCAAATCGAAATCCTTCACGTTCAGCGTCCGCCCGACCTCGCCCGCGCGGTCATTCCACACGCGCGGCCCGCGGGAACCGTACCCGCTGTCCGCAATGTTGATCTGATGACGGAATCCCCACGGCCCGCCCTGCGCGACTTCGACACCTTCATAATCCATGTGGCGGCTGCGCAGGTTGTCCTTGATCAGCTGAGCGATCGGGCTGCCCTTCACAAACGTCGTCAGCACCTTGACCGGGAGCCCCAAATATGCGGCCACGCTCGCCACATTCGTCTCCGCGCTGGTCGCCTGCATCATGAACGCCCCGCCGCAATGCACCGGTTGCCCGTTGGCAGGCGTGATCCTGATACCCATACTCGTCGGGACGACCAAGGCATACTTGCAATTCTCTTTCAATTCGATTTTCATCTCATACTCCTTCGCTTCTCTGATTGGCGGTGGTTATACCAACCGGCCTGGTCAAAGTCAAGAGCTCGGCCTGCAGAGTGGCGCTGGCGCAGTCCTACACCGTGCACAGGATTGTAACTGTCGAAGCGGGTTGTTCCGGAGTCATCATCCCATTCCTCATGTGTTCCTAATCCACCCTGTTACCATCTACAGTCTCTTCGGGTGAGAGCAAAAGAGTCACGTTGCAGCCACCCTAAGAATGGCTTGTAAGGGCGCAACTGATAACGTACTTGTCCAGTCTCTGAATCGAGCGGCTTAGTGCTGAAACGGTGGGTGAAATTGTCCGCCATGTCGCCGCTTTGCGCGGTGACCTCGCCGAAGGGGGAGTATTCGTAATGGCCCCGGACTGTGCCGGTAGCGTCCGCGTACTCGGTGACATTGCCGTTGGCGTCGCCGAATGCGTAGTAGGTGTTAGTGGTTGACGCGGTCATTTTCGTTTCCGCCAGAAGCCCGCCAACGCCGCCCGCGCCCTGCAACGTGCCGGACAGGTCGAGCCCCCATGTGTAGTAAGTGACGTTGGTGGAAGGCGTGACCTCGTCGATGACGATCTCCGCCGCGATGTTGTAACCGTCCCACACGTATCGGCGGGTCTCGACGGCGTCCCACGTGCCCGGCTGCGAGGGATCCATGGGGTAACCCGCGCCCCTGCCTGAAAGCCGTTCAGTCATCTTCGCAATCTGAAGGTTGCGGTGATTGTACTGATAGTTGAGCCTGACCGCGCCGTTTGTGGCGAGGCCGTACGGTTCGGACATGACAAGGCGGTTCTCAGCGTCCCAACTGTGGTGCCAAAACACTCCGTCGAAAGTCATATTCCCGTCAAGGTCGTAAGCGGGCGAGGCGGACATGCCGCCGTTGACCTGCGTGTACTGGTTAAGGCTGTTTGCGGTGTAGGTATTGGTGACGGTGTCCAGCGCCGAGAAAACCCTGTTGCCTATGTCATCGTACCCGTAGGCGTATGTGCCGGCGCCCATGACGGCTTCCGTCACCTCGCCGCGCCCGTTGTTGGTGAACAGGTTTGTGACAGAGCCCGAGTCGACACGGGACAAGCGGTGTCCGATGGCATTGTTGGCGTAGACGAAAGAACTAACCACAAAGGGCACAGAGAGCACAGAGTTGGTGACAGAGGCGATGAGGCCGCGGTCGGGCTCGTAAGCCTTGGCGACGGCCAGGAAAGGCGTGTCCACCGAGGCGGTGTAGCCCTCATGCATATCCGTGCCGTCCAGATAAGCGTATCCGAAGGTGTTTGAAACCGCAGAGTGCGCAGAGCACACAAAGGAGAACTGTCCGAGGGCATTATGACCGTATTCGACCGAGTGTGCCGGGCTGTTGTGGTCATCCGGCGTGTGGAGGGCGTAGCCCGCCCCGCGTCCGAGACCGTCAGACGGGCGCGTGAAGAGCCAGCCGTCTTGAATTTCTTCCGTCAACGCCAAGCCCGTATAGGTGTAGAGGCTGTAGGACGCGGGGCTGATCGCAGAAAGCATCCGCCCCAGCCTGTCGTAGGCGTAGGCCACACCGGGGGCGGATCCGCCGTAATTGACGTTGGTCAACTGCCCCAGCGCGTCGTAGGAGTATTCCGTAACCGCGCCCCGCGCCCATACGCGGGTTGCGAGGCGCCCGCCTTCCATGTAGGTGTAGCGGACACGGGAATCGTCAACAAAAACCTTGTTGGTCAACAAACCCGTCGGCTGATCGTACAGCCAGACGGTCTTGTCTAAACTTGAAACTAGAGACTGGAAACTGTTGTAGTCGGTGATTTCACCCGCGCCACGATACGTGTACATGGCGGTCTTGCGTCCGGCGGTGTCGTATTCGTAGGCAACGGGATACGTCGCGCCCCAACGCGCAATCACATTGCCGAGGCTGTCGTAGGCGGTGCGCGTTGTGTTATTGAGCGGGTCGGTGACGGCGTTCTGCCGCCCGGACGCATCGTAAGCGTACGACGTGCGGTTGGACGCGGCATCCTCGGTGTAGGCGATCTGCCCCAGCTCATTGTACGCGGTCACGGCCGTGTTGCCCCTGCCGTCGGTCGCGGAGACCCGCCTTCCGAAGCCGTCGTATGCGTAGGTGTTCGTCACAGCCGTGGAGGAAACCATTGAGACGGTGTGCCCGGCGACCGTTTTCTGTATCTCGGGCTGAACCGATCCGGGCATTTCCGTGACCGTCCAGACGGTCGCCGCCCCCGCGTCCGTGTAGGTCGAGGCGCGGGTAACGTTGCCGCGCCAGTCAACGCTTTCACGCTGCGCGGTGAGGATCGCGTTTTCGGAAACGGACGTGGGCGCGGGTGTCCCAAGTCCGGTCATGCGGACGCGGTCCACGGAGGACGTGACGCTGGCGGCCGAGTTTGTGTAAGCCCACACTTCGCTGGTTGTCACGCGCCACCAGACATTCGAGGTATCCTCCTCGTAACGGGTCACGGTCGAGCTGATACGGTCGGTGCCCGCGTGCGACACCTGCCCGTCCCCGTCGACGTCCAGCGCGGTGGCGGTCTCGTTGCCCAGTTCATCATAACCGTACAGCGTGTCGGGCGAGCCGGTTCGGGACACGCGGACGATGCGGTCCGACGCGCCTTCGTAGAAGTTGGAGGTCACGCCCAGCGGCGTGGCGACGAAAACGGCGCGCCCGAGGAAGTCGCGGACCGTGACGCTGTTTGTCACTGCAGGATAATCAGACGACTCCGTGACAACGGTCTCGACGCGGCAGCCGTTCCCGTCATAGAAGGCCGAGCGCGTCTCCCGCGTCCATTTGCCGTCCCAGAATTTTTCGGTGACGGTGTCCCCGCCCCAGTACCGGGTGACGCGGTTGGTGACAAAAAAGGACAACCCCGCAGCATACGACAGCCAATAATAGTGACCCTGTTTCGTCATCGTGTTGTCGCCTGCCAGCTTCGATATCCCTTGCCTCCTCCTTGACCGAGAAACCTCATCTGTACCCATACCTATTTCCAACTACATATGTCATCTCCGTGTCCCATTTCATTTTTCCTGTTCCGCCCGTTAGACCATATCACGACATTGTCGCCGACAGTGAAACCGCCGATAATAAGTTTCGGCACGGTATTTGTTGTCAACAAAAGATGGTAAGGCGAACCCCAAGGATCAAGATAGTCACCGTTTAAAAACCGACCAGAGCTAACATTAACGTATAGAACCAACTCGGGATTGAGTAGGCGTACATCTGACGACTCCGACTGGGCAAGAAGTACCGGCAAGACATCCTTAACAGTTGCGTCAGAGAGCTTATTTGCCGGGACTGGATAATAGCCGTGGTCTGCATAGAACGATTTGACTGCGCCAGTCAGTTCATTTATTTCAGCCGTTGCTTGGAGTTGGCGATGCGATGGACTGCATGACACGGCTAACGACAGAAGCAATATAAAACCGCTTCCGACTGTAAGACCTCCTATATTCGAACAACAAAACGCTGACATTCTACCTCCATTACTGATGTCAATTGGGCATCCATTTGTGAAGTTCAGGACAGCAATCGTTCCCTCGCCTAACTACAGCTTTCTCAACAGCACCTCTTAAGGTGTATCTGGATGGATTACTTTGAATCAGGGTGACGTTATGCGCGTTATCACTCCACCACTCTGTTCGGTCATCATCGTAAGGAACACCGGCAACATGCGACAGTTCATGAAATATCGCTGAATTCATGTCGTTTGATTTCCAATCCGTAAACGAATTGGCAGCAGTCGTGTTCAACGAAATCTTTCCGTTAAAAGTATTGCCCAGATAGAACGGGAACCCTGACCAGGGAAATCCTCCTTGAGCATTGGTATCTACGGGCATATTCTTCTTGTATAAATTCAAGGGAGCAGCGGAGTTCAAGCCATCTTGCATCATTGATAGAATCTGATACAGTTTAGTGAGTTCCTGTTGAAATCTTGCCTTGTAAGCACACTCTGCGGGCAGTTTTGCAGCTGCAACCATCCACTGCCGAAGGCGCACCAAATATAAAGGCATCGTTACCTTGAGGTCATCGAAAGCCAAGGTGACATTATCTGTTTCCGACTTCTCCCAAGTTCCATTGTAAATCAACGACCATTGTCCTAAAACGTCAACATTATTAATGGGTGCATTTGCTAGACTCCCATAGAGATTAACCCCGCCATCCTCCTCAATTGGATCGCGACTCGCCCACCTTGCAAGCGGCGGGATGTAATCTCTTTGCTGATATTTGGAGTACCCTGTCTCGACATCAAACGGCTTGGTTGAGAAGCGGTGCGTGAAATCATCCGCCATCGATCCTGACTTTGCGGTTGCCTCACCAAATGCCGAATACTCATAATGTGCAACCGAAGCACCGCCGTCATCGACGTACTCCGTGACGTTACCATTGGCATCCGCGCCCGCAAAATATGCGTTTGTCGCTGAACTTGACGCTTTAGTAACGGCCAGCAGCCCGCCGACGCCGCCCGCGCCTTGCAGTGAACCTGACAGGTCGAGACCCCATGTGTTGTAGTTGATGTTTGTTGTTCCGGCGGAATCGCTGATGATGATCTCGGCGGCGATGTTCCAGTTGTCCCAAATGTATTTGCGGGTCTCGATCACATCCCACGTTCCGGGCTGGCTCGGATCCATTGGATACCCCGCGCCTCGCCCCGACAAATGTTTGACCGTTTTCTTGAACCTGCGGTTTTTATAATCGTAACTGTTCTCTACAAGCACGGCCCCGTTGGTGGCAATCCCGCCGGGTTCGGATCGAATCAAGCGGTTTTCGCCGTCCCATGAGTCAGCATATTTCCCGTCCCAGGTCATGTTCCCGTCCAAATCGTAAGTGGGCGTACAAGCCAACGCACCCGCTATCGCGGTGTATTGGTTAAGGTTGTTCGCCGTGTAAGAACTGGAAATGGCATTGGCAGACGACCCCTGCCTGTTGCCGATGTCATCGTAGCCATAGCCGTATGCGATTGTGCCCATCACCGCGTTCGTGACCTCTGCCCGGACATTGTAATCGAACGAGTTAGTGACGGACAAGGCCGGGGTTGAATCGATGCGGAGCGTGCGCCTACCGTCGGCATAGGCATAAGCCGTGATCGGATTCGCCGCGAAAGCGTTCTCCACACGGGCTATAAGATCACGGTGGGTATCAAAAAAGCTCGACCAATATATCGTCTTTTTTTTCATTCACATAGGCATGCCTTCCCCTGTCATCGTTTTGTTTCAATCCCAACTGATGAGACCCAAGCTGGCAATTCAGATAATTCAATCAGGTTTCCACCAAAAGTAAACGCAAGATACTTCCTCATCGCAGGCGACATCGAAGGATGATGTTTGGGGCAGATTAATGCGACATCAGATGAGCACAAACTTTTCCACATTACTAAATTTGTGTTCACTA
>JAQVSS010000474.1 GCA_028700415.1 Kiritimatiellia bacterium
TGGGACTGCGTGATCTCCAACTATGTCGCGACCGGTGGCGCTGCGATATACGGAGGGCTTTACCACCGTTGCCGCATTGTGGATAACCGGGCCACAGTTTATGGGGTCAACCGCTACGGGACCTGCTACGACTGCCTGCTGGCCCGCAACGTGGGCTGGGCGACCGGCGAGGGCGCGAAACTGTACAACTGCACGGTCACCGCCAACGACAAAGGGATCAGACATATGGTTATAAGTGTCAGGGCTCATCTCTACAACAGCATTATCTTTGGCAATACGGAGGTGGATGTTGAATCTGGCACTGCGACGGTTGTCACCAATTGCTGCACAGGCGGCGGCCTGAGTCCCGGCGAGGGCAACATTGCCGCAGACCCGCTCTTTGTGGACGCCGCCAATGGCGATTACCGCCTGCGCGCTGATTCGCCGTGCCGGGATACAGGCGATGTTATTTTCACATTCGAGCCCGAAGGCACCGATTTCGCCGGCGGGCCGCGCGTCATCGGGCCGCAGGTCAACATGGGCGCTTTCGAAAGCTGCGTCGGCGTGATCAATCCCGTGGCTGCGCCCGGCAGCGCGCTGATCCCGTCCGGCCCGCTCCTGTTCGAGTCGTTCCCCACCAGCGTGACCTTTACCGTCTCCTCGCCTCCGGGCCGCACCTTCCTGTATTTCTCGACCAACGGCATTCCGGTGCCCTACACGGGCGACACCATCACGCTCTCCGTCCTGTCGCCGGAAACCGCCATCCTGCTGCAGACGCATTTCGAGGGCACCTTCTACGCGGATCCTTCCCGTCCGGACAACTCCGGCGACGGGGGTTCATGGGAAACCGCCAAGCGCACGCTCCAGGCCGCCGTGGATCTGGCGTTCGACGGCGAGACGGTGATGGCCGCGCCGGGTGTCTACAACGAGGGCACGCGGGTGACGCCGCCTGAAAGCGCGCCGCAGAACTACCTGCCTAACCGCCTGGTGATCACGAACGCCATCACGGTCCGCTCGCGCGACGGCGCCGCCGCCACGACGATCCTCGGCGCGTTCGACACGGTTTCGGGAGACGTTTACGGGCGAGGCCCCAATGCGGTGCGCGGCGTCTACATGAACAAAGGCGTTCTGCAGGGGTTCACAATCACGGGCGGCGCCACGGGCAGCGAGGGGTTTGAGGACGAGAACAACCGCGGTGGCGGTGTCTACGCGCCGATGAATGTCCTGCTTCCCCAGGTGCTCGACTGCGTTATTTCAAACAACGCCGCCTTCCGCGGCGGCGGCTCCTATTTCGGCACGCTCAAGCGCTGCCGGATCAGCGATAACTATGCGTCGGCCAACGGCGCGGGTATGCGAAATGGCATTGCCCATAACTGCCTGATCACCGGAAACCGCGGCGCCAGCACGGTCGACTACGCTACCCTGTATCACTGCACGGTGGCGAACAACGAGGGCACAGGAATCGGTTACTATACGGTGGCCTACAACACCAGCGCAAGCGGCAACAGCCCGAATTACTCTTCCCTGTCAAGTTGCACCAACTGCTGCGTACCCACGCTGCCCCCCGGCGCGAACAACATCGTTGCGGATCCGCTCTTCGCGGACGCATTTAACGGTGACTTCCGCCTCGCGGCGGGTTCGCCCTGCATTGATGCGGCGGATCCGACATACACAGAGGATCTCTTGGGCATTGCGCTCGACGGCGCGCTGCGCACCCAGAACGGCGTGCCCGATATCGGAGCCTGCGAGTGGGATTGGCGTCCTGCGTTCGCGGCAGATTTGGATGGCGCCGGCGTAACGGTCACGGCGATCACACCCTTTGTGACGCACGCGGAAGATCCCTCCTGCACGGGCGGTTCCGCGGTTTATCTTGACGGAGCGTCAGCGCGGTGCAACGGGCAGGAAAGCGTGGAACTCGAACTCTCATGGAACCTGATCGCCACAGCCACCATCTATCTGACGTTCGAGGTGGATGGCGCCGGGACGCTCACGATTTATGAGGGAGACCAGCCCATTGCCGGCGCGGTTTTGGCTGACGGGTTACAGACCTTGAAGCACAAGGCGCTTCAGAAGCCGGCCCTTCTGCGCGCGGTCTATGCCGCCCCGGATGGCGACACCGGAGGCGCGCTTTTGGATGCGTTTGAAAATGCCGGAGGGTTCATGCTGTTGCTGCGGTAACGCGCCCTGTCTGCCGCGGGGGCAGGAGCGGACAAGGTTTAAACGGAAACGGGCGCGGCCACCTTGCGCCGCCAGGCAGAGAGTGAGGGTGTTGGAATCGATATGAAAAAGAATATGCTGTTTGGGCTGATGTGCGGATGGGGCGCCCTGTCCGGGTTGGGGGCGGATTGGCATGTGGACGTCGCACGCCCGGACGACTCCGGCGACGGGACGGGCTGGGGCACAGCCAAACGCACCATCCAGGCCGCGGTGGATCTCGCCGACACTGGCGACACCGTGCTCGTCGCGCCGGGAATCTACGGGGAGGGAACTCGTGTCACCCCGGGAGGACGGCTGCTGAATCGTGTGGTTGCGACCAAGGAGATCACTTTGAAATCCCGCGACGGCGCGGAAAAGACGGTCATCCTGGGCGCGCGCGACCTTTCCGACCCGACCTTTGAAGGGTGCGGCTCGAACGCGGTGCGCTGTGTCTTTATGGACCGGGGCGCGCTCAAGGGGTTTACCCTCGCGGGCGGGGCAACAGGCAGCGAGAACAAGGAAGACCTGAACAACCGCGGCGGCGGACTCTACTCGCCCAGCAAGCAAGGTTTGCCGTTAGTCTATGATTGCGTTGTCAGCAACAACGCGGCGATCCGCGGCGGCGGCGCCTACGGCGGCGCCTTCCACCGTTGCCGCATCACCCGCAACCGCGCGAAACAGAACGGCGCAGGTGTCCGCGATTCCAAACTGAGCAACTGCCTTGTGGTTTTCAACGAGGGGCCCGGCGCCTCTTTTTGCTATGCCAGCCCGGGGTGGCGCGACAACGGGTTGTTTAACTGCACCGTGGCCTACAACA
>JAQVSS010000113.1 GCA_028700415.1 Kiritimatiellia bacterium
CCGCCAACCCCGCAACGCGCGGCAGGCGGCCCCGTTTCGGACAGACTAAACGCACTTTCGGAACGACTAAACGCTCCCCCAGGCGCATTCACTCCGCCAAAGGCGATTTTACTTTGTCCTTTGACCATTCTCAATTTGACTCTTCTGTTCTGAAACAGGCGCGGAATCGTGCGCATGGCGCGCCCGGAGGTCGCGCGCCACCCCTGAAAAGACGCACTGCGCAAGGTGGCCCGCGACCTCCGGGCGCGGATGCAAACGAACGGAGATGCCAAAAGTAGGTGCTGGTGGCCGGTTCGCGTCCGCGCGGTCAACGTTTGCTTTCGGCGTCGCGAACCTGGCTCTCGATGTTCTGCTCCATGAGGGGAACGCCGACAGGGGTCGAGAAGTCGACGGTGAGGCGCGGCGTGGGGTCGAGGGTAATCGAGAGCGCGCGGGCCTGAAGGTCCAGCACATGTCCGCCCTGCAGGCGGTCGTCGGAAAGGAAGTGCAGGTGGAACCCCGGCACGCCGATGGCGCCCGGCACAAAAGGCGGCGTCCAGAAACCGATGAGCGTGCCACTGACCTGCGTATAGGTGTATTCGTGCTGCTGCTTGGTGGCCTCCGCTAAAGGGCGGTAAGGTTTTTCCTGCTTGTCGCAGCTGCGCACGCGGATGGAGGTGAAAACGCCATGAGCCTTTACCGCGTAAAGGATGTGCTTGTCCTCGAAGTGCGCCTCTAGCGTTTTGGCGAAAACATCAAAGGAGGCGACGTTCCGCATGGTCCGCCGCTGGTCGTCGTCAAAAAGCGTGCAGGCGCCGAACGGCATGTGACGCGTGTCTTCGGGGATTGTGACCGATCCGTCGCCCTTCACCTGATAGACCACGCCGTCGAGCAGGACGGCTTCGCCGTCGAGCCCTTCGAAGGTGCCGATGCCGAAGTTGCCTGCGGCTTTATATTGCGCGACGGTGAGCGCGCCGTCGTAGTTGCCGCTGAGGATATACAGGAAGGGCGCGAGCTGTGTGACGGTGTCGCGGTCTTGCACCAGCGTGGTGTAGGTTGTGCGGCAGCCAGCGGCAGCCAGCGCCGCCGCGAGAAGAACGGGGGCAATGGCGGACGCGCCGCGGACACGGGAATGAGTTCCAGGCGCGGGGGTGCCGCAGCCGCGATAGGACGTGATCGTTTTCATGGGGCAAAGTATAGCAAACCCGGCCCCCTCCGGGAATTGGGATTGAATCAGAGGAGGGGAGCACGTACACTGTACGCATCGAAAACTTCTGGGAGTGTTGGTATGGCGTCAAAGAAGAAACGTATTGATCCGCGTCCGGATTGGGACACCTATTTCATGGAGATCGCCCAGGTAACCGCCACGCGGGCGAACTGTTCGCGCCGCAAGGTGGCGGCGGTGGTGGTGTCCGAGAACCGGATCATCTCAACCGGGTATAACGGCACGCCGCGCGGGGTCACCAACTGTTTCGAAGGCGGGTGCGCGCGTTGCGCGGGCCATGCGCCGTCGGGCTCCAGTCTGGAAGAGTGCATTTGCGTGCACGCGGAACAGAACGCGATTTGCCAGGCGGCGTATTACGGCATCCGCCTGGCGGGCTCCACGATCTACGTGACGATCAGCCCGTGCCTGACATGCGCGAAACTCATCATCAACGCGGGCATTAAAGAGGTCGTCTATGGGGGCGACTATGCGTTTACGGAGCAGACCGAACGGCTGCTCAAAGAGGCGGGTGTCGCGTGCCGGCGGTATACGAAAAAACCGGCGGGACGCCCCTGACCCGTGGATGTTGGGAGGGCGGCTTAAAGGGCAAGGCACATGCCGGCTAAAATCCATTTCAAACGGGGGGCAGAGGAAAGGGAAATCGCGTGCGCGCCGATCCTGACCATTGGGCGTACCGTCCCGAATGAGATTGTGATCCCGCATCCCAGGATATCCCGGAACCATGCGATGATCCGCATGCTTGGGAAAGAGGAGTATTATCTGATTGATGTGGGCAGTACCAACGGGACGTTTCTGAACGGGAAACGCATTGTGATGCCGACCCTCTTGAAAGACCTGGATGTCATTGCGCTGGAGGACTGCACACTGACATTCTGCGCCGCGCGCGATGCGGCCGCCGCGCCGGAACCGGACGAGGATGCGGATGTGACCCTCACGATGACTTCGGTGGGGGTCAGGATGGAGGAAATCACGCTGTTTGTCTGCGACATCCGGAACTACACGCGGATCAGCGAAAGCATGGAGCCGGATCAGTTGGCTTCCCTGATGGCCAAGTGGTTTAAGATGGCCACAAAGACCATTGAAGAGTGTGCGGGAACGATCGACAAATTCATCGGCGACGCCATCATGGTCCGCTGGTCGTCCGAAACCGGCAACGACGGGCATGCGTCGGTCACAAACGCCCTGAAAGCCGCCCAAAACCTCAATGAGATCTGCACCCAGTTCAACGCGGCATTTAAACAGCTTCCGCTTCCTTTTAAAATCGGTGTCGGCATCAATACCGGCCAGGCCGTTCTGCGCAACATCGGGGGAGCGGGATACCGGGAATACACGGCCATCGGGGATGCCGTGAACATGGCGTTCCGTTTTGAGACCGAATCGAAAAATTTGGGCAAAGACATTGTGATCGGCCCCGATTCCTACGCGCATTTGCCCCAACTGCTTTGGGGTTCGGCGCTCCGGTCCGTGACCGTGAAAGGCAAGAGTGAGCCCGTTAAAGTCTGGGCGATCACGTTCGATGAAATCGCCGGTATTCTCGCGTCCTAAAAGGGGCGGATGCGAGGGGGAGAGGGAAGAGAGGCTGTTAGGCTGTTGGGCTGTTAGGTGGTTAGACTGTTAGGCTGTAGTAAAAAAGGGAGACACATCATGGTCAGAGCATTCCCGGTTCTTTTCATTGCCGCCGGTGTGGCGGCATCCCTGTTCGCCGCAGAGCCCGCGCCGCGGGCCTTTGGCGACAAGGTCTGCCTGCGCGGCGATTTCCAGAACGCGCGCCTCAAGTTCGAGCGGTCGGGCCGGGGCGTTGTGGCGTTTTTGGGCGGTTCAATCACGGAGATGGAAGGGTACCGCCCGATGGTCTGCGAGCTGCTGGGAAAGCGGTTCCCGAAAACCGCGTTCACCTTCATTCCGGCGGGTATTTCCTCCACCTGTTCGACGACCGGGGCCTTCCGGTTCGCGACGGACGTGCTTGGCGCGGGAACGGTGGATCTGCTTTTCGTCGAGTTTGCGGTCAACGACGATCAGGACGCGCAGCTCAGCCGCGAGGCGTGCATCCGCGGCATGGAGGGCATTGTGCGGCAGGCGCGGCAGGCGAACCCGGAAATGGACGTCGTGATGACGTTCTTCGTCAACGAGCCCATTCTTGCGGCCCTGCAGGCGGGCAAGACGCCGCTGACCATTGAGGCGCACCAGGCGGTGGCCGTTCACTATTCGATCCCGACCATTCACTTGGCCAAAGAGGTAGCGGAGGAAATCTCCGCCGGCACGCTCACGTGGAAAACGTTTGGCGGCGTGCACCCGGCGCCGCACGGCAATGCGATCTGCACCCGGATGATCGACGAGCTGTTTGCCCGCGCGTGGGCGGAACCCCTCGGGGCCGGGGCATCCGCAAAGCCCCATCCCGTTCCGCCTATGCCGCTTGATCCGCTGAGCTATTCGGCAGGGCGGTTTGTGGACATCGGGACGGCAAGAATCGCGCAGGGGTGGACGCTCGGCGTGCCAGATTGGAAGGGGTTGCCGGGCAGCAAACGCCCACGGTTCTCATCAATCCCGATGCTCTGTGCAACAGAGCCCGGCGCGGAGGTGTCCCTTCCGTTCTCGGGCACGGCGGTCGGCGCTTATATCGTGGCGGGGCCCGACGCGGGCATCGCCGAGGCCCGCATCGACAAGGGTGCCTTCCAGAAGGTGGATCTTTATCACGCCTACAGCAAGGGCCTGCACTACCCGCGCACGGTGATGTTGGGCACGGCCCTGCCTCCGGGGGCGCACACGCTCACGCTGCGCATTTCCCCCGAGACCCGGAGCGCGGGTCATGCCATGCGCATCATGCGGTTCGTGGCGAACTGACCCGCACGCATGCTCAAGCAACCGGCCGCTTTCCGGCGGCTTACACGTTCCAAGGGGCGCGGTACTCGCGCGTCAGCCACTTCGGGTCGCCCTCGACCAGCTTGAGGGCGATGGGGTCCCAGCGGATTCTCTTGCGGTTGTAATAGACTTGGTTCAGCAGGTTGCAACAGATCGCCGTGCGCCCGCCCACCTGTTCGTTGGCGATCGGCTTTTGGCGGCTCTTGACGCAGTTCAGGAAATCGGGGATGTGCCCTTTGCTGGCATAGAGCTTGATTTTGGCGTCCTTGAGAAAAGCCCTTTCCGCTTTCACCACCTGCGCCTCGCACGAGGAGCCGTCCTCGCGCTTGGTGAACTTCGCGATCTGCTCGCCGTTGCGGGTGAAGGTGAACTTGCCGCGGGTGACCTGCACCTCGCCTTCTGTGCCGAAGAAATCAATGCCGAACCCTGGCTTATGGATGACCGTCACGCCGTCCGCATAGACCAGCACGCCGCCGTTGCCGGCGCCGGCCTGCTCGGGCGGCCGGACTTCGACCGGTCCGGCCGCGTCCATGCCCAAGCCCCACTGGGCGATGTCCAGGTGGTGCGCGCCCCAGTCCGTGACTCCGCCGCCGCCGAACTCGCGGTAGCTCCGCCAGGCGGGATAATGCTTGTGGACACCCCGCGGGCTGAGGGCGGGGTTGTAGGCGCACTTCTGCGCGGGCCCGAGCCAGAGATCCCAATCCAGCCCGGGCTCCATCGCGTCTTCCTTGAGGTCGTAGGGCTTGGGCGAACCGCCGAAACTGCATTCCACGCGCTGAACTTTACCGATGCACCCGTTCCGGACGAGTTCGCAGGCGACCCGGAACTCCTTGCTTGAGCGCTGCATCGAGCCAGTCTGCAACACGCGCCCCGTTTCTTTAACCGCCTTCATGATTTCGATCGACTCGTGAACGTTATGGGTCAGGGGCTTTTCGCAATAGACGTCTTTGCCGGCGCGCAATGCGGCCAAGATCTGGACGGCATGCCAGTGGTCGGGCGTGGCGATGCAGACCATGTCAATGTCCGGGCGGGCGATCAATTCGCGGAAATCATTGTACGCCTTGCAGCCCGCGGTTCCCTTTTCGGGGGCCTTCGCATAGAACTCGTCAACCGTTTTCTTGGCATCCTCGCGGCGGGTGGTGTCGACATCGCAGACGGCGAGCACATGCACGTCCTGGTTCAGGAAGTTGTTCAGCAGGGCGTGTGCCTGCTTACCCATGCCGATGAAACCGATCGTAGGGCGGCTGTTCGGCTTGGTCTCCGCGGCCCAGATGTGGGAGGGGAGGATGAAGGGCATGCCGGCGAGCGCTGCGCCACGGATGAAGCTTCTGCGGTTGGAGTCCATGATTTTCTGTGTCCTTTTGAACAGGGTTGATTGGCATTTATATCATGCCGCGCCAGGAGGTGTCGAGGCGGAAAATGTTTTGCGCGGGCGCGTTCGGCAAATTTCTTTCCGTTTCGGTTTGACGGGACGCATGCCGACTTGTTACAGTGCGACTCAATCTTTTTGACCCTTTCGGGGCGTAGCGCAGCCTGGTAGCGCGTTTGCTTGGGGTGCAAAAGGTCAGGAGTTCAACTCTCCTCGCCCCGACCATTTTAAAACCCTCAAAGCCCTCTAAAACACCAATGTTTTAGGGGGTTTTGACTTTCACGGTCTCGGCGGGTGGGCGGGCGTGTAGTATCGTGTATCGGGGTGGCATGACCTACCAACCGACCCTCCAACCTTGCCAGCGAGGGGCGGGCTTCACGCGGGAGAAATCCGTTCCCGCTCCATCTAAATCGGTTCGCCGACTCCATGGTTGGCGGTTTTTCTTGAACGCGCGAGTTGTCGGCGGTTGCGCCGTCCTGACCCTCCCGGAAAGGCAGGTAATGGCGTTGGAAGAGGTCGACCGCCCGTGCGGCCTGGGAGACCTGCCACTCGGGTGTCTGTCCCGCGTGTTCCAGCCCTTCGAGAAATAAAGATACGAACAAACTTGATTTCTTCAAGGCGAGCGTTCAAACTTTTAACAAACATGAGTTAAGGCCTCAAAGTTGCGGTTGACCCGAGTTTTGCGATTGGACGCCCATATCATGTTGGGACATCCAAATCGAAATCGGGATCGCTATCGAAATCGAAGGAACACCGAATGGCACTCGGACACGAGAAACTGGACGTCTATCGCTTGGCGATCAGCTACGTCGCGTGGGTTTACGAGAAGGCCGCGCGGTTAGAGGGTGTGCATCACGCGGCACGCGACCAATGGCTTCGGGCCAGCCAATCGATCCCGCTGAACATAGCCGAAGGAAACGGAAAGCGTCGATACCGATCCCGATAGCGATAGCGATTTGGATGAGACCAGCCCCCAACAAGGCGGTGGAGGCGACGGAGTACCGCCGCCTCACCTCTGACATTCCGCTAAACAGGAGGTGTTCATGAAAACGAATGTGCTCGTTCTTGCAGGTGCCATCGGTTCGGCGTTCCCGGCTTTTGCCGCCGGGGGCGGCCCGATCGTCATCAACCTGAGCGGTAGCGCTGCTGCGATGGGAGCTGCGGGCATCACGGTCGACGGCTCTCCCTATACGCCCGGCACGCTCATTCAGGACACGGTTTTCCCGACCCAGCACTGCGTGCGCATCGAGGGCGTTCACGTCCAGCGCTGGTCGACGAGCGGCGGCTTAAACCAGCCGCCGCTGATGGATGGCAGCCACTGGCTCATGGGCAGCACTAACGCATCGGTCACGGCCACGCACACCGCCTATGTGACGACGAACGCCTACTGGGTCGACCCGACGAACGGTGTGGACAGCGCGGAGCGCGGAACGCAGGCGCAGCCGTTCCGGACGCCGCTCTATGCGGCCGAGCGCGCAGAAATCAATTCCGTCATCTACTGCGCGGCGGGCGACTATTGCGAGGGCGAGTATTATTACTCCGGCATGACAAATCGCGTGCATAACTACGGCAAGAACCTGCGGTTCGTCGGCGCGGGCATCGGCAAGAGCGTCCTGCACGGCAAGCTCGACCTCGAGAGCCCGACGCATCTTGCGAACGGACGCGGTCCGGCGGCGATGCGCGCGGCGAGTTTCAGCAGCTATGCCGTCATCCAGAACTTCACCGTGACGGACGGGCGCTGCGCCTCGGTCGTCAACGGTAACGTCACGGCTGACCAGGGCGGCGCGGGCTACAACGCCTATTTCGCCGACTGCCTCATCACGAATTGCGCGGCCTACCGCGGGCAGGTCATCTATAACGGCACGCTCGTGCGCTGCCGCGTCAGCATGTGCGACTCGCCCGTGCTGGCGGCAAACGGCCGCCTGATCGAAGGCGGGGCGGCCGCCTATTGCTGTGTTTTCGACCGGCAGAACGCGGGGGCGCAGATCCCGTTTCAGAACAATAACACGTGCTGGCAATGTACGGCGGGCTATAGGGGCAACGGTGACACTTATGTCTACGGGTCGAGTGCCCAAGCGCGTAATTGCGCGACCGTCGAGTCTTGGACGCCGTCGGACAGCTGGTCCTATTCGATGATGGGCTGCGTCACGAAGTGGTCAACGGGGGCCAATCCGTCCGAGAAGCTGCTCGAGCAGGACGTCCTGAACGCCGATCCGCTTTTCATCGGCGCGGCCGCAGGCGACTATCACCTTTTCGCGTCGTCCCCGGCCGTCGGCTATGGCTACTTGCCGGAGGACTACTACAAGGGCTATTCCTCCGATATCGACGGCAACCCCATTGTCTTCAAGAACGGCAGGCCGACGGCGGGCGCGGTGCAGACGCTCGTCTCGGGAGTCCATGTCACGGCCACGAGCCCGTATGCCGAGCTTGACGTTCCGGCGGGCTATCATGCCGTCGAACCGGGCGAATCGATGACGGTCTCGATCGTCAGTGCGACGCGTCCGCCCGTCGGGTTCGTCGTGAACGGCGAGACCGTGCCGGGGACGTCCTACACGTTCACGGCACCGGCGGCCGGCGAGACGGCGGTCGGCGCGGACATCACCGGCATCGTCATCGGCACGAACTGGTACGTGAATGCGGCGATGCCGGACGACAGCGGAGACGGCTTCACGCCCGCGACGGCGAAGCGCACGCTTTCCGGCGCGATGACGAACGTGCATGTCGTTGCGGGTGACGTCATTCATGCGTCCGAGGGCGACTATGACGAGGGCGATGCGGGCGGCACCAGTCCGACCAAGAGCCGCGTTTACGTCAAGCCGGGCGTGACGCTGACTGCCGACGGCGAGATGGAAAAGACTCTCATCATCGGCGCTCCAGCGCCCGTCGAGCGCTCAGCGAGCTATCCCGGTTGCGGCGAGGGAGCCATTCGCTGTGCATGGGTGTCGAATACGGGCGTCCTGCGCGGGTTCGTCATCACGAATGGCTATACCGAGGGCGACGTCGACAGTTCGTCCGCCAAGCCCGAGTGCTACGGCGGCGGCATCCTGGCAGAGTCGGGGCGGATAGAGGACTGCCTGATCACGCGTTGTCAGGCGCGGCGCGGCTACGGCGCGTGCGGCGGACGCTTTCGCCGGTGTCGGTTCGTCAATCTCGAGAACCCGTATACCGACTGGGCCACATACGCCCTGCCCGAAGTCACGGACTCATATTTCGACTTCTGCGGTGAACTTAGCCCGTGTCCGGCCCTGTTCGTCAACAATTTCGTCGGGAAATACGCTTTTAACGGCACCACCCGCCCGCGCTCGCTGTATTGCCCCATAGACAGCACGAAGACGATTCGGAACTGCATCTTCTGCGCCAACATCCGCAACCAGTTAAACGTCGCCGTCGTCATGACGAACTGCGTGTATACGGGGCTCGATGCCCATGCAGCGGGCTACATCCTGCCCACGAACGAGTGTTTTGGCGGACAGATGTCGTACGCGAACATCACGGCGCAGCTCGCACAGGACGAGCAGGGCTTTTGGACGATCAAGAAAGAGTCGGTTTTCGTCGACCAGGACGCCGACACAAACGCCTGGGCGATGGCGGGTCCGCAGGACATCGACCGGTCGCAGCGCGTATACAATGCGGCGCTCGACATCGGGCCGTGGGAATATGACTGGCGCGTCGATTTTGCGTCCACCTTCTGCTACGGGGGCGTGGAGGTTGCGGCGGCGTCGCCGGGCGTGACGACGAATGCGCTCGGCAAAGTGCGCCTGACGGACGGCGACACCGTCACGCTTAAGATCACGGACGAGCAGGCGCGCACGCTCGCGTTCTCGGTCGAGAACGGCACGCTTTCGGCAATGGGCGGCAAGGCCGACATTTCCTATAACGCCGACGGGGTCTATCCGTTCAGGGGCGTTTCGACGCTTGTCTTCAGCTTCCTCGGCGAGGGATATGCCGTCTTGGAGCGGATTGCCAACGCGCAGAGGCTGTTGCTGTTGGTGTGGTAAAGGAAAGACTCGATGAACATGACAAAGATGACGCGGACGCTCGCCTTCGCCGGGCTGGCCTGCTGCTTCGGGTGCGATTCCGACGTGGTGGAAGTGAAACTCGTCGACAACGGCGTGGCGAAGTGCCGGATCGTGTTGGACGAGGGGGCGACGCCGCCGGAGAGGTTTGGCGCGGCGGAACTCGCGAAGTACCTGTCCAGGGCGACGGGCTGCGGCGAGCTGAACGGCGCCTATCCGATCTGCGTCAAGGTGAAGGGGCATCCCGCGCTCAAGGAGGACGGCTTTGCGATCGAGGTGACGCCCGAAAAGATGACGATCGTCGGCGCGAATCCTCGCGGCGCGCTCTCCGGCTGCTACGAGATCCTGAAGCGTTCTGCCGGCATGCGCTGGGTGGCGCCGGGCGAGGACTGCGAATACTGCGTCCTGGCGGGCAAGTCGGTCACGGTGCCGTGCGGCCGCGAGGTGCAGAACCCGCATCTCAACGTCCGCAACACGTGCGCCACCGACCTTGCCTCGGGGCTCTGGCTCGTGCGCAACAACATGCACGTCCTCGTCGGCGCCCGGCAGTTCGCGGGCGTCGAGGGCGAGAGGATGCTGGAGCTGGCGGCGAAGGGCCGCGCGACGGGCGGACACATCCTCGGCGACCTGCTTGTCGCGAACATGCCCGGCAAGGACGGGAAGGAGCGCGCCGACAACCTCCTCAAGGCCCATCCCGAGTGGTGCCCGCTCGTGGACGGCATGCGCGTGCCGACGTGGACCGCCCACACGCCGAATCCGTGCGTGTCGGATCCCGGCTGCCTCAATGAGATGGCGAAGTCGCTCGTCCGCCGCTGCAGGGAGCCGCACGGCGCGGAGGACTTCATCACCATCGGCAACAACGACACGACCGTCTGGTGCCAGTGCGAGAACTGCAGGAAACTCGACGCGCCCGAGATGAAGAACACGCGCGGCGAGCTTTCCGACCGCTACTGGCACATGGTCAACGAGATCGCCCGGCGCGTGTGGGAGGAGGTGCCGGACGCGAAGCTCGGCGGCTGGGCGTACCAGAACTTCTGGTACGCGCCGGTGCACGTGAAGCCCGATCCGCGCCTCAGGGTCCTCATCAGCTTCAACAACCAGTGCTGGCGGCATTCCGCGTGCGACCCGGCGTGCGAGGTCAACAAGGAGATGGTCAAGATCTATGCCGGCTGGAAGAAGCTCGGCATGAAGTACCTCGTCAACCGCGACGAGATCGGCGCGTGGGACGGCATCGGCTCGCCGGGCTGCGACATGCTGCCGAGCGAGAGCGTCCTCGCGAAGAGCATCGCCGAATATCCGCAGATCGGCTGCACGGGCTCGAGCTTCTGCCTGAACGGCCCGTTTCCCGAGTTCTCGGGCTTCGCCAAGAACTGGGCGCCGTTCTACGGCAGGCGCTACCACTGGTGGGCGATGTGGCAGACGGCCTACGTGTCGTCGATCGTGATGTGGAATCCGAAGGCCGACTGGCAGGCGGCGCTCGGGGAGGCGAACCGTCTCTTCTACGGCACTGGCTGGGAAGCCGGCATGAAGGAGTTCCGCGCGCTCCTGACGGACTGCTTCCTCAAGACGCCCGGCTGTATCGGCTGGGGCCAGGGCATCACGACGGGCCGCTGCCTCGACCGTCCGGGCAGCGAGGAGAAGCTCGTCGCGTCCCTCGAAAGGGCGCTTGCGGCGGCGAAGGCGGCGGGGGACGAACGCGCCGCGGCGCACATCGCGCGCGAGCAGGAGATCTTCCGGCTCACGTGGCTCAAGGCGCGCAAGACGCATGTCGAGAGCTACCGCGAGATGACGGCCTACAAGCGCACGGGCGAGATCGCCGTCGACGGCGTCCTTGACGAGAGGGACTGGCAGGCGGCCGACTCGTACTCGAACTTCCAGGCGCCGCCGTGGAACCGCGGCCCCGGCTTCGATCCGCAGAAGACGTACATGAAGGTCGTCTATGACCGCGACCACCTCTATTTCGGCATCGAGGCGATGGAGCCGATGACGGACAAGATGATCGCGGGGGACAAGGTCGACCGTTTCGCGGAGGGCTGCGGCACACTCGGGAACCACCTCGAGCTCTTCTACTCCTATCCCGACATGAACCAGGCGGCGTGGCATATGATGGTCAACTCGAAGGGACAGATCATCGACGCGCTGCAGAAGTCCGCCACCGTGCGCGACCTCTCGGTCGTCACGAAGGCGAAGTGGGCGGTGAAGGTCCTGCCCGACCGCTGGACGCTCGAAATGGCGATTCCCTGCACGGAGATCGGCCAGAACATCCTCGACGGCATGACGTGGAAGGTCAACTGCGCGCGTCAGCGCGAGGTCGAGGGCGTCAAGCGCAGCGCGTCGACGGCGGCGTCCGGCAACTTCCATGGTACGGCGAACTTCGTGAACGTCAAGTTTCTCGCCGCGCGTTCGGGAACGGGGGCGCATGACCTTTCGAGCTGGAAGAACGCCAACCTCAACGCGGGTCTTGTCATCGCCACGCAGTACAAGCCCGAGCGCATCAAGGGCTGGTCGTCGCCGATGATGCCGAGGGGGTGGTCGCTCGCCCAGGACTCCGAGGCGTCCTATCAGGCCAAGGA